>JADZDP010000100.1 GCA_020850995.1 Deltaproteobacteria bacterium
CCACGGCCCTGCGGGGCTCCTTGCCATCGACGCGCCTCGCTCGCGATCACCGATCGACTTGTCCATTCGCGGGCCCTTAGAAGCGCTCGATCTGGAAGTCGTCGTCGGGCTTGGGTCCGCCCTGCTGCTGGGCCGGCTGGGCAGGCTGGGCCGGCTGGGCAGGACGGGTCGGCTGCTGCGCGGGCGGCGCGAAGGGGTTGGGCGCGGCCCGCTGCTGCGGCGGCGACTGGACCGGGGGCTGCCCGGCCTGGCTGATGGGTCGCGCCGCCGCCTGCGCGGGGTGGGGGATCCCTGGCGTGTACATGGGCCCCCCGGGCGCCCCCGGCTGCTGGACGGCGTGGCCCGGGTGGTTCTGCATCTGCTCCGGGCGCATGCCGGGGCGCACGCCGCCGCTGTTGGCGTCGAACTGGTCCCACTGGCTGTCGGAGGTGCCGCCGATGCCGCTGACCCGCAGCGCGAAGTCGTCGGGGTTGGTGGCCTGGCGCAGCGCCTCCTCGTAGGTGATCAGCTGGTTTGACAGGAGAAACATCAAGGACTGGTCGAAGGTCTGCATGCCGTACGAGGTCACGCCCTGCGCGATGGCGTCATGCAGCTCCTTGGTGCGGTCCTTGTCCTCGATGAGCTCCTTGACGCGCGCGGTGGCGCGCATGACCTCGATGGCGGCCACGCGGCCGCGCCCGTCGGCGCGCGGCACCAGGCGCTGCGAGATGACGGCCTTCAAGATGGAGCCGAGCTGCAGGCGCACCTGCTTCTGTTGGTAGGGCGGGAAGGCGGCCACGATACGGGTGATGGTCTCAGGCGCGTCCAGCGTGTGCAGCGTGGACAACACCAGGTGGCCGGTTTCGGCGGCGGTCATGGCGATCTCGATGGTCTCGAGATCGCGCATCTCGCCGACCAGGATGACGTCGGGGTCTTCGCGCAGGGCCGAGCGCAGCGCGCGCGTGAAGCTCTTGGTGTCGACGCCGACCTCGCGCTGGTTCACGATGCTGCGCTTGTCGCGGATGAGGAACTCGATGGGGTCCTCGACCGTGATGATGTGCGCGGTACGGTTGGTGTTGATGTGGTCGATCATCGCGGCCAGCGTGGTCGACTTACCGGAGCCGGTGGTGCCGGTGACCAGGATGAGCCCGCGCTCCTCGGTGGCGATCTTCTCGAGCGTCTTCGGCAGGTTGAGCTGCTCGATGGTGAGAATCTTGAACGGGATGACGCGGAAGACGATGCCCACGGTGCCGCGCTGCATGAAGACGTTGACGCGGAAGCGGCCGAGGCCGGGCACGCCGTAGGCGAGGTCGATCTCGCTGTCGTCCTTGAACTTCTCCTTCTGGAAGTTGTTCATGATGGAGAAGGCCATGCGCCCGATGTCCTCGGGCGAGAGGCGCTTGGCGTCTTTGAGGGGCACCAACGAGCCGTCGATGCGGAACATTGGCGGCAGGCCGGCCTTCAGGTGGATGTCGGACGCGCTGCCCTTGATCGCGACCGTGAGGATGTCGTTGAGCTCCATGGTGCCGGCCCTCGCCCCGTCACCCTAGCACGCGCCCCACGACGCGCGGGCCAGCGAACAGCCTCGCGCGCGATCGTCGGTGTGGGTTCAGGTCAGAAGCGCACGCTCTCGACGTTCTCGGCCGGCGTGTCTCCGGTGTCGATGACGACCGTGCGCCCCTTCGTCGAGCTGACCGTGCCGGTCGCCTCGCTGCCGCCCCGGAGCACCAAGGTGGCGCTGTCGCCGCGCTTGACCCGCGTCGCGCGATCGACGGTGACGCGCACCCGCTTGGCCGCCCCCGCCTCGCTGACGTGGCCCACCACCTGGTTTGGCTTGAGCAGGTCGCCCACGGCGACCGCGAAGCCCGAGAGCTTGCCGCTCATGCCCGCCACGACCGGCACGCTCTTCGACGCCGCCTGCAACGCCTCCAGGCGCTGGCGCGCGTCGCGCAGCTGGCGGCGCGCCTCGTCGTCGTCGATGCCCTCGAGCGAAGCGATGCGCTCCTGGAGCGTGCTGAGGTCGTCTTCGTTGCCGCCGGCATCGAAGGTGATGAGCACCTTGCCGCGCTCGACCGCGTCACCGTCGGCGGCCTCGACCGACTTGACCTTCCCGCCGCGGGTCTTGAGCGTCTCGCCCTTGCCCCCCTCCACTGTGGCCGCGAACAGCTTGGCGGTGCCCTCGGTGGGCTCGCTGGCGGGCTCGGCGGCGCTCTCCTCGCGGCGCGGGCGCGGGCGACGACGCTCTTCGTCCCTGGGCGGCGCGGGCGGCGGTGCGGGCGCGGCCTCCACGGGCTTGTCGGGCGCGTCCTCGTCGACCGGCGGCTTGTCGGCCTCGGCGACGGGCTTGACCGCCAGGGGATCGAGCGCGGGCACCGCCGGCGCGGCGCCGTCGGCAGCGCCCGGCACGGCGGCGGCGGGCTTGTCGGCGGCGGCGGCCTGGTCGGTGGGCGCGTCGGTGGGCGTGTCGGTGGCGGGCTTGTCGGTGGCGGGCTTGTCGGCGTCCGCGGCGGGATCGGCGGGCTTGTCCGAGGGGTGATCGGCGGGCTTGTCGGCGGCGCCGGGGAGATCCGGCCGCACCGCGACCTGCTCGTCGACGCGGGTGCCGGAGAAGATCACTGCCGACGCGGTGCCGCCAAACAAGAGGCTGCCCGCGAGGCCGCTCGCGTACCAGGCGACCAAGGTGCGGCCGCGGGAACGGCGCGGCGCGGGCGGCGGCGGCGGCGCCGGCGACTCCGAGGGCTCGACGACGGCGAGGGCGTCCGTCGGCAGGATCATCGGCGGCTCGGGAGCGCGGGCCATGGCAACAGCGGGCGCCGCCTCGCCTTCGTCGCCGATGATGGGCGCATCGGCGTTGCGCACCCGCACCTGCGTGTCGCCACCCGTCTGCGCGAAGCGCAGCACGCAGCCGCAGATGCGGATCTCGTCGCCGTCGCGCATCTTGACGCGCTGCACGGGCGCCCCGTTGACGATGGTGCCGTTCCTGCTCTCGCAGTCGACCAAGAGGTAGTGCTCGCCCTCGGCCACCAGCTTGCAGTGGACCTTCGAGACGCCGGGCTCGGCGGTGAGCGCGAGATCGCAGCTGTCGTTGCGGCCGATGACGAAGGTGCCGGCGGACAGCTCCCACGAGCGACCCGCCAGCGTGCCGGCGACGCATGCGAGCTTGCCTGCGAGCATGCTCGGCAGCTGAAACATCACGGTACGTTCAGGACCGCTCATCGCCGCACCACCCGGTCACGAGGCTACTCCGCCGCTCCTGCCAACGCGCCAGCGAGGGCGCCGATCCATGCGCGTCGAGCGCCCGGTCGCACCTCGCCCCACACCGATGTAGCAGCGCATCGCTCACGGGATGATCACGAACTCGGTGCGCCTGCCCTTGTCGGCCTCGGCGGCGGCGAGCGGGATGCCCTTGGTCTCGAGGCGCGAGGGCCACACGCCGTGCTCCACGAGATAGTCGGCCACCGCCGCGGCGCGGTCGTCGGCGAGCTTCTGGCTCTCCGTCTCGACGGTGGCTGGCTCGCTGTAGACCTCGATACGCACGCGCAGCTTGGGGTTCTGCAGCAGCACGTCGACCACCTCGTCGAGGAGGAACACGGCGGTGTTCTGCAGGCGCGCGCGCTTGGCCTCGAAGGGCACCTTGTTGGCCTTGGAGATCTGATCCTTCTCGAGGGTGACGTTGCGCTTCTTGGGCGCCTTCTTGAGCGCCAGCGTCACGAAGTCGCGCTCACCCGCATCGACGTGGACCTGCGCCCCCGAGGCCAGGTAGCCCTCGGCGCGCGCGACCACGATGGCCGCGCCGGACCCGATCTCCAGCTCGAACGCGCCGCCCTCGGTCTTCTTGGGCGCCGCCAAGCCGCGCGCGTCCCACACCTCGATGTCGGCGTCGATGGCGACGTCATCCTTGTTGGTGACGAAGCCGGCCACGCGCGCGGGCGCCGGCGCGCCACCCGCCGCCGTGGGCACCGGCTTCGCGGCCACGATGAGCGCGAGCTTGAGCTGCGCTTGCAGCACCTCGTTGGCCACCAGCACGCCACCGACGGGCAGCTTTTGCGAGGCGAGCGGGTGCGAGACCAAGAGCTGCACCTCGCCAACTGCCAGGGGCGGCGTGGTGAAGCAGCCGCTCTCGTCGGTGACCAGGCGCGCGCCCAAGAGCGCCGCGCCCTCGGCCACGGCGCCCACCACGGGGCTGCCGTTTTGGTCGACGATGCAACCGCGCAGCTGGCCGAGCTCGGTGGCGCGCGCGGCCGCCGCGGGTCGGGCCGCGTTCGGGTCGAGCTGGAGCGTGAGCCCCACGCGCGCCAGCCACAGCGGGTTGAGCGGCGTGCCCTCGACCACCTGCGCCAGCGCCGGGGCGCCGAAGCCGCCGTTGCCGGTGAGGCCGATGTCGGCGCCAAGATCGAGGGCGACAGCATCGCCGAAGCGTACCCGCGCGCCGGGAGTGACGATGACGTGGGCATCGCCGACATAGTCGTAGGCGCCGGCGTTCTTGCCGCGGTTGTCGGGCACGCCGATGGCCGTTTGGTACCAGGCCTCGACGTAGGGGGTGACGATCGGCAGCGGCACCTCGAGCGAGAGCCCGGCGATGACCTGGTCGTAGAACCACTGATCGGTGGTGAGCGCCACGAGCGCCCCGTCGATGCCGTCGTAAAAGTTCGGGTTGTCCTCGAAGGTGCCCTGGCCCTCGGCGATGCCGGCCGCGATCTTCCCCGCCTGGAACACGTAGCCCGCGCTCAGGTTCGAGCGCAGCGGGACGCCCGAGCCGCTGAGGTCGAGCGTGAACAATCCCTGGCCCGTGACGGCGGCGTTGGTGAAGTCGACGCCAGCGGCATCGAAGCGGGTTGGCAGGTGGGCGCGCAGGTCGAGGGCGAGGGCCACGGGCGCGAAGGCCATGCCGGTCTTGAGGGAGGGGTAGAGGTCGCCCACGGAGAAGGTCGACGCGCCCCGCGCCGCGTTGGCGTTGCTGGCGGCGCGGGTGGCGATGGCGAGCTCGAACACATCGAAGAACCCCACGCCCCCCGCCACCTGCGCGCCTGCCAGCGCGTCGGCGTCGGCGGCGCCGTCGACGAGGAAGTCGGGGTAGTACGTGAAGAAGGCCTGCGTGGTACCGGCCACCGACAGGCTTGGCCGCGGCTTGGCGTTGGTGGTGCGCACCAGGCCGGCCTGTCCATAGATGTTCGGCAGCGCGGCGCCGCCGTCGTCGGCCGCGGCGGGCAGCGCCGCGAGCGCTGACCCGATCAACCCGCCGAGCGCGACGACCAATGGCACCGTGAACGGCACCGTCCAGCGGGACGGTCCGCGCCAAAAGCGCGGCGCGGGGGCGGGGCAGGGGGAAGGGCGCACAGCCCTAGGCTCCCCCCGGCGCTGCGACGTCGTCAAGTTCCTGTTGTCCCCACGGCGGCGCTCCTCTATCAAGCGCCCGGCTTCGCGTGCGGAAGGAAGCTCCATGATCCCGGTCGACTTGTCTGGAAAGGTCGCGTTGGTCACCGGCGTCGCCGACGATGTCGGCTTCGCCTGGCACATCGCCAAGTACCTGCAGGCCGCGGGGGCCGACCTGATCCTCGCGAGCCACCCGCGCGTGGTCTCCATCGTCGAGCGCTTCCTCAACCGCGACAAGAGCGCCGAGAGCCGCGTGCTGCCCTACGGGCGCGGCGAGCTCAAGGTCAAGGCGCTCCTCGGCTGCGACGTGGCGTGCGACACCCTGGCCGACATCCCCGCCGCCCAGCGCGAGGAGAAGGGCTACGAGGGCGACGTCTCCATCGCCGGCTGCATGGCCAAGGTGCGCGAGCTGTCGCCGCACGTCGACATCCTGATCCACTCGGTGGCCTTCTCACCCGAGATCGCCAAGCCGCTGCCCGAGGTGAGCCGCCAGGGCTACCTGACGGCGCAGAGCGTGTCGTCGTACTCGCTGACCGCGCTCTACCACGCCGCCGAGCCGCTCATGCGTGGGCGGAACGGCAGCGTCGTGGGGCTCTCGTACTTGGCGTCGGTGCGAGCCGTGCCCTTCTATGGCGGCGGCATGTCGTCGGCCAAGGCAGCGCTCGAGGCCGACGCGCGGCAGCTCGCGTGGTTCGCGGGCGAGCATGGGCATCGCGTCAACATCGTGTCGGCGGGTCCCTACGCGTCGCGCGCCGCGCGCAGCATCGGCAACATCGGCAAGATGATCGACGACACCGCGGTCAAGTCGCCGCTGCGCCGCCCCATCGATCCCGACGACGTCGCCAAGACCGTGCTCTACCTGTGCTCGGAGCTGTCGACCAACGTCACCGGCGCCACGCTCTACGTCGACGCCGGCTACCACGCCATGGGCGCGTGGTGATCACCGCTCCGGCCGGTTGACGCCTCTCTCCTCGTGTGGGACCGAGGTGGTCCATGGCACCACGGAAGACCAAGTACATCTTCGTGACCGGTGGCGTGGTCAGCAGTCTCGGCAAGGGCATCACGGCGTCGTCCATCGGCGCCCTGCTCGAGAATCGCGGGCTCGACATCACCGTCCTCAAGCTCGACCCGTACTTGAACGTCGATCCGGGCACCATGAGCCCGTTTCAGCATGGCGAGGTCTTCGTCACCGACGACGGTGCCGAGACCGACCTCGACCTCGGGCACTACGAGCGCTTCACCTCGGCCACGCTGTCGCGGCTCAACTCGGTGTCGGCCGGCCAGATCTATTCGCGCGTGCTCGAGGCCGAGCGGCGCGGCGACTACCTCGGCAAGACCGTGCAGGTCATCCCCCACGTCACCGACGAGATCAAGCGCGCCATCCGCGCGTGCGCCCAGGGGCACGACCTGATCATCGTCGAGATCGGCGGCACCGTGGGCGACATCGAGTCGCTCCCCTTCTTGGAGACGGTGCGCCAGCTCAAGGCCGAGGAGGGCGCCGAGAACGCGCTCGCCGTGCATTGCTCGTACGTGCCGTACATCAAGAGCGCCGGCGAGCTGAAGAGCAAGCCCACCCAGCACTCGGTGAAAGAGCTGCTCTCCATCGGCATCCAGCCCGACGTGCTGGTGCTGCGCGCCGACGTGGCGGTGCCGCGCGAGATGAAGCAGAAGATCGCGCTGTTCTGCAACGTGAGTGTGGAGGCGGTGGTGAGCTGCCCCGACCTCGAGACCATCTACGAGGTGCCGCAGTACCTGCGCGCCGAGGGGCTCGACGACAAGATCACCGAGCTGTTGAACATCTGGAGCCGCGCGCCGCGCCTGGAGCGCTGGGAGAAGATCGTCGACGCCACCAAGAACCCGCAGCGCGAGGTCACCATCGGCATCGTCGGCAAGTACGTCGACCTCAAAGAGAGCTACAAGTCGATCAACGAGGCCATGGCCCACGCCGGCATCGCGCACAAGGCGCGGGTCACGCTCAAGCACATCGACGCCGAGGAGATCGAGGTCAAGGGCGCCGATGACGCGCTCAAGGGCTGCGACGGCATCCTGGTCCCCGGCGGCTTCGGCGAGCGTGGCACCGCGGGCAAGATCGCGGCCGTGCGCTTCGCACGCGAGCAAAAGCTGCCTTTCTTCGGCATCTGCCTCGGCCTGCAGATCGCCGTCATCGAGTTCGCGCGCAACGTCTGCGGCATCACCGGCGCCACCAGCGAGGAGTTCTCGCCCGACGCGCCCGACAAGGTGATCCACATGATGGAGCACCAAAAGAGCGTGTCGAGGAAAGGCGCGTCCATGCGCCTCGGCGCCTACCCGTGCGTGCTCAAGCAGAGCACCTTGGCGCGGCGCGTGTACGGCGTCGACGAGGTGCGCGAACGCCACCGGCATCGCTTCGAGGTCAACAACGCCTACCGCAGCCAACTGCAAGACATGGGCATGGTGTTCTCGGGGCTGTCGCCCGACGGTGAGCTGGTCGAGATGATCGAGCTGCCGAACCACCCGCATTTCATCGGCTGCCAGTTCCACCCCGAGTTCCTGAGCCGGCCGTGGAAGCCGCACCCGCTGTTCGCCAGCTTGGTCGAGGCGTGCCTCAAGCGGAGCTAAGGGCCCGCGAACGGACAAGTCGATCGGTGATCGCGAGCGAGGCGCGTCGATGGCAAGGAGCCCCGCAGGGCCGTGGCCGTCGCCACGGACCGAGGACGCGACGCCGCCAGCGACGATGGATCGC
>JADZDP010000101.1 GCA_020850995.1 Deltaproteobacteria bacterium
GCTCGCCGCCACCTCGGGCGCGGCCAGGAGCGTGATCGAGACGAGCGCGGCCAAGAGCTTCACGACCGCGAGCATAGCGCGGGTACCGCCGCCCCCTCCCCCAACGTGCACGTGAGGGCTCCGTCGCCGCCGCGAATGGAGCACAGGCGCACCGCCCCTCCGCTTCGCTCCGGGGACACGCTTCGCGTGTCGCCTGTGCAAGCCATTCGCTTCCCGGCGCCTTCGCACCGCAGGACCGGCCCGCCCACCCCGGGGACGGCGGAGGAGGAGATCGCGCGCGATACTTCACTACAGAGCGCGTCACGCCCGCTGCAGCGCGAGGGCGCGGAGCTGCACGAAGCAAGCAGCGGTCGCGCCGCGCCGCCGCGGAGGGCGCGGCCTCGTGCGAGCTCAAGCCGCCGGATGACGCGCCGAGAGGCGAGGCCCGCGCTCGCGCGCGGGCTTCCGGTTCCATGGAGGGGCGGCGCGAGCGCCAGCCTGACCGGCTGGCTCCGTTCGCGCCGCCAGATCAGCAGCTAAGAGGAGGCGCTGTCGTCGTCGTCATGGGGCGGCCGCGGCCGGCTCGCGGGGTGGGTGCGCGCGTGCACCTCCTTGAGCTTGAGCACGCTGACCTTCGTGTAGATCTGCGTGGTCTCGAGGAGCGCGTGCCCGAGCATCTCCTGGATGAAGCGCACGTCGGCGCCGTGCTCGAGCATCTGCGTCGCCATGGTGTGGCGGAACAGGTGGCAGCTGCCCTTGTTGACGCCGGCGGCGTCGACGTAGCGCTTGGCCATCGCCGAGAGCGTGTTGGGTCCGAGCGCGCCGCCCCATGACGACAGGAACAGCGCGCCGTCGTCGTCGCTATCGTCGAGGACGAGCTCGGCGCGGGCCTCGTCGAGGTAGCGCTGGATCCACTGAAGCGCGCGCTCGCCGACAGGCACCACGCGGGCCTTGCCGCCCTTGCCGCTGCGCACGGTGACGAGGCCGCGACCGGCGTCAACGTCATCAACCGCGAGCGCGATGAGCTCGGAGCGGCGCAGGCCCGAGGAGTAGAGCAGCTCGAGGATGGCGCGGTCTCTGAGGCCAAGCGTGGTCTTGGTGTCCGGGACGGCCAAGATCTGCTCGGTCTCCTCGACGGAGAGCACGTGGCGCGGCAGGCCGCGCTTGAGCTTGGGCAGCTCGAGATCGCTCGCGGGGTTCGAGGCGAGGTAGCCCTCTTTGACGAGGAAGCGGAAGAAGGCCTTCGCGGGCAGAAGGCGCATGATGCGCGACTGCAGCGCGAGCGGCCGATCGTCGTCGTGGCGGCGCTTGCTCATCACGTGCGCGCGGTAGCGCAGCAGCACGGCGCGCGTGACGTCGGCGGGGCGCGCGACGCCGCGCTCCTTGAGCCACTCGAAGAATTCGCGGAGCGCGAAGCGGCAGCTCTTGATGGTCTGTGGGCTCATGCCGACGGCGGCCATGTGGGCGAGGAAGGCCTCGCCGAGGGCGGGGAGGGCGTGGGGGTCTGTGAGATCGCCGAGCGGGCGCACGGGGCGTCGCGCGCCCTTGCGCGGCATCAGGCGGCCTCGGTTACGACAGGACCACCGAGCGCGCGGCCGAGAACGCCGCGTTCGCGCTCCAAGCCGGATTCCTCGTCGACAACCGGGGGCCGACCGACCCCCGACCGGGGGCCGACCGACCCCCGACCGACCCCCGACCGGATCGCCTGGGACCCCGACCGCACGGAGTCGTACTTGAACTGCTCGACGTCCAGGAGGCCGAGCAGCACCGGCGCGCCGTCCGCGCCCTCACCGCGCCAGCACAGCTCGTAGAGCACGCGCAGCCCGTGGCGGTGCGCGTGCACGAGCTCGAGCTCCACGAGGCGCGCGAGGTGGATCTTGAGCTGCGTGTCACCGATGACGAGCGCGTCCCTCACCTCGCGCCGCGAGAAGCGCACCGCGCCGGCCTCGGTGCCCTCGGCCTTGGCGCGCTCCACCGTGTAGCCCTTGAGCTTCGCGAGCAACGCGCGCGTCTGGGGCGGCAGCTCGTCGAGCGAGCGGCCGAGCACGGCGTGGGCGAGCTTGTTGGCGAGCGCCACGTCGTCGAGGGTGGCCTCGATGTACTCGACGGGCTGACCCGACACGAGCACGCTCTTCGTCGGCCGCTGGTGCTGGTGCAAGAGAGCGATGGCGTCGATGAGGCCGAGGTACTTCGCGTGGTCCCGACGCAGCCGCGTCTTGTCGTCGCGGAAGGTGAGCTTGTCGGCGTATGGGTTTACCACCGCGAGGGGCCGCAACAGGCGCTGCGCGTTTCGGTGGAGCTGCACGAGGCCCTCGTGCTTCTTCGCGCCGATGACTCCCTCGAGCGTGTGCCGCCGGCGCTGCGCGTCGTGGATGGCCCGGGTCTGCGCGCGCCCCTCGTCCACCGTGAGCACCAGACAGCGGTTCAGGAGCTCCTCGTCCATGTCCACCGAGGTCGTCGTGAGCATGAGCGCCACCGGCCCCTCCACCTTGTACTCGTGCGTCACGAGCTTGCCGGTCTTTTCGTCCTTGCCCGTCGAGGCGATCGACAGCTCCCCCTCGCTCTGCAGGAGCTTCAGCGCGTAGCTCGCGCGCTCGGCGCCAGCCTCCTCGACGACGGCGAGCACCTTGTGCCGCAAGTCTGCGCCCGCCATGTAGAAGAGCGCCTGGCCCGTCATCGCCGAGTACTTCTGCATCTCCTCCGCCGGGCACAGTTCGAGGACGGCGTCCATCAGGCTCGACTTCCCCGCCGCCGATGACGACTGCACCACCACGCCGAGCGGCTGCTCGAGCTTCC
>JADZDP010000102.1 GCA_020850995.1 Deltaproteobacteria bacterium
CGGCCAGTCGCGCGCCGCCTTGCCGCGCCCGCCGTAGACCACCAGGTCCTCGGGGCGCTCGGCCACCTCGGGGTCGAGGTTGTTCATGAGCATGCGCAGGGCGGCCTCTTGCACCCAGCCCCGGCACTCGAGGGCCGTGCCACGCCGTGCTCGAACCATGCGGGCGCCGCTCGTCATCGGGACCTCCGTCTCGTGGGCATTGGCCCCCACCGCCTCGTCTGTCAACCGTCGGCGGCACCCGCACGCAGGCGGAGCACCGTGAGCGCCAGCAGCAGGCCGGCGAGCGGTGCGAGAACACCACGGACCAGCGCGAACGCGTCGCGCACCAGGTCGTCATCCAGGTACGCAGCGGTGCTGGCCACGCGCGAGAAGGTGAAGAGCGCGACCGCAGCGCCGCTCAGCGCGAGCCCTGCGTGCGCTCGGCAGGCCGCGGCCACGGTGCCCCAGAAGGCCACGTCGGCGGCGACCGCCGCGAGCGTGACCAGGGGCAGGAGCCAGGGGATCGCGAGCCCCGCGAGGCCGACCAGCGGGATGACGATGCGGGCGCGCGCCAGCACCCCGGCCGCGGGGTGCGCAAGCAGAGGCGCGAGAGCGGCGAGGCGCCCGAGCGCCCACGCGGCGAGGAGGGCGACGGCCGCATGGCCGGTCGCCACCGCGAGCGTAAGGAGGCCCTGGGCGTCGGGGAACGCATGAGAAGCCGCGCGCCCCGCCAGCCCGAAGCCCGGCAAGGCCAGGGCAGCGAACGCCAGTGCCACCCGTGGTCCGCGCACCAGGCAACCATAGCGCGCTGGCGCGAGATGGCGCAGCACCTCCTACATTGGGTCCGCCCCCTCGCCTGAGTGCGCCAGATCGACGCTCCTGCGCTAGCCTTGGTGGCATGCGCGGCTTCAGCCTCATCGAGGTCTCCATCACCGTTGCCATCCTTGGCGTCGCCGCGGCCCTCGCGGTGCCGAGCTTGCTGCCGATCATCCACCGCGCGCAGCTCGACGGCGGAACCGAAACGGCCGCCAACCTGATGGCGCGCGCCCGTGCCGAGGCGATGTACTCGAAGCGCTGCGTGCGCGTGCGCGTGGTGAGCAACGCGCTCGAGGTGGATCGACTCAACAGCTTCGACTGCGAGAACCCCGGCACGGCGCCGCTCATCGACACCGGCGCCGGCACGTGGATCAACATTGAGCGCGTGCTGCCGGAGTCGCCCTCCGTCACCTTCGCGCTCACCGATGACCCCGCCGACACACCGGGCGAGCTGCGCATCAGGCCCAACGGTCGCTCGTACTCCGTCGACGGCGCGGTGGCCGGCGACTACACCAACGACGACGCGCTCTTCACGGTCACCCACGCGCTCGAACCGGCGGGCGGCAACCATCGACAAATCCTCTACAACGGCAACGGTCTGGTGTGCGCCTTGCGTCGCGGCATCAGCCTCGCGGGCCCAGACTACAACTGCCCCTAGGAGCTCACGTGAAAACGCGCAGCCGCGCCTACATCATGCTCGAGGTCGCGGTGGGCGGCGCCATGATCGCCGTCGTCATTATGGGCGTGCTCACGGCACTGGCCGATGGCCGCACGCGCAACGCCTACGCCGGCCGCGACGTCATCGCGTCGCAGCTCGTGCTCGCCAAGCTCGAGGAGTACCGCACGATGACGCGCGCCAACGCCAAGGCAGCGTGCACGGCGCTCAGTGAGAACCCGGTGCCGAACCAACAGGGCCGCTACACACGCACCTGCGGATGGGTCGACGGCAGCGACGCGCTGCCCGGCCTGATTTCGGCCATTCCTTTCACCACGCTGACCGTGACGGTCTCGTATCCCGCCACGCCGACCGCCAGGACCCTGAACGCCATGACGAGGGTGTACTAGTGCGCGCTTCACTCCGGGGCTTCACGCTCATCGAGGCCGTCATCGGTCTGTCCCTCGGCGTCGTCGTCGCGGGCACCACGGTGGCCGTGCTGTCGATGGTGCTCGTGGGCAATCGCCGCCAGCGCGAGCTCTCGGAGCTGCAGCGCGACGGGCAGTTTGTCTCGCAGCTCTTGACCCAAGAGCTGCGGCAGGCGGGGCTCGGCGTCCCCACCGGTGGACACATCGAGATCGACGCCGCCGGCGTCTCCACCTACGGTGCCGCCCCTCCGGCCAATGGTGTGGTCTTCGACGAGCGTCGCTTGCTCGTGGCCACCAGCGCGTCGTTGTTGTTCGTGGGTGACCTTGCCCGCCAAGATGCCAACTATCCGCTCTTTGGCTTGCTCGATAGCCGGCCCACTGGTTCGGAACAGGTGGTGGCCTTCCAAACCGAGAACAACGGCTCCTGCGTGCCGGGCGGCTGCAGCACCGTCGATGGCAGCGTCTTCTTCCCCAATTCGGGCGCCGGCAACAATTGCGCAGCGGGCGGCACGACGCGCACCTGTCCCTGGGCGCTGCGGCGCGTTGTCCTCAACGACCGGATCCAAGTCGTGGACGGGCAGGGCCGCTGGAGCCACGCTGGCGTCAACAGCCTGAGCGCTTCGCAGCCCGGCACGGCGCTCGGCCTGTCCTTGGACAAGGACATGGATGCGAGCCCTACACCCAAGTGGCCCAGCAACGCCGCCGGCGACGGCCCTGGCGGCGTCATGGGGCAGGGCTGGGTGACGTCCCTCGATCGCGTCGCCTACGTCTACGACGCCGTGGCCCAGACCATGTCGCGGCAGCAGTGCTGGGGCGACCCCGACCCAACCCACGCCAACTGGCCCCCTGCCGGGGCAGGCGGCATGCCCGGCGCCCTGACCGTCAACGGGAGCTGCACGCCCGCCGAGGTCATCGCCCGGCGGGTCACCGCGTTCAGCTTCACCTACGTCGACAATACTGGCGCCACCATTACGCCAGTGACGGCGGCAGCGAAGAACACCATCCGACGGGTCAACTGGGCCATGACCTTGCAGGTGACCGGGCCGAACCTCGGCGCTGGACCAGTCACGTACAGCACCACCGGCACGGTCGAGCTGAAGAACATCCAGCCAGGTGAGCCATGAAGAAGCTTCTCCACCGCCCTCGCGGCTTCGTCATCATCATTGTGCTCGCGGCGGCCGCGGCTATTACCGCTGTCGTGGCGGCACAGCTCCTTTCGGCGCAGAAGGGGCAGGTGATTGGTACCCGCGCCACCGAAGAGGTGCGCGCCCGTGGCATCGCCGAGGCCTGCCTGGCGATGATGACGACGTACGCTCAGCAATTCGACCCCGACGCTGGCGTCGGCGACGACTTCGATCGCATCCTCGCGGGCCCCGACGCCACGGCCTACACGGGAGACGACTACCTGCCCTTCGGCAACACGCGCGAGGTGATCATCCCCGAGAATGCCAGCGCGCTCGCTGGCGACGCCCTCAACCGCCACCAGT
This sequence comes from Deltaproteobacteria bacterium, assembly GCA_020850995.1. Classification (GTDB taxonomy): domain Bacteria; phylum Myxococcota; class UBA727; order UBA727; family VGSZ01; genus JACOUT01. Next base: position 3,366 of record JADZDP010000102.1, read on the forward strand.
GGAACCTGATGGACGTGCCCGGCTCCGGCGGCGTCTGCGCCGTGCGCTTCGACGACAACTCCGACGACGGCAAGCCGCCCTCCTTGGGAGCGCCCTTCCCCGAGGCCGCGGTGGACGCGCCCGGCTGCGGCGGTGAGAACGGCGGTACCGAGAACTATGCATGCGACGCGGACCGTGCAGTGTACGTCACGGTCATCGGCATGTACCCGTTGCTGACCGGCACTGCCGACGCCGACGCGTACGAGCGGGCACACGCGCGCGTGACCATGCGCCGCCTGGTGCAGATGCCGAGTGTGGTGCAGCCGCGGCAACCCGCGCTGTGGGGCAACACTGTCAACATCGGCAACAGCACGGAGATCTGCGGCTTCGGCGGGGTCACCGGCGGCACCGTGACCTTCGGCAGCACGGCGTGCGCGTGTGGCCAGACGGTCGCCGACCCTGGGCAGCTCAACAACCCACCTCAGGTCGGCGACACCTGTACCTGCCCGAACCCGCCGGGGTGCATTCCCGCGCAGCCGGGCACGGGGGCCACGCCGCCCGCGCCCACCTGGGTGCACTGGGCCAACGTCGTCGACGACGATGCGCAAGACACACCGCCCGCGCAGGCGATCCTCGACGGCGAGGGCTGGGGGCCGGCGCACCGCGTGCCCAATCCCCTCGCCGCCGGCCCGGACGGCGAGAACTCCACCAACGACCCTGCGGACGCCAACAGCATCGTCGGCAATGCGCTTCCCGCGCCCATCTGCGCGTTCTACGCCGACGCGGCCAAGCAGATCTTCGTGTGGGACGCCGGCGATACCTCGACACGGGACACCCTGCAGGTCCAGACCGGCCTAGGGCAGCGGCACTCCTCCGTAGTTGGCGGCGCCATCGATGGCGATATTCCCGACGACAATTGCTCGGCGGGCGGAGCGCTGCACGACGCCGACCCCCTTCCCGAGCCGTGCACCTGGAATCAGCCGGGCGGCGCCGGCACGCCCTTCACGAGCCTCACCTGCACCGCGGGACAATCTCCGTGTTGGAAGCTGCTCACCAAGGTCAACGGCTGGCTCGATGACACGCGCCTTGGCGGCGCCGCCAGCCCGTGGAGTTGGCCCTCGAACGAGTGGCTGACAGGTGGCCCGGGCTTCCACCCGAACAAGAACGTACCCATCATGAACGTGCGCAACGGACGGCACTTCGGCCCTGGCGCCAACAGCCTGTGTGGTGACCAGACCGGAGGCAACTGCTCTTCGTGCACCACCTTCTACGCCGCCAACCCCGGTGGCCCCGTCATCGAGGCCAACGGCCACTGGGACTTCGAGACCGGCTCGAACAACGCGAACTCGCCGAGCCCCTCGGTATGGATCGTCCGCGAGTATGGCGGGCAGGTGCACGTCAAGAACGTCACTGGCAATCCCTGGCGCGCCACCGTGATCTCCGACGCCACGCTGAAGGTTGACGCCATCAACATGTGCTGCGCCACTTGCGACTGCAGCAACTTCACGTCGCTTGGCAGCATGCACCTGACGAACTCCTTTGGCGCGCTCGATGGGACGGCGGTGGGCATGGTCGGCGCGAACCCGAACATGGGCATCGTGCTCAAGGCCATTACGGATATCGATATCGGCAACGGCACCACGACGGTGGGCGACATCCGCGCCCGCAGCGTCGATTTCGCCAATGGCGCGAGCCACCTCGGCGCGATCGTCGGCTACGGCACTGGTGCCGCCGGATCCTGCGGCTCAGGCACCTGCAATCCCGCGCACGTCTGCTTCAATAACTCGGGCGCCATTGCCGGCGACGTCCACTCGATGTCGAGCATCGACATCAAGAACAATCCGAAGTTGTTCGGCAACGTGGTCGCAAAGGCAAACGTCTGCATCGGCAACACGGCCGAGCTCGACGGCAACATCATGGCCGGCGGCACCATCGACGTCGGCAACGCCGGCAAGATCGTCTCGACGTCGAGCAGCACGGTGGCCGCCACGGTGCAGGTGACCCAGCAGCTCACCACCTATTTCGAGGCGCTCTGGTAACCTCCTCGCCTCCACACGGGAGCCCTCGTGCGACTGTCCTACGCCTTGGGCCTGGCAGGCCTCACGTTGCTCGCGGCGATCGTCTTGGTCGCAGTGCGGCCGTCCACCGTTCGCGTTGAGGCATCCCGGGAAACGAGCGTACCAGTGAACGTCGCCTGGTCCGTCATCAACGACGCGAACCGGCTGGCAGCGTGGTGGCCCTGGCTGCGTGCCAAGGGCACCACCGTCGCCATCACCGGCGACAGCGCAGAAGCGCGGGTCGAGTGGCGGGGATCGACCGAGGTCGGCAGCGCCACGGTGGCCGAGGTGAACGAGGGCGAGAGCGTGGCCTGGCGGGTGCAGCGACGCGAGCCGCGAGCGCAGGCGATGACGGCGAACGTGGCGCTGGTGGACCGCGGCACGGGGCTCCGCCTCGCCTGGGGCCTCACCCTCGAGCGGCGCTCGTTCATTGGCAAGCTGGTCGGCCTGTTTTCCGACGAGGAGGAGGAGCTGGCCGCCGACCTTGGCGCTGGGCTTGCGTCGCTCACCGAGCTGGTCGCCACCGCGGCGCGCGAGCAGGCCGAGCGCGACGAAGCGCGCCGCGCCGCCGAGGCCAAGGCGCGCGCTGCCAAGGCCGCAGCGCAACAGCCCGCTCTCCTCGACGTCTTCCCATCAAGCAGCAGTAGATCGGGGGATGAGGCGGCGCCGGTGCGAACCAAGCGCCCGAGCGACTACGGTCCCGACCGCGAGACGCGGTCGTCGAGCGACGGCTGAGCAACCAAGGTGCTGTCATCAGCGAGCTGAGCGAACTCTCGACGGAGGCGATGGCGCTTGGAGGCGTCGTGGTCACGCTCGTCGGCGCGCTCTTGCTGTGGAAGCTCGTCAAGCTGACCGTGAAGGTCGTGGTGTTCCTGGTGGCGACCGCCGTGATCGCAGGGGTCGTGGCGCTCTACGTCAGCGGCGGCCTACCCGGCCGCCCAGGGATTGCGCCACCGGCGATTCCTGTTCCTATCGCTCCGCGCTAACCCGGACCCATGCCCCTCGACCCTTTCCTCCTCGAGATCCTGGTCTGCCCCGAGACCAAGCAAGACCTCACGCTGGCGCCGCCCGAGGTGCTCGAGCAGCTCAACGCCGCCATCGCCAAAGGTCGCGCGGTCACGCGCGGCGGCAAGCGCC
>JADZDP010000103.1 GCA_020850995.1 Deltaproteobacteria bacterium
GGGCGGGTTCGCTCATAGGTGACACGTGTGCCGGGGACGCCTGTACTGTAGCTGAACGCAGGGCCTGGTGCCAGTATCGTCTGGCGCCGCCCGCAGCGCGCGGGGGAGGAACCCTGGGTTCCTCCCCCACGGCGGGCGTAGCCCGCCGCGGCACCCCCTCCTCCTCCGTCGCTGCGGCTCCTGCCTCCCGCTGGTCGGCCTCGTTCTGGGGCGCAGCGCGGTTCCGAATCCCTCAGGCCGGGCGCAGCCCGCCGCGGCACGCCTCCTCCTTCTCCTCCTGCTCCGTCGCAGCGGCTCCTGCCTCCCGCTGGTCGGCCTCGTTCAGGAGCGCGGGGCGGTTCTGAATCCCTCGGGCCGGGCGCGTGCCGTGGCGCGCCGCCGCACGGGCCGCGACAGAGGCGCGCGGCCTTCCCCGTGGGGGTGTCCGGTGCTACCGGCGCGCCACGAGGTCAGCATGGTCGACGCGCCCAAGAAGCTCCGCACCCAGGAAGGCGAGCCCCTCGCCAAGGTGCCGCCCCCGGCGGGATGCAAGTACGGGCGCATCCTCTTGAAGCTCTCAGGCGAGGCGCTGCAGGGCGGTGCCGGCTACGGCATCGACCCGGCGCTGCTCGACAGCATCGCCCGCGAGGTCGCAGAGGTGCATGCGCTCGGCGTGCAGGTGGCCATCGTCATCGGCGGGGGCAACATCTTCCGCGGCATCGCCGGCACGGCACAGGGCATGGACCGCGCCACCGCCGACTACATGGGCATGCTCGCCACCGTGATGAACGCCATCGCGCTGCAAGACGCCCTCGAGCGCAGCGGCGTGCACACCCGCGTGCAATCGGCCATCACCATGCAGGAGCTAGCCGAGCCCTACATCCGGCGCCGCGCCATCCGCCACCTCGAGAAGGGCCGCATCGTCATCTTCGGCGGCGGCACGGGCAACCCCTTCTTCACCACCGACACGGCGGCGTCCTTGCGCGGTATGGAGATCGGCGCCGACGTCGTCATGAAGGCCACCAAGGTGGACGGGGTCTATGATCAAGACCCCAAGAAGAACCCCAACGCCAAGATGTTCGAGCGCCTCAGCTACATCGACGCGCTCAAGATGGGCCTCAAGGTGATGGACGCGACCGCCCTGTCGCTGTGCATGGACAACAAGATGCCCATCCTGGTCTTCAACCTGGCCGGCGAAGGCAAAGGCGCGGGCAACGTGCTGCGCGCCGTGCGCGGCGAGGCCGTGGGCACCGTGGTCAAAGACTGAGGCTTTGGCGTAGCTTCGCCCCGCAGTTCCCCGACGCCGCAGGAGACGCCCATGCTCGACGACATCGTGAAGGACGCCAAGGACAACATGGACAAGGCCATCGACGGCCTGAAGAAGGGGCTGCTCACCATCCGCACCGGGCGCGCCAACCCCTCCATGCTCGACAACGTGCGCGTCGACTACTACGGCACGCCCACGCCGCTGAACCAGGTGGCCAACGTTACCGCACAAGACGCGCGCCTGCTCGTCATCAAGCCCTTCGAGAAGCGCATCATCAAGGACATCGAGAAGGCCATCATCGAGGCCAACCTCGGCTTCAACCCGGTCAACGACGGCGACTTCGTGCGCGTGCCCATGCCGCCGCTCTCCACCGAGCGACGCAAGGAGTACGTCAAGCTCTCGAAGACCAAGGGCGAGGACGCCAAGGTCGCCATCCGCGGCGTGCGGCGCGACGCCAACGAGATGATCAAGGAAGCCACCAAGGAAGGCTCCATCACGCAAGACGACGAGAAGCGCGGCCTCAAGGTGGTGCAAGACGCCACCGACGCGTACGTCAAGAAGATCGATGATCTCCTCGCGGCCAAGGAGAAGGAGATCATGGAGGTCTGATTCGTCGAGGGTCGGTCGCCAGACCATCCTCCCAAGACGGCTCCCTCACGTCGCTGGTGCTCCTTGGAGCTCGACGCATCTTCCCTGCGCCCGCGCGACTGCTACGCGCTCTTGACCTCGCTCGTCGTGCCGCGGCCCATCGCGTGGGTCTCCACCATGGACGACGAGGGGCGCGCCAACCTGGCGCCCTTCTCGTACTTCAGCGGGCTCGGCTCCGACCCCCCCATGATCACGCTCGGCATCGCCCAGCGCAGAGACGGCAGCGACAAAGACACGCTGCGCTTGGCGCGGCGCAGCGGCGTCTTGTGCGTCAACCTGGTGGAAGAGCAGGACGCCGAGCGCATGAACGCGAGCTCCGCCGAGCTGCCGCCGGGCGAAAGCGAGATCGAGCGCTTCGCCATCGCCACGACGTCATGCGCGCGCATCCGGGGCGTGCGCGTCGCCTCGGCGCGCGCCGCGCTCGAGTGTCGGCTCGTCGACGTGCTGCGCTACGGCCGCCGCGTCGCCGTCAACCTGCTCGTGGCCGAGGTCGTGCACTTCTTCGTGCACGACGCCATCGCCGAGCCGGCCACGGCCGGGGCGCCGCCGAGCGCAAGCGCCCAGGCGATCAGGCCGTTGGCCCGGCTGGGTGATCGCTGGTACGCCAAGCTGGGCCAGCGGGTCCCCTTGCCGCGCCCATGAGGCCGCCGGTGGATCGAGGCGTCTCACAATCACCCGAGGGGTCGACCCCAGTCCTCGTGGCGACCTAAGCTCTCCTCGATGCAGGTAGGGGCCTACGAGACGCTGGCACAGCTCGGCGCCGGTGGGATGAGCCAGGTGTGGCTCGCGCGCGGGCCCTCGGGCCTCGTCGTGCTCAAGCGCCAGCTCAACCCGAGCGACGACGAGCGCCTGCGCGAGGAGGCGCTGGTGGGCATGCGGCTGCGCCACCCAGGCGTGGTGCAGACCCTCGACGTCCTCGAGCACGACGGCCGCCCCATGCTCGTGCTCGAGTACGTCGCCGGCGCCTCGATGGTGGCCCTGCGCGCGCGCGGGCCGTTGGCGCCGGCGGCGGTCTGCTCCATCGGCGCCGACATCGCGGAGGCGCTGGCAGCGCTGCACGGCGCGCGCGGGCCCGACGGCCGGCCCATGCGCGTCTTGCACCGCGACGTGTCGCCCGCCAACGTCATCATCTCGCCCGACGGCCACGCGCGCCTCATCGACCTCGGCATCGCGCGCGCCCCCGAGTCTGTCGAGCGCACGCAGACCGGCGATCTGCGCGGCACCGTGCGCTACCTGGCTCCCGAGCTCTTCGATGCGAAGCCCCACACCGCGCTCACCGACCTGTGGGCGCTCGGCGTCTGCCTGTTCGAGGCCGCGCTCGGGCGCCAGGCGGTGATCGGACCCGAGGCCACGATCCTCGCCGCCGTGGTGCGCGGCAAGCTGCTCGAGCTGCGCCCGGGCGAGGCGCTGCCGCCGGCGCTCGACTGCGCCATACGCGCGTTGTGCGCGCCGGCCGAGCGGCGCATCGCCAGCGCCATCGCCGCCGCCCACCTGCTGCGCGAGGCCGCCCGCGAGCTCGGCGGCGGTCGCGAGGACGCCGCGCGCGCCGTGCGGGCCCTGGCCGACCCCGCCGCCACCGAGACCGAGCCGCACGCGCCCGCGGGCCCGGCCGCGCACAGCGACGAGCAGGCCTTCATGCGCTACGCCGCCACCACCTACTGCGGCACCAACGACGACGAGCTCATGCTCACCGAGCCCCTCGACGAGCTGGCGGCCCTCGACGGCGCGCCCACGGCGGTGGCCACGCCGCCCCTGATAGTGCCGGTGTCCACCTCGGTGACGCCGTCGGCCAGCGTGGCGATGCCGCGCACGCCCCCGGTGCGCTCCCTGGCCGGACCCTCGTCGAGCTCGCGCCCGTACGAAGCTGGGCCCGCGCGCCTGGCGACGCCCGCGCCCGCAGCGACGTCGAGCCTGGTGCCCGCGCCCATCACGGCGATCTCGCAACCCTTCGCGGCCTCGCCTCGGTCGTCGCCCGGTCAGCTGCCGGCGAGCGACGCCTCCTGGGACCTCCCGCGACCAACCACTGGCCCCCCCGTCGACACAGCGCCGCAGCCGCCGGCGAACGCGGGGACGCTCCTCGATCCGCCGAGCTCGATGACCGCACCGCAGCCGCCGGCGTTCGGTGGCGTGGAGCTTGGCGCCAGCGACGACGCCGAGCTGGCAGAGCTACGCGGCGGCGGCGTCGGCGGCTGGCTCGTCGCCGCGGGGATCGTGGTGCTGGCGCTCGTCGTCGCGGCGCTGGTGCTCGCACGTTGAACGTCCACGGCACGACGCTTCGCGAAGAAGCCTCACGTGCCGTTCACGCTTGTGCCGCGGTCACTCACGCTCAGCTCCTAACCTCCAGGCTCATCCGGGCACCCGCCGAGCTGGCTTTGGGTAGATTCGTACGCCCGATGTGCAGCCGTTCCCTCCTGAATGGCTGTGCGCACCTCCTCGTGCGAGAAGCCCGACGCAGCCACCTCCTCGTCAGAGGCTCTGAGCCAAGGCTGTTTGTGGGCGAAGTCATCTGGGATCACGACGTCGCCGCAGGTGATGGTGACCGGCTCCTCCGGTGTGGGAACCCACCGGTACACCGCAATGTAGCCTGGCCCCTGCTCAGGGAAGTTCCCAGGGAAGCCAATACCGTACTCCTCGAAGGCTGGGGAATCCACGGGGAGATAGAGGCCCTCGGGGGACCAGTCGACGTCGAGCGAGATAGACGCGACCCGATGAACATCCGAACATGCAAGGACGCGCTCGAGGTCGTGCGTGCATTCTGCTCCACGCGTGGTGCTTCCGTAGAACATGTCGATGCTGCTCGCCTCGGCACGGAGCCGTTCTAGCAAGGTCGGCTCTGGGTCGGGGCCTGAGCTCGCGGGTCCGCAGCCGCAGCCAGCGCAGCCCACGAGTGCGACGCCCACCGCGAGCCTAGAAACAGTAGTCATAGGGCGATGTCTCCCGGTGACCGAGGTGAACGCTCTCGAGCGTGCCGGAATCGCCGTTGCAGGAGGGGCAAAAGGCGATGGACGTGCCGCCGTGCTGCGTGGCGCCCGAGATAGCATCTCCGTCCACCGTGACGATCGCCGTGCAGGTGTCGAAGTCGTTCTTGTGCAGCAAGGTGCCGGCCGGCGAGGTTGACCCGCTAGCCGCGTATTCCACGACGCGGGTGTTGTTGGCGCTGCTGCCGAGCCCGAACCTGCCGGACGAAACGTACAGTCGCGGGTTGGCGTAGGACACGCCGATGACCGCTTGCGCGCGGTAGCTCGTGTCGCGCAGCCAATCTGCGTCGACCATCGTCACCGCCGAGGCAGAGGCCGGCAGCCGGAAACGGCGGCGTTGCACCGCGTTCACTCGCGACGTTGTCTCCGTTGTGCGATCCCACAGCACCGCCGCCAGCACGCACAGGCCGTCGAGCTCGCTCTCGCAGTCGAAGTCGAAGTCCGTAACGATGATGTTCTCATCGACGTCGTCGCCGCCGAGTGAATTATCGATGTCGTCAAGCTCGTCGAAGTCAATGGCTTGCGCGGTGAGGCTGCTGGAGTGCGCACCCACAGTGTACACGAGGTGGTGCAGGCGCCAGCGACCGAGCGTGAGCGACCCGGTCTTACCCTCGGCGCCGACGACCAGAGCGTGCTCTTCCGCGATCGGACTCGAGTGGCTGCCGTAAAAGGCGATGCGCGGCGGAAGCGTGCTGTGGTACCCGAGATACACCGCGGTGGTGCTGCCCGTCGCGATGCTGACACGCCGCACCTGCACGTTGTCGCTCGGGCTCAAGGTGGTGCGCGTCACCCACGCGACCGAGCCACCGTCGGAGAGGGCGATGTCCGGCGGCGTCTGCACGGTGATGTTCCACGTCAGGGGGTAGCCAGGCGTCGACCATCCCGACGTGCTCCATCCGTTCAGCGTGACGATGCGGAGCTGCGTTTGCGTGGAGAACGACGCGTGCGCGATGGCGCACTGGTTCGATGGGCTGCTACTGCGGGCGCAGTCGATGCGCGGCGCGAACACGGAGACCCAGCCCGGTGCCGGAGACATGAAGTGGAAGCCCGTGACCCCCGGGAGGTAGGCGCTGCCGGTGGTGACCCAGCGGTCCACGGGATTCGAGGTGCCGAAGTACACCGTTCGCAGACCGAACGCGTCGCCGGGCGCGAAGCCCGAGCCGCCACCGTTGCACCCGGGTGATCGACACATCTTTTCGCCTTCGCAGCCGTCGGTGGTTCCGGCGACCAAGCAGTCCGACGCTGGAGCGCTACTACAGTTCGGTTCAGCCTCAACATGGTTGAGCCCGTGGGCGTGCCCGAGCTCGTGCTCGAGGATGTTCGTGACCCGATAGAGCTGCGTGTTGTGATCGACGCAGAACACCACACTCTTCGTCGAGAAGTGCGCGTAGGCAAGCGCCTGAGAGAAGAGGCCGCATCCCCAGGGATCTTCGGCGTCGGTAAGCGCCGCGATACAGCGCGGCTCACTGAGCGGGTCGCAGTTGGCCTCGCCGGTGAGGATGCGTGCCTGCACGCCGGCACGACCGTGGCGGGCGAGGTTCTCGAGCGCTATCTCGGCCAGTCCCCGCGCGTCCTGGTGCGTGAGCGTGCTCGGAACCTGCGACGACGTGCGCATCCAGTCGTCGAAGCCATCGTCGAGCTGCCACGCCGTCGCGAACGGTACTGGCGTGGTGTTCCATTCGCACCAGGAGTCGGCGAGGCCGTCGGCGGTCGCGTGGGCCGCCGACGCCGCAGCCAGACCGAGCATGGCCAAAAGACGGCTCGTGCTCAGAGACCGCATGACACGTCCTCCTCGGCGCCCACCACCAGGCCGCGCTTGAGGACCACGCGCATGACGGCTCCCACGCTTGGAGGGCGGGCCCACGGCAACACCCGCTCGGTGTCGAGGACCTCGGGCCACAGCGCGGCGGTTCGCTCGTTGGTCGAGCGGCATCCATCGATGCTCACGAGCAAACACGACTGCCAGGTGCGGCTGTTCGACGCCGCCGCGGCACAGCTCTCCACGAGCACGAGCCTTGCCTCTGGGCGCAGCGACAGCGGCACAGTCGGGCCATTCCCGCACTCGTGCTCTTCGTCCTCGCCGAGGGGGCCAGGCACGATCGGCGACGCCGCAGCCACGGCCAGCGCGTCGCACTCCGCGTCGCTCAGCTCGCTGCATTCACCCGTCGGGGTGCAGCACGTGATCAACCCCGGCGGGGCGGCAGGCTCGGGGGGGGGGGCACTCCTCGCGTCGGTGACCACGAGCAGCATGAACGCAGTCCCCAGCGCGGTAGTTGTCGATCGTGGCATCTCGTCCCCCTCGTCGCGAATGCTACCACCGCGCGCCGCGACTGCCATGCGGCCGCCGCCTCCGCACAACGACCACGCGTGCTCAGACCCGCCGTCGAGCCGCCGCCGTCACACCCTCACGCGTTCGCCCGCGCCTGCGTCGCCTCGCGGTTCGGCCCCGGCTCGATGACGAAGCCCTCGTCCCTGACGTCGATCTTCACCGTGTCGCCCTTGGTGAAGCGCCCCTCGAGCACGGCCTTGGCGATGCGGTCCACCACCTCGCGCTGGATGAGCCGCTTGAGCGGCCGCGCGCCGTAGAGCGGATCGTAGCCGTCTTCTGCGAGCTTGGCCTTGGCCGCCGTGCTCACCTCCAGGCCGAGCTCGCGCTTCTCCAGGCGCTGGTGCACGGTGGCGAGCTGCAGCTCGACGATGTGCTCGATCTGCTCACGCCCCAGGCTGTGGAACATGATGATGTCGTCGAGGCGGTTCAGGAACTCGGGCCGGAAGTGCGCCTTCAGCTCCTGCATGACGCGCTCCTCGGACGCCGGGGTCACGCCGTGCTGCAGGTGCTGGCTGCCGATGTTGCTGGTCATGAGCACCACGGCGTTGCGGAAGTCCACCGTGCGGCCCTGGCCGTCGGTGAGGCGCCCGTCGTCGAGGAGCTGCAAGAGCACGTTGAACACCTCGGGGTGCGCCTTCTCGATCTCGTCGAGCAACACCACGGTGTAGGGCCGTCGCCGCACCTTCTCGGTGAGCTGGCCACCCTCGTCGTAGCCCACGTAGCCCGGCGGCGCGCCGATGAGGCGGCTGACGGCGTGCTTCTCCATGTACTCGGACATGTCGATGCGCACCATGGCGCTCTCGTCGTCGAACAAGAACTCGGCGAGCGCCTTGCCGAGCTCGGTCTTGCCCACGCCCGTTGGGCCGAGGAACAAGAACGAGCCGATGGGTCGCCGCTCGTCGGAGAGGCCCGAGCGCGCGCGCCGGATGGCGTCGGCCACGGCGGTGAGCGCCTTGTCCTGGCCGACCACGCGCGAGTGCAGGCGCTCCTCCATCTTCAAGAGGCGCTGCTGGTCGCCCTCGAGCATCTTGGCGACGGGGATGCCGGTCCAGCGCGCCACCACCTTGGCGATGTCCTCCTCGGTGACCTCCTCCTTCAGGTAGCCACCGCTCTTGCCGGCCTCCTTGAGGAGCGCGTCCTTCTGCGCAAGCTCACGCTGCAGCGCAGGCAGGTCGCCGTACTGCACCTTGGCGGCGCCCTCGAAGTCGCCGCGGCGCTGCTTCATCTCGATGTCGTGCTTGAGCGCCTCCACCTTGGCCTTGATGTCCTTGATGGCGGTGAGCGCGTCTTTTTGCGCCAGCCACTGCGCGCGCATGCCGGTCGCCTTCTCCTTGACCTCCGTCAGCTCCTCCTCGACATCGCCGAGGCGCTCTTTGGAGAGCTCGTCGACCTCGCGCTTGAGCGCCTCGCGCGCGATCTCGAGCTTGGCGATCTTGCGCTCGATCTCGTCGATCTCGACCGGGATCGACTCGATCTGCATCTTGAGGGCGCTGGCAGCCTCGTCGACCAGGTCGATGGCCTTGTCGGGCATCTTCCTGCCGCTCAGGTAGCGGTGCGACAGCGTGACGGCGGCGACGATGGCGGCGTCCTGGATGCGGATGCCGTGGTGCACCTCGTAGCGCTCCTTGAGCCCACGCAAGATGGCGATGGCGTCCTCGACGTTCGGCTCGCCGACGAAGATGGGCTGGAAGCGGCGCTCGAGCGCCGCGTCCTTCTCGACGTGCTTGCGGAACTCGTCCAGCGTGGTCGCGCCGATGCAGCGCAGCTCGCCGCGGGCCAACGCCGGCTTGAGCATGTTGGAGGCATCCATCGCCCCCTCGGCGCCGCCGGCGCCGACCAGGGTGTGCAGCTCGTCGATGAACAGGATGACCGAGCCCTCGTTCTTGGCCAAGCCCTTCAAGAGCGCCTTGAGGCGATCCTCGAATTCGCCGCGATACTTGGTGCCCGCGATGAGCGCGCCCAAATCGAGCGAGAGCAGGCGCTTGTTCTTCAAGCTCTCGGGCACGTCGCCAATGGCGATGCGCTGCGCGATGCCCTCGACGATGGCGGTCTTGCCCACGCCGGGATCGCCGATGAGCACCGGGTTGTTCTTGGTGCGGCGCGACAGCACCTGCATGGCGCGGCGGATCTCCTCGTCGCGGCCGATGACCGGATCGAGCTTGCCCGTGCGCGCGTCGGCGGTGAGATCGCGCGTGTACTTGTCGACGGCGCCCACCTTGGACTCGGGGTTGTCGTCTTGCACGGTCTGGCCCTGGCGCAGCTCGCCCACGGCCTCCACCAGCTTCTTGTAGGGGGCGCCGGCCTTGTCGAGGAGCTGCTCGGTCTTGCCGTGCTTGGCGAGGCCCAAGAGCAACGCCTCGGTGGAGACGTAGGCGTCGCCGAGCGATTTCGCCTCGATCATGGCCTGATCGAGCGCCTTCTTGGCGTTGGGGGCGAAGTACACGTCGTCGGCGCCGCCGCCCTTGACCTTCGGCTCGGCCGCGATGTCGGCGTCGAGCGCGGCGGACAGCGCGCCCTGGTCGACGCCCAAGCGCGCCAGCACCTGGGGCACGATGCCGCCCTCTTGCACGAGCAACGCCTTCAGCAGGTGCTGCGCGCCAAGCTGCTGGTGCCCCGCGGCGACGCAGCCTTGGCGTGCCTCTTCGAGCGCCTCGCGCGCCTTCACGGTGAGCTTCTCGATCTGCATCGGCACCTCCGGTGGGTACTTCCTTAAGGTAGCCGCGGATCGGTCGTGGGAAAGCGGCGCGTCACCAAGGGTTGGATTCGGCGCACAGCTCCACCAGCACGCGCTGCGCGGGCAATTCGCCCACCAGCGCCGGCCCGGGCGCGGCCACGCCCCAGGTGAGCCCGAGCGCGAGATCGGCGCTGAGCTGGGCCCGCAGCTCGAGGTCGAGCTCGATGATCGCCACGCCGGCGCCCCCCTGCCTGCGCGCGACCACGGCGACGCCGCGGGGATCGACGAGCGGCCCTGCGCGATCCACCACGCCCACCAAGAGCCCGGTCAGCGTGCTCGTGAGCCGCTCCTCCACCAGTCCGAGCGAGAGCGCGGCCTTCCAGGTGTTGTCGGGCGCCAGCAGATCGAGGGCGCCGCGCGTGCCATGCAGCGTGGGCGCCGGCGCGCGCAGCACGCGGCCCGCCACCACCTCGCCCGCCACCACCTCGGCGTCGACGTCGGCGAAGGCCTGCGGCAGCGGCACGCCCAGCGCGCCCTCGTCCAGCGTGGCGCGGCCGCCGAGCGACAGCCGCCCCGCCAGGCCGCTGTTCTCGAGCGTGGTGGCGGCGAGCGCGCTCTGCAGATCGGCCGCGGCGCGGCCCTCGAAGGCGCTCAGGCCTCCCTGCACGCGCGCGCCCAGGGTGGGCAGCACCAGGCCACCGACGCCGGCGCGCTCGACGATGAGCCACGAGTCGAGGTGGACGGCGTCGCCCACCGCCAGCGCGCCGTCGAAGGCGCCCACCACGTCGAGCGCGTCGCCGACACCGCCAAGCCACCAGGCACCCAGGCCAACCTGCACGATGTCGCCGCGGACCAGGGCGCGCGCGCCGTCGAAGCTGCGGCCGTAGAGGTCGAAGGGCTCGTCGCCGAGCAAGCGGCCATCGCCGATGACGACGGGGCCGCGCCCGAGCGCGAGCTCGGCGGGCAGCCCGAACAGGGGCGCCTCGAGCACCAGCTCGGCGCGCTGCAACAAGGGCAGGGGCGGGCGCGTCACCAACGTCACGTCGGCGCCGGGCATGCCGAGCGCGCCGGCCTCGCCAAAGCCCACCGCGAGTCGCCCGAAGTCGAGCTGGGTGATCACCCCCGCGCGGCCGGCGAGGCCCACGGCGGCCGCGCTGTCGTCGCGAGTGTGCTCGCGCGCCGCGTCGAGGGCGGCGCGCATGCGAGCCTCGGCGAACACCTGGATGGGCGGCGTCTCGCCTGCCACGCTGTCGTCGAGCGGCGGCAGGGCGTCGGGCAGCGCGGCCGGCTCATCTGCAGATGCGCCACTGGCGGCCAGCGCCACGAGCGCCACCGCGAGGGGGCAGAGCAGGGCGGGCCGGTGCGGGCCGTGGCGCATCGCGCCAACAGCATACGACGGTGCAGCGCGCACACCTACATTGCCGCGAGCACCCTTGGTGTCGACAATTGGGTCATGCGCGCGGTCGCTGGCCTGCTCCTCGTCGCTGCCCTCGCGGGCTGCGCGTCCACGCCCAGGCCGGCGCTGACGGTGCGGCGCCTCGCGGTGCTCGAGCACGACCTGCGCGCCTTCACGGGCACCAAGCTCGCCACGCTCGACGACGTGGAGCGAGAGCTACGCGAGCTCGAAGAGCTGCGCCTGGTGTACCTCGACACCCTGGCCACCGAGGTGGCGCCGCGCGAGCGGGTGCTGTGCCTGGTGCGCATCGCCGAGCTCCACCTCGACCTGGGCGCGCGCGTGCGTCGCGTGCCGTACCCCGCCGGTTCCACCGAGGTCGAGCGCGCGGCCATCGATGACCACCTCTCGCAGCAAGCCCTACCGCTCGAGGCCGTGGGGCGCGGCGTGTTGGCGCAGGCCGTCGACTTCGCAGCTGCCCACGGGGTGGATGACCGCTTCACGCGACGCGCGCGCCTGTACCAGCGCATCCACGCCGGCGAGGCGCTCGGGCGCTCGGACCTGGCGGTGCTGCGCAGCGAGCTGGTGGCGCGCACCTTCGCGGCGCCACGCACGCTGCTCGAGGCGGGGCGCATCGGGCAGCGCGCCGCGCGTCGCTAGACGCTCAGAATTTGGCAGGAAATCGTCGCGAGCGGACCGCTGGCAAGGCGCGGGCGGGGCCGCGAGGCGAACGTACCGAGGTACGTGACGCCGAAGCGGAGGGACCCGCAACGCAGCCAGCGGGTCGCAC
>JADZDP010000104.1 GCA_020850995.1 Deltaproteobacteria bacterium
ATCCATCGTCGCTGGCGGCGTCGCGTCCTCGGTCCGTGGCGACGGCCACGGCCCTGCGGGGCTCCTTGCCATCGACGCGCCTCGCTCGCGATCACCGATCGACTTGTCCGTTCGCGGGCCCTTAGGGAATGAGCACGCGCACCGCGTCGTTGCCATCCTCGGTCCAGAACAGCTGGCCGGTTGCGCCGTCGTACGCCAGGCCCCATGGCCAGTTCGTCAGCGCCACCGAGGGCGCTTGCGTCAGCGAGGCGAAGCCCGCCGTGTTGAGCGCGCCGAGGATGCTGATCACGCCTCCCGGCGTGGTGGTGATGTTGGGGATGCGGCGCACGCGATCCTGGTTGGGGTCTGCGTACACGAGGTCGTTGCCGACCATGACCATGCTCCCCGCGTAGCCGTCGATGCGCAGGCTCGATCCGGTCACGCCGTCGCCGTTGGTGGTGCCGTTGGAGGTGCCCGTGCCCGCCAGGAAGGTGAAGGTGCCGTCGGTCTCGCGGCGCAGCAGGTTTGGCTGGTACAGCGCCGCCGGCGGCGGGCAGCCACCCGCGTCCCACACCGTCGCGATGAAGTAGGCGCGGCCGGTGCCGTCGAACGCCACGCCGGTGCTTCCGTAGTCGTTGGGGATGATGCCGGTCGCGCTGGTGCACCCGGCGCCTTGGTTGACGAGCTCGGTGTCGCCGCTGGTCGGGTGCGCGCGGATCAGCATGTTGTGGCCAGGATCGACGACATAAAGCAGGCCATCGACTGGATTGAAGGCGATACCGACGGGATCGTTGAGGTTCACGCCGTTGCCCGGCGCCGGGCTGCCAAGCGCGCCCGTGCCATGGCCGGCGGTGTCTGCGGCGCCGCCGACGACGGTGGTGATGCCGCCGCTGATCGCGTCGACTCGGCGCACGCGATCGCGGTTGGCGGCGCCACCGGCGTCGACGATGAAGAGGTTGCCATCGTCGTCGAGGGCCAGGCCCCGCGGCGTGTCGAGCTGCGCCGTGGTGGCGCTCACGTTGTCGATGAGGCCCTGCGTGCCGGTGCCGGCGAAGACGCTCACCATGCCCTCGGGGCTCACCGCCAGCACGCGGTGGTTGTTGGTGTCGGCGACGAACAGCGTCCCGTCGCTCGTCACCGCCACGCCGGCGCTGGTCAGGTTGAGGCGCGCCTCGGTGGCGGCGAGGCTGTTGCTGTCGCCGATGGCCGGGATCGCACCCGGCTGCGCGGTCGAGTTCACGATCGCGAAGGTGCCGCCGCTGTTGGGCAGGGCGGCGCTGAGCGTGAAGGTGCGCGGTGACCCGATCACGTCCGTCGGGTCGAGCCAGGTGCGCGCCGACGCGGTGACCCGGTGCGGGCCAGCGGGGCTGCGCCCGAGCCGCGCATCGGTCTGCGCCTCGCCGTCGAGGTTGGTGGAGACCACGGGCAGCGTCACGGTGTCGCCCGGGTCGAGCGCTGTGAAGGTGACCGGGATGCTGCCGAGGTCGGCGCCGCCCGCGCCGGCGAGGTTGACGCGCAGCGGGACGCCGCCAGTGGCCGTGAGCAGCTGTCCGGTGATGCCGACCTGGGCGTCGCCGTCCACGATGCTCAACGTCGCCGTGTCGGGCGTGGCGCTGGCGATGGCGCGGATGGCCCGCACGGAGCGATTTCCGCCGTCGGCGATGATCAGATTGCCCTCGGCATCGAAGGCCAACGCGGTCGGCGAGCTCAGGCGCGCGGCGCTGGCGGGCCCGCCGTTGCCCGAGAGCCCTGCCACGCCATCGCCAGCGATCACGGTCATACGACCGAGCACGTCGACGCGGCGGACGCGGTGCGAGCTGTTCTCGGCGAGGAACAGGTTGCCGGCCGGGTCCACGGCCAAGCCCGACGGATAGTCGAGATCGGTGTCGTACGCCGGGCCGCTGGTGCGCTCGATGCTCCCGCCAGCGACGATGGACTGCGTGCCGTCGAGCTCGAGCCGCACGACGTAGTGCTCGTAGCCGTTGGGCGCCGGGCAGCTGCCGCCGCTGTACACGTAGCCCGACATGTACATGCGCCCCGACCCGTCGAACGCGAGCGCGCTGTCGTCAAACGAGTAGATGCGCAGGTTGTTGGTGGTGCAGGTCGCCCCCACCACTGCCGACGAGATCATGCCGGGCACGCCGGGCTGGAGGGGATCGGTGTCGACGCGGCGCACCCGCGTATGCGACTGGTCGACGATGAAGACGTCCCCATCGGGCCCGAGAGCGACGCTGGTCGGGTCGTCGAGGTTGGCGCCGGTGGCGACGATGCCGTCGGCGACGTTGGCGTCGTTGAGGTTGTTGCCGGCGAAGATGTTGAGCGCACAGCCGTTGGGCGCGCAGTCTTGCTCGGCGCCGAGCAGCACGCGCACGTAGTCGTTGTAGGTGTCGGCGATGTACAGGTTCTTCCTGCCGTTGACGGTGTCGTCCTCGAGCGCGAGGCCGCGTGGGTTGTAGAGCGCGACGGTGAGGGCGGGGCCGTTGCTACCCCGCCCGTAGCTCCCGGTCCCCGCGATCTGCGTCACCAGGCCGCTCGGCGCCACCCGCAGGATGCGGTGGTTGTACGTATCGGCCAGGTACAGGGTGCCATCGTCGGGATCGACGACCACGCCGAAGGTCGCCGTGTCGCTGGAGATGTGCATGCGCGCCGCAGAGCCACCGGCCGCGCTGGCGCCTTGGGTGCCGCTCTGGTTCACGAGGGCGAAGATGGTGCCGGGCGCCACGTCGGTGGCCGTGGCCGTCAGCGTGAATGGCGAGCCGGGCAGGGGCAGGGCGTTTGGCCCGATGGCGTTCACCTGGAAGGTGTAGGTGCCGGGTGCGCGCCCGACGAAGCCGACGAAGGTGGCGTTGCCCGACGCGTCGGTGCTCGCAGCGGCCGGCTCGGCGGCGGCACCGGCGCTCGGGGAGATGATGAGGTCGACGCCAGCCACGGGGCTGCCACCGGAGTCCTCGACGTGCAGGCCGAGCGCGGCGGGGAGCGCTTGGTTGAGCGCGGCGCTCTGGCCGTTGCCGACGAGCGTCACCACCACGGACGGCGGCGTGTCCTCCAGGATGTCGCGCACGATGCGCAGGTTGTGGTTGGTGCCGTCGCCAAACACCAGGTCGCCCGTGGGCGTCACCGCGAGGAACGCTGGCTGCGCGAGCTGCGCGTTGCTCGCAGGACCCCCGTCGCCGCTGTTGCCGGAGGCGCCGGTGCCGATGATCGTCGAGATGACGCCGAGCGGCGAGACCCTGCGAATGCGTCGACCGCTGCGCTCGCCGATGTAGATGTTGCCGGCGGCGTCAGCGGCCAAGCCGGTGGGGTCGTTGAGCTGCGCGCCACGCGCGGCGCCCGTGCTCACCGCCGTGGAACCGCCAGCCACCGTGGTGAGCGTGCCGTTGCTCTCGCGACGGAGCACGTGCTCGACGTACGGCACGATGGGACAGCCGCCGCCGTTGTTGACGTAGCCGATGAACAGCAGGCGGCCCTGAGGGTCGAGCGCAAGCTGGGTCTCGTTGAGGCTGCTGGCGCGCACCGTAGCGTCGCAGTTGCCCGGGCTCACGACGGTGGTGATGAGCCCCGCGGGCGAGACGCGGCGGATGTTGTACTGCGACCAATTGTTCTGGATGAACATCTCGCCCGCCAGGTTGACGAGCACGGCCGAGGGGTTCGACAGGAGCGCGGTGGTGGCGAGCACGTTGTCCACCGTCTCGGTGCCGCCGCCGGCGACCGTGGTGATGACGCCGGTGGTGGCGTCGACCCTGCGCACGCGGTGGTTGGTGGCATCAGCGATGTAGAGGTGGCCGGCGGCATCGAGGGCGAGCCCGCGCGGCGTGTTCAAGAGCGCGGTGCGCGCGGGGCCGTTGTCGCCGCTGAATCCGGCGCTACCAGTGTTGCTCCCTGCCACGTGGTGCAGCAGGCCGCTCGGGTCGAGGCGCACGACGCGGTGGTTGGTCGTGTCCGACAGGAACAAGGTGCCATCGGCGGCCGCCACGATGCCGGAGGCGCTCACACCGTCGAGGTTGATGCGCGCCTTGGTGCCCGCGACGGGCGTGGGGTTGTTCGAGCCGTCGAGCAGGGCGGTGCGACCGCTGGCACCGACGTGGTTCACCAAGGTCTGGATCGCGCCAGGTGCAAGATCGAGCGCCGTGACGGTTACCGAGAGCGGCGCGTTGGCCAGGACGGTGCCGTCTGGGCCCGAGCCCGACGCGGTGAACTGGTGCACGCCGGTGGCGCGGGGCGCGGTGAAGATGGCCGAAGCGAAGCCGGTGGCGTCGGTGAAGGGCGTGGCCGGGGCCACGGCACCACCGGGGGGCGGGGTCAGCACCAGTTGCGCGCCCACCAGCGGCGCGCCGACACCGTCGAGCACGCGAAACACCACGGGGCTCCCAAGGTCTGCCGACAGTCGCTGGCCCTGGCCACCGCCGCTCGTGACCGAGAGCGTGAAGGGCGGGTTGCACAGCGAGGAACAGTCACGGGGACAGGCCTGGCAGCTCTCGCCACCGCCGGTCTGGCAGGTGCCGTCGCCGCAGGTGCTCGCGCAGTCTGCGGTGCACACGGTGCATCCGGGGAAGGAGGGGCTGCAGTCGCGGTCCTCGCTGGCACCGCAACGGCCGTCGCCGCAGGTGTCGCACTGCTGGGTCTCGAAGGCGCAGTCACCGCGGCAGGCGAGCTGGCCCGACGTGAGCCCGAGGCCCAGCGAGGCGCAGCTCTCGTTGTCGAGGTTGTTGCCGTCGCATTGCTCCCCGCTCTCGACGATGCCGTTGCCGCATTGGGAGCAGGTGGCAGCAGAGAGCACGCAGGTCGAGGTGCAGGTGGGCGTGCCGCCGGTGAAATCAACGTCGAGATCCTGGCAGCTGACGCCGCCGAGGTTGGCGCCGTCGCACTCCTCGAGCGGATCGTCGAGGAGCCCATTGCCGCAATTGGTGCACGCGCCGGTGTTGAGCGTGCACGAGGCCGTGCAGCGCAGCGTGCCACCAAAGAACCCGACGTCGTCACAGGTGAGCCCGTCGAGGTTGTCGCTGTCGCACTCCTCGCCCGCGTCGACGACGGCGTTGCCGCAGTCGCCGCCGATGACCAGGGTGTTCGGCGCCGGCACCACCAGCTCGGTCGGCGTGCCGCCGAGCGTGAACGCCCACACCAGCGCGACCTCGTAGGTGCCCTGCGGCAGCAGCGAACCGGCGACGTCGGCGCGCACCAAGGTGCTGGTGCGCACCGCCACCGCCGCGTTGAACACGGCGGCGTCGTCACGGGTGAACCGCATGCCGGTGATGCGGGTGGCGTTGAGGTTCGCGCCCGACACGAGCACCGACAAGGCACTGCCAACGATGGGCTGCCCCGAGACGACCTGCTGGGTAAACACGCTGGGCCCAAAGGCCGCGAAGGTCGACGACGAGGGCGGCGGGGCCAGGTTCGCGACCACGCGGTAGTCGTCGCGCTCGGGGAGCGCAGTGTCGATCTGCAGCCGCAGGCTCGAGGCAGTGCTCGAGAGGAGCGTGGTGTCGTAGAGCGCCCCCGTGCCGTCGCGCAGCTCCACGTCGCCGTCGGCGAGGGCGGGCAGGTTGGCGCCGCTCACGGTGATGACGTCGCCCGGCACGAGCGCCCCCACGAATTCCGGGGCCACCGCTCCCAGCACGGGGTCGAGCGCGTCCTGGTAGGTGAGCACCGCGGCGTCGGTCTGTCCGTCGGGGTTGGTGACGCGCAGGATGGCCGCGCCGACGGCACGGCCGGGCGCGCTGAAGGTGAACGACGAGGCCGTGATGCCCTGCAGCGTGACGGCCACGTCGTCGACGGCACCGAGCATGCCGGCCTGGAAGCCGGTGCCCGTGACGGTGATGGTGCCGAGCGTGTCCGTGCGCACCGACGCAGGATCGAGCGCCAAGATGCGCGGCGGCGCGGCCGTGGGCGCGACCACGGTGATGGGCAGCTCCGCGGAGCTATCGGCGTTTGGGGCGGGGTTGGTGACCACGACGGCGGCGTTGCCGGCCGCCAGGCCCGCCGGCGCGGTGATGCTCAACGCGGTGGAGCTCAAGAACAGCACGTTGAGCGCGGCGCGCTCGTCGCCACCCTGACGGAACGCGGCGGTGGCCCCCGGGCGAAAGCCGGTACCCTGCAGGGACTGCCGCGTGCCGCCGAGCGTGCTCACGGTGTCGGGGGTCGCCAGCAGCAGCACCGGGGCAGGGGTCTGATAGCTGAAGGCGTCTGCGGCCACGGCGCTCTGCCCGTCGAGGTTGGTGACGATGACGTCCACGGCGCCGTCGGCGATCCCCGGCGGCGCGATGCAGTAGACGGTGGTCGCGTCCGCCACCACCACGCCTTGGGCGAGGGAGCCGCCAAAGCGCACCAGCGCGCCGTCGACGAAGTCGCTGCCCTCGATGGTGACCGGCTCACCGCCGCCGATGTCGCCGGTGTCTGGCGTGACGCTGGTGATGGCGGGTGCCGCGCCCTCGGGCGCGACGAACACGAAGGGGAAGGCGTTGCTGCGCGCTTCGTCGCCGTCAGCGCCGACGTTGACCACCGCCAGCGTCGTGAAGCCCGCGGCATGGGTGGGCGCCACGGCGGTCAAGAGCCCTGGCGCCAGCACCGTGACATCGGTGGCCGGGACGTCGTCGATGAGCACGCGGGGCCCGCCGTTGTCGGTGGAGAAGTAGGCGCCGGTGACCAGGATGGGCGTGGGGTCGACGGTGCTGCCCACCGGCGGGTCTACGTCGTCCACCACGGGTGCGGGCGGATCGTAGGCGAAGCCGTCGGGCAAGACCGCGGCCTCGCCGTTGGGGTTGATGGCGATGACGTCGAGCTTCTTGCCGATATCGCCCGTGTCCGCCGGCGGGGTGATGGTGACGATGCGCGCGCCGTCGTCGTGGACCGTGGTGCGGGTGGGATCGGCGGTGTGCGCGCCGAAGCGCACGGTGGCGCCGGCGGAAAACGAGATGCCGCGCAGCTCCACGTGCCCGCCGCCGCGAAAGGCGCCCGAGAGCTGGCGCACGAAGGTGGTGCCGTCGCTGGAGATGGCGTCGCCGGAGGGGTCGAACTCGGGGCCCGCGGTGAGCTGCGCGAGGAGCGCGAAGGGCAGCTCGAGCGGTGCAAGCGGCCCGTCGTCGTCGCGAGGGTCCACGCGGCCGAGCACGATGACGGCGCGCCGCGTCTCTGTGGGCGAGAAGTTGCGCAGCTGCACGTGCTCCACGCTGGTGCCGGCGCCCGTCGACAGCTCGTGCTCGTCTGCGCCGGTGAGGGCCGCGCCGGCGCCGTCGAGGAAGAAGATGCCGAGCTGCACGTCGGCGCCGACGTCGGAGAGCACCGCCGAGGCGCGATGGCGCGGCGGTACGTCGAGGGCGAACACCAGGCTCGCGGGGATACCGCCCACCGCTTGGCCGCTGACCCCCAGGCCCGGCACGACGACTACGTCGGCGTCGTCGTCGGAGAGACGCACGTTGCCCGGCGCGATGGGCTGGCCGCCGAACAGCTGGCGCCCCGGGTACACGAGCGAGGGCACCTTGGCCGGGTCGAGCCCGAGCGCGCTGACGTCGGCGGCGGTGGGCGCGTAGCCCTCGACGACGGGCTGGGGGTTGCCATCGGAGTTGGCGAACAGCTCGACCTCGGCGCCGCTCATCACATCGCTGTCGGCGGTGGCGTCGACGCCGTCTGCTTGCACGGCCGCGAGCCCGACCCCACCGCGCACCAGGAAGGCGTTGGTGGGCGCGAAGGTGACGGCCAGCAGCACCTCTTGGAAGGGCTGCAGCACGATGGGCGCGAGCTCGCGCGGCGCGCCCGCCTCGGGTGTCCCGGTGGCGTCGACGCGCGTGATGGAGACGCCTTGGGCGCCCACGATGGCGGGCGTGAGCATCTGCGGCAGGCCCGAGACGTTCTCCACCACCACGATCTGGCGCACGCGATCGCCGGGCTGCACGCCGGAGGGGAACTGCAGCTCGGCGGGCGAGACGTCGAGCACGCGCCCGGGCGCCGGATCGAAGCCATCGATGAGGTCGGTGATGTTGCTCCTGCCGTTGCCGTTGGCGTCGTAGGCCGGGGCGCCGTCGCTGACCCACGCATCGTCGGCGGGGGCGAGCTGCGTGCGTTCACGGGGGGCGAAGGCCACGTCGGTGCGCGAGAGCGCGAGCAGCACCTCGGGAGTCTCGGCGGCGAAGCGGCCGAACACGCGGATGGTCACGGGCACGGTGTGCGGCTCGAGCACCTCGACGACGAAGGCGCCCGACAGCGCGGTGCGCTCCTCGTTGAAGGCGAGCTCGGTGCGCGGCAAGAGCCCGGGTGCGTCGATCTCGGCGCGCAAGAGCGCGCGCTGTTCGGCGCCGAGCTGGTCGAGCTGCAGCGCCGACGGCAGCGGCAGCGTGAAGCTGCCTTCGTCGGCGCAGGCGAGGGTGAACGCGACGGTGGCGAGCGCGATGACGCGCGGAGCGTGGCGGCGTGACATGGCGTTCACTTCTCCGGCCCGCCGACGACCAGGCGCGCCGGCGAGGTAAGAGCGTTGTAGGCGAGCACGCCGCCGACGCTGGCGCCGACCACGGCGACCCCGGCGATGGCCGAGCCCCACACGTACCAGCGCGCGTACCAGGGTTGCAGGCTGGCCTCGTCGACGAGGTCCACCTGCACGATCTGCGTCTCGCCCTGCGTGATGGCGACGTCGCGTCCCCAGGGGACGAAGCCCGGCTTGCGTACCTCGATGCGATGGGCGCCGATGGCGATGCCGCGCACCGGGAGGAGCGGCGTGGCGCCGAGCTCACGATCGTCGATGACGACGCTGGCGCCGGCGGGCGCCAAAATCTCCACGTCGCCGACGAAGGACTCCGCCTGCTTGCCGAACAGCAGCCGATCGACGGCAGGGCGGGCCAGCTCCACCAGCTCGGCGGGATCGGAGCGCCAGGTGTAGGCCACGCGCTCGAGGACCACCGGGCCCTCGGGATCGATGAGCGTGAGGGAGAACACCGTGGCGCCGCCCTCGGCGGGCTCGAGCGCGCCGGCCACGACGCGGTCGGCCTTCAAGAGCTTGCCCACGTCGGCGAAGCACTGCGTCTCCTCGCAGCCGAGCAGGCGCTGGTCGGTCTGGTGCGCCAAGAGCGCCTTCACCTCGTTGCGCGTGATGGCGCGCATGCCCTTGCGCGTGCCCACCTCGTTGGTGAGCAGCGTGGTCAGGGCCTTGGCGGCTCCCTCGACGCCGGCGCCGGCGCGCAGGTCGAGGATGGCGACGTCGAGCACCTGGTCGTCGCCAGGGACCTCCGTGAGCGTCGGCGCCGGCGCGGGGGGGGCGGCCGCGGGCTCGACCGGCGGGGGAGGCGTGGGGACGGGTGTTCCCTGGGCGACGAGGCCCAGCAAGGTGACAGCGAGGATCATGCTCCCTCCAGCGAGCGCGAGAGTGGCGCGTCCCTGAGGGGGGCGCAACGTTGCCGGGCCACGCGACAGCGGCGCCCCTTCCTGCCTGTGGCGCGCGCCGCGCGTCTCGTGGGCGATCACCTCGACGACGTCGCTGCCGCCGCGTTGGTGCGCCGGCGCGGCGCCCGCCGCTGCGCCTGGTATCGCCCCCGCGCTTGGGATCGTCCCCGAAAGGCGCGGGGGGCGAGGAACGGCGGCGCGGCTTGCGCCTGTGCACCTGGTGCGATAGATCCTGGACGAACGGTCAGGACGATCGGCCTGTGCGCTCGGCCTGTACGATCGACCTGTACGATCACGCAGTGGCGCGATCGCATTGGTCGAACAGCGCGCCGCACGCGCGCCCGTGGGCTGCGGCGAGGAGAGGGCAAGAGTCGCCATGGTGCTCGCGTCGGTGCTCTCCCCACCCCGCTTTGAAGGCGTCATCGATCAACAGGACGAGCCGGTGCGGCGCATCCTCGACGCCGCCGAGGTGTGTGTGGCGCGCTCGGGCTATGGCGGGATGTCGGTGCGAGACGTGGCGCAGGAGGCCGGCGTCTCCAAGAGCCTGGTGCACTATCACTTCCTCTCCAAGGAGCACCTGTTCCTCGAGCTGCAGGTGCGCGCCTACAACCGCCTGGCGCACGCCGTGGTAGTGGCCGTCTCGGCCATCGACTCGCGCTCGCGGCGCACCGTGGCGGCGCTCGACGCGGTCTTCGAGGCGCTGCGCGCCCACGACGACCTGCCGGT
Source organism: Deltaproteobacteria bacterium (assembly GCA_020850995.1). Taxonomy (GTDB): domain Bacteria; phylum Myxococcota; class UBA727; order UBA727; family VGSZ01; genus JACOUT01. The sequence continues at coordinate 10,069 of JADZDP010000104.1, forward strand.
GCTCGCGGAGATCTGGGTGCGCTCGCTCACCGACGAGCGCTTGCGCCTGCGCGCGGTGGCCCTGGGAGAGTTCCTGCGCCAGGTCATCGCCGACGCGTTGGACGCCTTGTGGGGCGACGCCGCCGCCCGCATGCCGTTCTCGGTGGCCACGGCGGCGGAGCTCTTGCTCAGCGCCCTGATCGGTATCGGCCTGCACGCCGGTATCGACCGCAATCACCAACGCGTCGATGACGCGCTCGATGGCCTGCGCACCGTCGTTGGCCTCGCGTTGCAGTCCGCCAGCAAAGCGCCTCCCAGGCGTGTCACCAAAAGGGGGAAGCGATGAACGCACCGACCGAGAACGTGAACGTGAACCTGCACCCGAACGTGACCGTCAGCGCGCGCGCGAGCGCGGCCAACCGCCGCATCGAGCGCACGCTCAATGGCGTGGTCCGCGGCTACGACGCACTCATGGGGAAGCTCGGCCTCGGCGGGCGCAAGGCGCCCTACGACGACCACGCCTACGAGTTCGTTGGCGGCGCGCGCGATGAGTTGCGCGCCAAGCACTACGACAAGAGCCTGCGCTTGCTGTGGAAGGCCGAGCGCGAGATGCCCTGGTCCACCTTCCACGACTGCTCGGCGGAGGAGCAAACGCTCATGCAGCTCGCAGACGACGCGCTCAACGCCGCGGAGCGAGCACAAATGCAGCGCATCGGCAGCGCTGAGTACAAGGCATTGCTCGATCGTAGCTACACGCGAGAGGAGAAAGAGGCCATCGTGCAGGTGCTCTCGGCCATCGGGCACGGCGAGGCCTATGCCTGGCTGGTGTCAACCGAGGTCTTGATGAACGTCAAGAGCACCGGCGCCAAGGCGGCGCTGACCATGCAGGTGCTCGAGGAAGCCAAGCACTTCGTGGTGCTGCGCGAGCTGCTCCGTGCGTTCGACGTGCCGGTGCCGCGGCAGAGCGTCTGGGAGTACCTGCTGCTCGAGCAGGTCTACAAGGCGCGCGGGCTCGAGAAGCTCTTTGGCATGAACGTGCTCGTCGAGGGTATCGCGCTCTCGCTCTTCGGCATGCTCGGCGATCGCCCCGGCCTCGAGGTGCTTGGCCTGTTTCACCTCGACGAGTCGCGGCACACCGCGCTGCCCATCAACTACCTCAAGGAATTCCCGCTCACGCGCTGGCAGAGCAGGAACCCGCTCTCCCGTGTGCATCGGCTGAGCCTGGTGCTGCCCACGTTGCCCTTGGTGTTTCTGCTCGAGGAGCCGCTGGCGCGCCTGGGCATCGACAGCTTCGCGCTCGGCGGCTCTGTGCTTCGCAAGGTCGGCTACCTCGCCGAGCGCGCGGGCTTCGACCTGGCCATCGATGCGCACCAGCTCGCCAGCTCGGTCAATTGGGTGTTCAACGCCTACGCCAAACGAACCCGTGCGGGCCACGTGTGGAGCGACTACCACTTGGCCGACACTACCGTGGGAAGCGCGCTCAAAGAGGTCGAGCGCGAGATCTTCGCGGCGTGACCCGCGACGGGAAGTCGCACCGCGCGCCGCCGAGCGTTCGTGCGGCGGCGTGGTCGGCGCTACGGCCGCGCGGCGACACCCGCGTTCGCGCGCGCACCGTCGGTGAGTGCGGTGCCCATCAGCTCGCGACGCAATTGTCGGGGCAGCCGCTGCCCCCCATGAGGTCGCCGTCGTCGCAGGTCTCGTTGACGTTCACGACGCCGTTGCCGCAGCGCTCGAGCGTGCAATTGTTTGAGCACCCGTCATTGTCTATGCCGTTCGCGTCGTCGCACTGTTCGAAGCCGTCGACCACGCCGTTGCCACACGTCGCGCCGCTAAAGCAGCCTGTGGTGTCGATCAAGCACCCCGCGGTGCAGCGAAGCGTGCCGCCCACGTTGGCGAAGTCGATGGCGGGGAATTGCGGTGGATTGGTGCCGAGGCTCGCGCACGTCGCCGATCCGGTGATGAACTCGACGCCATCGGGATCGCACTGCTCGGTACCGTCGAGCACGCCGTTCACCGTGCACTCGGTGCCGCCGCTCGGTACGCAGAGGTCGCGAGCGAAGGCACAGCTCACGGGGTCACAGAACATGGTGCCGGTGTACGGCGCCGGGCACGCCGCCGAGCCGCCGTTGCTCTCGCACGCGGGCTCTTCACCGTTCTGCACCAGCCCGTCGCCGCAGGTGGCCGCGGGCTCGGGTGCAACCGACGCGTGAATTCGGTAGTTCGTGAAGCCGCCGCTGATGTTCTGGGCCTCGATGACGTACTCACCGGCCGGGAGCGACAGCGGCGGCTGTTGCTGCCCGACGCCGAGGCCGGGGCATTGGTTGCCCGCCTCGACGGTGCTCTTCGCAACTACCGTCGCACGCCCGCGCTCACGCACGGTGAGCTCGATGCTGTCGCTGCCGCTGCACGTGGTGGGCAAGGCGGTGCGCACGGTGGCAACAGCGAGGAACCCGTCGACGGGGAGCGTGACGAAGAAGCGATCGCGATCCGCGGACGACACGCTCGCCGTCGTGCTGCCGTTGAGCGACGGAGTGACGCCGACGCCGTTGGCGTTGCCATCCGTGTTGTTCGGCTCGAGCTCGTTGACGGTCGCCGTCACCAGCAGGTCCTCGGTGCCGCAGCCGAAGGGCACGCCCGTGGGGGTTCGCAGGCAGACGCTCCATGGCCCGGGCGAGAGCGGTGCGACGTTGACGCTCAGGTTCGAGATGCCGGTGGCGCTGAGCGCGCGCTGGAACGATGGCTCCATGCCGTGGATGGCGGCGATGGGCGCGACGTCGAGATCGCCGCCGAGCTGCACCTGCAGCGCGCTCGGGTTGAGCGACCACGCGACCTCCACCAGGCCAGCGCCGGGCTCGACGTTGGCCACCGATGGCACGAAGAGCGGGACAGAGATGGGCTGCGTGATCTCGCGCCCATCGGTGCGCAGGGTGAGCCGCACGTCGCCGTCGAGCGGTAACGCACCGCTGGTCAGATCGACGATGACATCGCCGGAGTTCACCTCCACATTCGCCGTGATCGGCGTCAGCGTCGGACCGATGACGGCGTTGGGCGTGCCGCCAGTGAACGAGGCGAGGCTGACATCGGGGATCGTGAGGCGCAGCTCACGTTTGACGGCAGCCTGCGCATCGAAGGCCACGCCGCGCGGCATCGCGCCGGGGTAGCCGGGGTTCTCCGGCTGGGCGCCAGTGACGACGAGGGGTGGGACCTTCACCGTCGCCAGGTTCGCCATGGTCGCGAAGTTGAGGTAGCTCAGGGTGACCTGGTAGGTCTCACCGGGGAGCAGGTCCGAGGCCGGCACGCCCCCGCACAAGAGCGCGGTCTCGGTCTTCAGGTCGGGCGTACACGACGCGATCGCCGCCGTGCTGATGCCGGCGAGATCGATGGCGGCCACATCGTCGCCGCCGAGCATGTCACCGATGACGTGCAGCGCCATGGTGCCGTTTGTGAGGGGGATGACCTCGGTGAAGGTGACCGTGGGGTTGACGGCGAGCAGGTCGCCGGCCGGCACCTGGCGTGCGCCGTAATTGATGATGAGCGCGTGGCTGCCTGGCGGGATCGCTAGCGGCAGCGCCACGCGAAGGGCGCTCTCGCCGACCACGAGAATGGTGCCAATGAAGGCGCCGATGGTGACGCTGGTCGGGAGCGCGAAGGCGAGGTTCGATCCGCTGATGACGATCTCGTCACCGCCGACGCTCGCGTGCACCACGGCGGGGCTCACGCCGGCCACCGCAGGGGCCGGCGCCAGCTCGAAGGCGATGGCGTCGGTGCGCGCACCATCGACGAGCTGGAGCACCAGCGGCCCCACCGGCAGGGCGTCGGTGTCGACGTCAACCATGAGCTGCGCGCCGCTCAAGAACGTCACTGCCGCCGGAACCCCCTCGATGAAGGCGTTGGTGCTGACCGTGAAATTGGCGCCGCTCACCTGGACCTGCAGGATGCCGCTGTCTTCCGTGAGGATCGGCGGGTCCACGGTGTCGATGTCGAGCGGCGCCATCGGCGGAGGGACCACCTGCAACACGCCAACGTCGCTCAGTCCGTCGGGGTTGGTCACGCGCACGGTGTAGATGCCGTCGGGGAACGACGAGGGATCAATCTGGATGATGGTCGGCGGGCTGGCGCCCGTGATCGACACCCCCGCGCCGTTGAGCGTGACCACGGCGCCCGCCTGAAAGCCCGTGCCGTTGAGCTGCACGAAGGTGGTGCCTTGCACGACCTGCGACGGAGCGACCATCTGCAGCAGTGGAGGCGGTGACACCGCCGGGACAATCTCGACCACGCCCACGTCGCTCTGCCCGTCGGGGTTGCTCACGCGTACGGCGTAGACACCTGGGCCAAACGCCGAAGGGTCGATGGTGATGAACAGCGGAGGCGCCTCTCCCGTGACCGAGACTGCGGCGCCGTTCAAGGTCACGTCGGCGCCGGCCTGGAAGTCGATGCCCTGCAACTGCACCACGGTGGTGCCTTGCGCGAAGGTGGCGGGGTTGACGGTGAAGAGCGAGGGCGGCGGGTCGAGCAGGCTGCCTGGCGGGTGCACCAGCAGCGAGGCCGCGGCGACCTGGGCATCGAGGTTCTGCACCTCCACCACCACCGTCCCCGGGGCGAGCCCGGCGCTGTCCACGTCGATGAACACGCTGGTGCTGGTCCACGACGTTGGAGTGACGGGGAACCCGCCCACGAACACGCCGAGCGGGGGCGCGTCGAAGTTGAAGCCGCGGACCTCCACCGTGTGGATGCCGGTGTTCTGGGTCAGCGCTGCGGGGTTCAAGAGCTCGATGGTGGGGCGGCCAGGTCCCCCGGGCGGGACGACGTTCAGGATGTCGCCGTCGCTTTGGCCGTCGCCGTTTTGCACCTCTACCAGGTGTGCGCCGGGGCTGAGGTAGAGCGAGCTCACCGTGACGGTGTCGGGGCTGATGAGCGCGGGCTCATAGGCGCCGTCGACGAAGACCACGCCGCCGACGTCGTCGAAGTCTGCACCGCTGATGGTGAGCTGCTGCGGGTTCTCCGCGGGGAAGGGCTCTGGCGCGAGCGTGATGATGCGCGGCCCCACGGCGCGCGCCGTCACCACTAGCACGTCGCGTTGACCGTCGGGGTTCAGCACCTCGACGACGTGATCTCCAGCGTCCACGTATACGGTGGGCAGCAGGATGTCGGTGGTGGAGGTGAGCGGAGCGATGGGTACGATCTCACCGTCGAGCAGCACCTCGGTCTCCTGCAGATCGAGCGGGTCGTCGACGAAGTCGGCGCCGTAGAGCGTCACGGGGACGTCGGTGTTCGCGGGGAAGAGCGCCGGCTGCGCGATGAACAAGCGCGGCGGCGGTGCCAGCACGGCGCCGGGAACCAGCACGGTCAGGACCGCAGCAGCTCGTCGCCCGTCGGCGTTCTCCACCTCCACCAACACGCTGCCCGGCGGCAGGTACTGCACGTCGATGACGATGGACGTGGCGGTGGGCAGCCCCACCAGGGTGGCGGGCGCTCCGTTGAGGCGCACGGCGGGCGACGAGAAGCCCGCGCCCAGGATCTGCACCTCTGCGATGCCGTCGTCGGTCTCGAACACCGCAGGGCTCAGCGCGGCGATGCTGGGTGCGGGCGCGTAGGGCGCAACCACCAGCGCAACGCGAGCGGCCTGGCCGTCGGGGTTCCTCAGCTCCAGTGTGGCCAAGCCGGCGGCGACGCCGGGCGCCTGCCCGAACAGCTGCGCGGCGTTCGACGCCTCGCGGTCGATGGCGACGGGGGCGCCGCCGAGGGTCAGCTCCGCGCCCACCGGGTCGAAGTTGAAGCCCGTGATGGTCAGCGCGCTCGGCGCATTGGCCACCAGCGTCCCTGGGTCCACGCGCACGATCTGCGGCGAGGGCACGGCTGGTGCGGTGTAGAGGTACTCGTCGAGCGCGGCCTGTCCGTCGCTGTTGATGACCTGGATATCGACGCGGCCCGGGCCAGCGCTGGCGACCGGTGCGTTCACCGTCACGTGATCGAACCCGCCGCTCTGGCCGCGCACCACGGCGAGATCGGCGAACACCACGTCGTGAAACACCACGGTGACCGTGGCGGTGAAGTTGCGGCCGAAGATCTCCACCATGTTGCCGCCGCTCACATCGCCGCTGTCGGGCGAGATCGACTCCACGGTGGGCGGCGGTCCTACGGGCGTGAACACGTCGATGGCGGTGCCGGCGCGCTGGCCGTCGGGGTTGACGACGGCCAAGGTCCAGACACCGGCAGCCAACGGCGGCGTGAACGCCAACAGCGACTCCGACGATGAGCGGCTGGTGCCGGTGGCTGGCACCGCCTCCGCGCCGCTCTCGAACAGCACCGTGAGGCCGGCGCGAAACCCGCTGCCGTCGACGACCAGCACCGCGCCGCCGTCGCTGCTGACACGTGCCGGGAAGACGCTCGCGATGGCCGGCGAGGGGATCGCGTACGTGAAGCCGTCGATCAGCGTGCCGGCCTGGCCGTCGGCGTTCACCACCACCACGTCCACCGGTCCGGCCGTGGCGCCGGCCGGCGCCACACACGTGAGCGCGCTGGCCGGTGGCGCGGTGATGGCGACGTCGGTTGCTTCGCGCGCGCCAAAGAACACGCGCGCGTCGGCCAGGAAACGGGTGCCCGTGAGCGTCACCGCGGCACCCCCGTCGACGCTGCCGCTGCTCGGGCTCACGCTCGTGACCGTGGGGGCGTCACCGTCGGGCACGAGGTAACGGAAGGTGAGCGCGTTGGACGCGGCCCCGAGGTGCTGCGTGCCGTCGGCGTCATCGAGGGCGAGGCGGTTGCGCACGCGCAGCGCCACGGTGCTGGGGTCGTCGACGTCAGCGGCGGGGGGCGCGCTGACCAGCAGGGTCTCCGCGTCCTGCACGACGGCCTCGACGGGGAGGTCGCCAAAGAACGCGAGCGGCGGTCCGTAGCGCGCCGAGAAGAAGGTGCCGCGAATCGCCACGGCCGCGTCTCCCCCGGTGGTCGGCGCCACATCGGGCGCCACCGCCTCCAAGCGCGGCGCTGGGGGATCGTAGGTGTAGCCCTCGGGCAGCGTGGCCGCTTGCCCGTCGCCGCCGTCCTCGAGGGAGGGGTTCTGCACCACGAGGGTCGCGGGGTTCTTCCCGACCTCGAGGGAGCCGGGCGGCACGCGGCAGGTGATGGTGGACCCACCGTGCTCGTCCTCTTCCACCACGTTGACGTCGAGGCACGAGAAGCCCGCAAAGGTGACGGTGGCGCCCGTGACGAAGCCTCGACCGCGCAGGGTCACGTTCTGCCCACCCTCCAAGGGACCGCGCGCGGGGTCGACCGGGTCGTCGTCGGCGAACTCGGGGCCGCGCGAGACGCGGCAGCCAAGCTCGAAGGGCACGCGCTCGGGCGCCGCCGCCAAGCCGCCGGGGATGGCGGCGGTGGGCTCGGAGGCTTCGATGCGTCCGAGGATCACGGCCACGCGCGACGTGCCGTCGCTGTCGTTCTCGAGCTCGGCCGCCTCGGCAGAGCTGCCGGCCTGCGAGGAGAGGCAGGTCGCGCACGCCAGACCGCTGACGGCCCCGCCATCGTCGAGCGTCACGATCGCCATGTCCACGTCGCTGGTGAGACCGCCGAGGGAGACGGAGAAACGGTGTCCCGCGGGGATGTCCGCGATGAAGGCGGCGTCAGCGGGAATGGCGACGCGGCTCGCGCCGTCGGGGGCGTCGAGCACGAGCACAGCGCCAGCGTCGTTGCGCGCGAGGCCCGACGCGACGCCGCCGTTGTCGCTGGTGATGGACAAGCCGGAGAAGAGCGGGTCGCGCGGGAACGGTCGAGCGCTCACGCCGGCGCCGTCTTGCAGCAGCAGCGTCGTCAGCGTCGGCTCCACGTACGTCGGGTCCGCCGGCGACAGATCGCCGTCGGCGTTGGCAATGACCTTGGAGCGCACGGCCTGGCGCACACCGGTGCGCGTGTCTTCCACCACCACCTGCACGGCGCCGGTGGCGAGGAAGGGGTTGCGCGGCGCGAACGAGATAGCGAGCAGCTCCTCGCTGGTGGGTGGGATCGGGGCGAGGAAGTCGGTGGCGGCGAGGGACCGGCGCGGCGCAAACGCGGCCAGCCCCGCCGACGAGAACTGCGAGAGCGCGACGCCGGGCGCATCGATGACGTCGACGGACAGGACGCGCACCGGGTTGTCGCCCAGGTTTTCGAGCACGATGACCTGACGGGCGAACTCGCCGAGGCCGATGCCCGATGCGAATTGTAGCGTCGAGGGTGCGGCGTCGATGGCGAGCGCTTGCGGCGCGGGATCGATGCCGCGCCCACCGGCGCCCTCGGGCAGGAGGTCGAGGATGTTGGAGGTGCCGTTGCGGTTGGCGTCGAACACGACGGCGCAGCGGGCGTCTGGTCCGGCGGCGCACGATTCGAACTGCGCGCCCTCGGGGAAGCCGACGTAGGTGGGCTGCCCCGGCGCGACGTCGATGGACGTGGTCACGGCGCCGAGCAACACCTCGTCGGCGTCGGCGGCGAAGCGCCCATACACCCGCAAGCTGAGCTCGTGGCTCCCCGCTCGCTGCACGTTCTGCAGCGCGAGGTCGCCGCTCACGGTGCCGCGCTCGACGTGGAGCGAGACCTCGGTCTCCTCGAGCAGCGCGTCCGACACCGCCAAGGTGGCCCGTAACAGCGCGCGCTGCTCCTCGGGGAGCTCCTCGAGCTCGAGGGCGCCGGGGATGGGGATCTCCTGCGCGGGCGGCGCTGGGCACGCGGCCAGCATCGCGAAGGCGAGCGCGCATGATGAACGAAGGATCGACGTCATGGTCGGCTCCGGAGCGAGGTTCAGGGCTTGGGCGCGAGCACGACGCGCGTCGGCTGCTGCGCCGTGGCGAGCGCGTACACCACGATGCCAGTGGTGGTGCCGGCGGCGAGGAGGCCGGTGCCGACGGTGGTGATCCAGAACCACGGCTGCTGCGTGAACGGGATCTCCTCGAGCACGACGCGCGCGATGGTGGTCTCGTTGTGCGTCACGATGACATCGGCGTCGTGGGGCAGGGCGCCGTCCTTCTCCACCTGCACGCGGTGAACACCCGAAGCGAGGCCGGTGATGGGCGCGCCGAGCGGAGCGGCCCCCACCTCTTTGCCGTCGACGACCACCCGAGCGCCCTCCTCGGTGAGGACGTCCACCGCGCCCAGGTGCGACGCCGCGTTGGGGCCGGCGATGAGCCGCGCGATCATCGGCCGCACCAGGGGCAACATGCCGTCGGGCGTGCCGCGCCACGCTGCTTCGGTGCGCTCGAGCACCGCCGGTACCGCGGGATCGACGAGCGAGAAGCTGAGCACGTGGGCTTCGCCCACCTTGTCGATGCTGCCCGTCAGCACGAGCTGCGCGTCGACGAGCTTGCCCACGCCGCCGATGCAGGCCACGGTCTCACAGCCGAGCATGGCGGCGTCGGCCTTGTGCACCAGCACGCTCTTGAGCTCGTTGCGGCTGACGGCACGGTACCCGTCGAGCGCGGCCAGCTCGGCGACCGCCATGGAGGTGAGCGCATCGGCGAGCGCGTCGAGGCCGGCGCTCGCCTTGAGGTCGAGCACCGCAACGTGCTGCTCGCGCTCGAGGGGGGCGGCGGGCGCGGCCTCTGCCGCGGGCGCTTGGGTCGTTGCGGCCGCGGCCGGTAGCGCGACCACCGCCGGCACTGGCGGCGTCGGCGTGGCGCCCGCGCTCGCGGCCGCCGGCGTCGCGGTCCCTTCGATGGGGATGGTCATCGACGCAGGGCACGCGGCTTCGAGCACGGCAGTAGCGACACGTCCGGCGCCGAACGAAGACTCCACCAACGACCACTCGGGGCCGCGGTCCTTGACCACGACGTCAGCGCCGCGCTCGAGCGACTGCCACGCGCCCTTCACGGACTGCTTGAGCGGCTTGGTGAGCTTGCAGCTCACGTCGGCGAACGCGGCCGGCGAGGTGAGCAACGCGCCGAGAGCGGCGACGACGGAGATTGCGCGCATGGGAGATCCCTCCAAGGCCCGCTCATCCTCCGACGGGGGCTGCGCCAGCTGCAACCGCGGGGCGGCGCTTGGATCCAGGGCGCCCACATGCACGCTGCCGTCTGCCACACTCCTACCAACGCGGTCCGCAGCGCGCGCTCGCCGTGACCCTCGGAGCTCTCCATGCGCTTGGTGCTGCTCGCCGACACGCACACCTTCCAGGCGGATCTGGCCGGCAAGATCCCCGACGGTGACCTGCTCGTGCACGCGGGCGATTTGGGGAGGGCTGGCGATGCCGAGGAGCTGGCCGAGGTCGCGGCGTGGCTGCGCTCGCAACCGCACCGCCACAAGCTCGTGGTACCGGGCAACCACGACGCGCTCTTCGAAGACGACCCCACGCGCGCGCGAGAGATCTTCGACGGGCTGGTGGTGCTCATCGACGAAGAGGCGACGGTGGGCGGCCTGCGCGTCTACGGATCGCCCTGGACGCCGCGCTACCACTCGTGGTCGTTCATGAAGGAGCGGGGCGCGCCGCTTGCCGCGGTGTGGGCGAAGATCCCTGCCGGCCTCGACCTGTTGATCACGCACGGCCCGCCCAAAGGCGTGCTCGACGACGCGTCGAGCTATCGCGGCGGCACCTGGGCGGGGCCCGAGCTGGCGGGGTGCGAGGACCTGGCGCGGCGCGTGGAGTTGACACGGCCGCGGGTCCACGCCTTCGGGCACATCCACGGCCGCCAGGGCGTCGTCGAGAAGAACGGCACCCGTTTCGTCAACTGCACGACCAGCGAATGCGAGCATGCGCCGGTGGTGCTGGACCTGTAGCGCTGCGTGATGCGCGCGCTCAGGCGGCGAGCATCCGGCTCGGTCTCGCGCACTGCAGCTGGGAGCGCACGTCGTCGGCGCGCCCGCGCATGGACTCGTTGCGCTGCTCCACCGCAACGCCGACGCTGATGGCGCGCGCTACCAGGATTGCCGACGAGGGAAGGAGCAGTGCCGCTGCGACAATCAGTCGCAGTACCGGATCGCCGCCATTGTTGGCATGAGGAAGAGGTCTCGGTTTGGCAGTCATTCAGCCTGCGGCCGTCGCGGCTCTTGGAGAACACCACATGCGTCGCACCATCGCCGTCTCCCCGCTCGCGCTCTTGTTGACCTCGCTCCTGTTCGCCATGTTGAGCGCCTGCCCGCCGGCCGAGGGTGAAGGCGAGGGTGAAGGCGAGGGCGAAGGCGAAGGCGAGGGTGAAGGCGAGGGTGAAGGCGAGGGTGAAGGCGAGGGTGAAGGCGAGGGTGAAGGCGAGGGTGAAGGCGAGGGTGAAGGCGAGGGTGAAGGTGAGGGTGAAGGCGAGGGCGAGGGCGAGATGGTGGGCGACGACGGCACCGTGCGCGTCGAGATGCTCATCCAGGGAGATGACCAGCTCGAGGCCGCGCTCAATCACGTGGCGTTCCGCGTCAGCGACGTGGTGACGGGCGATCCCATCACCGACGCGACGGTGGAGCAGTCGCCGCTCATGGACATGATGAGCATGGATCACGCCTGCCCCTACACGCAGCCTGGCACCGCCGACGTCGGCGGCTTGTTCCACGCGAAGATCGTGTTCGCCATGGCGAACACATCGATGGAGAGCTGGAGCAACACCGTCACGGTCACGCCGAACGGCGGCTCGGCGCACACCATCGTCTTGAGCGACCTCGACGTGGTGGATATCGGCGCGCGCCAGATGCTCATGGTCGGCAGCGGCATGAGCGCCGAGCGCTACCTGATGACGCTCAACTTCCCCAACGACATGGCGATGATGGGCGACCACAACCCCTACGTGCTCACGGTACACCAACGAACCGCCGACGGCATGGGCGCGTGGCCCGCGCGCGGCGACATGACGGTCACCATGACCACTACCCCGCCGGGCGGCGTGGCGGCCGCCGTTTCGAGCCCCACCCACAGCGCGGACGGCGAGTATCTCGGCGCCTTCAGCTTCGACCAGCGGGGCACCTGGACCGTGTCGATCACGCTCACCGCGCCTGGCCCCACGCTGCTCGGCAGCATGGACTTCACGGTCGAGGTCCACTGAGGGCGCCCGACCGGCTGCTGCCGAACAGTGCTCGTCGTGATGGTGAAGGAGCGTGTCGCCGCGCGCTTTTTCACCATTAATGCGGGCTCACGCAGGGCGAGTCGCCCACGCGCCAGCCGACGAATTGCGAGACCTCCTCCATGCGCGAAGGCGCGTGCAGCAGCGCGCGGTAGAGGTCGTCCTCGACGCCGAGGGAGGGGTGTGCCTCGGCGAAGGGCATGAGGAAGTGCGTGCGCTGCCACAAGAGCCGTAGTGCGTCGCGGTACGCCGGCTCGCCGTGGAGCGCGGCCCACACGGCCGGCTCTTCGCTGCGGGCGAGCGCCAGGTACTCCTCGACGAAGTAGAGCAGCGCCAGCACGCCGTCACGAAGGGACACACCGTAGCCCGGGTAGTACTCGCCCACCGAGCCGAGGGCGCCGATCTCGTTGAGGTAACAGTTGGTCTCGTCGAGCAGCTCGACGAAGCCGCGCGCCCCCTGCTCGCCCGTCAGGTAGGTGGGCGCGTAGATGCCGTCGCGTGCGTCGGCGTCGAGCTCGCTGTAGATGCGGCTGCGCGCCATGTCGTCGTCGGGCGCGGGGAGCTCGAGGATGAGGTCGGCGCGCAGGAACAGCACGTGGTGCACGCCGCGGTCCATGGCCTCGTAGGCGTTGAACAGGTGGGTCTCTTCGTGGGACAGCGTGTCGAGCCACTCCACCATGCCCGTCCACGACGACGAGCTGCTGAACTGTCCGAAGTACGAGTCGGCACGCTGCGCGTACAGGAGGGCGCCGGTGGCCGGGTGCCGCAGGTCCATGATGTCGAAGAGCTCACCCTGCCAGCCGCTGCCACCATAGGTCGCCACCAGGTCGTCGATGTCGGCGCTGGGGTGGATGGGCTCGCTGTAGCAGGTGCCGGAGCTCGGCGGCGGATCGTCGGGTGGATCGTCGGGTGGATCGTCGGGTGGATCGTCGGGTGGGTCGCCCGGAGGATCGACAGGTGGGTCCCCGGGAGGGTCGCTCGGTGGTTCATCGGGCGGGTCGTCGGGTTGGTCGTCGGGCCCGTTGTTATCGTCGTCATCGCGCCGGTCTTGATCGCCGGGCGTTCGACGCGACGGGGTCGAGGCATCGATGGGGACCAAGAGCTCCCGGCCGCACGCCATGGTCGAGGCCGCGAGCGCAAGGATGGCGATCCAGGAGCGAAGCGAGGTGCGCAGCATGCGATGAGCGATAGCGCCCTCACCTCGGCGCCACATCGGTGCAAGGTCCGTCGGTCGCCTGCAAGGTCCATCGGTCACTTGCGGGACTCCCCTCGGGTTGCGGTGGTTTCCACCCGGAAACGACGACGTCGACCGCCAGTCCCACGGTGTTGACCCGGCGGCCGCGACCGCGTCTGCTCCGGTCGTGGAGACACGCCGTCGCAGCCTCACCGCGCTCGTGCCCGTGTTGGCAGGCCTCGTGGCACCGAGCGCGCTCGCCGACTCCCTCGTCTCCGCCAACGATCAGGCGTTGGCGACCCTGGCCGCGCGCTACGACCGGCAATTCCACACCTTCAACGCGCGGCGCTTCGGCCTCGGCCTCGACGCGTTCATCCCTGTCGACGCTGACCGCGCGCTGGTGCGCGCTTTCCTCGACCAGACCGCCACCGACGACTTCGACGCGTTCGCAGGCAAGAGCGTCGAGGACGTCGTCGCGTCTTGGGACGAGCACGGCGATCTCGGCATGTTCGGTGGTGTCCCGGCCGCGGCCGACGCCTTCCGCTACGTGGTGGCGAAGCGCGAGGGCGCGGCCGACGCCGAGCTGCTTGCTGCGCGCGCCGCCCTGCTCGACGCCATCGCCGCCTTCCACGTGTACGCGAACATCACGGGCACGCCGGGCGCCATCGCGCGCGGCATCGGCACAGACCTCGACGTCGTCGAGGCGCCCGAGCCGCCACTTGCTGCCTGCCCGAACCCGTGGGAGCGCGCCAACACCTGGCGCACCGACGCATCGGGCGAGCATCCGAGCTACCTGTGGAACGACAACACCAGCAAGGACCAGCTGCTCGGCTACGCGTTCGCCCTCGGCGCCTTCTGGGACGCTGTGGCGAACGACCCGGACGTGAGCGACCTGGTGCGCGAGCAGCTGCGCGCCGATGCGCGCGCGCTGGGCTCGCTCTTGATGACGGCGCGCGAAGTGGCGCCCGGCGAGAGCTTGGACCTGGTCATCACCGACGGTGACGGGTGCCCCACGCGCTTTCACGATCTCAACCCGCGCGAGGTGATCCGCGACGGGCCCTCGCTGGTCCTCTCGACCACGTCGAGCTCGCGCAACGGCTTCAATGCGCTCGCCGCCCTGGGCATCGTGCGCACGCTGGTGCACGTCAGCGGCGACGAGGAGCTGGCGCGTTACTACTACGACGAGCTGGTGACGGCGCGCGCGTATCCCTCGCTCATCACCAGCGGGCTCGGTCGCTTGCGCCAGATGTACGCCAACGCCTGCGTACTCGGTGAGTGCGTGGTGACGAACTTCTCGAACGTGAACATGGCCTTCGTGGCCGTGTACGGGCTCTTGCGCTACGAGTCGCGCGCCGAGCTGCGCGAGAGCTACCGCGCCGCCATGGCGAGCGACCTGTGGGACACGGGTCGGCCCCACGACGGCATGGCGGTGCAGCAGGCGTTCTTCAATGTCATCTGGGCGGGCCTCAAGGCCGGCGCCGCCGACAGCGCGGCCGCCGACACCGCGGCCGCGCAACTGCTCGCGTTCCCCGCGCCGCCCTTCTTCGACGAGGCGGCCATCAACTGCGACGACGACGAGATCGCCCTCGGGTCGTGCCTGGCCGTCGACGGCGTCACGGTGCTCACGCTCGACAGCGTGCCCGCGCGCGGCGGCGGCGTGGCGGCCGTCGACCCCGTGCCCATGCACGTGCGTCCCCCCTCGAATTTCAGCTGGCGCAGCGACCCCCGCGTGGTCAACGGGCTCGGCTCCTCACGCTTGAACCCGGGCGGCTGCTTCCGCGGCGCCTACTGGCTCGGGCGCTTGCTCGAGCGCAGCACCAACAACGACGGCAACCTGTCGCCGTTCGCGCGCGATCCAACGGTGGCGGGTGAAGGTGAAGGCGAGGGCGAAGGCGAGGGCGAGGGCGAAGGCGAAGGTGAGGGCGACGGCGAGGGCGACGGCGAAGGCGAAGGTGAGGGCGACGGCGAGGGCGACGGCGAGGGCGAGGGGGAGCAGCCGAGCGTCCCCGCTTGCGGGTGCGCATCAGACGGCGCGGGCGGGTCGGTGCATCCCTCGCTGGCGTGGATGGCGCTCGCGGCGCTTGTGGTTGCGTGCGCCAGATCGCGGGCCGCCCGTGTGCGGCGACGTCGCTCGCTGCTTCCAGGCATTGCGCACGTGGGGTGAGCCGCGTCGGCGCGCCCGGCGAACGCTCGGAGCCGAGGCGCGCTCAACGTCCTTGCCGACTCGCTTGGTACACCTCGATCCACTGCGCCGGCGTCATCTTGGTCACGAGCTCGGCGAGAAGTGCCCAGGGGATCTGGTCGAGCTTCTTGAGCCGCAAGCAGCATTTGCCGAGGTCGAGCCGTTGCGCGGAGTGCTTGGGCCACTCGCGCCGAAGCCAGTCGAGCAGTGGCCCATCGTACAAGCCCAGGTGGTAGAGCGACACGTACTGCTTCTGCGACGCGAGGCTGAGGAAGGGCAGCGGCAAGCTGGGGTCGCAGTGGTAGCCATCGGGAAAGAGCTTGTGTGGCACCACCCACGCGAGCATGCCGTAGCCGATCGTGCTCTCGAAGCCCTTGGGGATGTTCTTGTCGATGAGCTGCCGCAGCCGGCCCACCACGGCGCGACGCTCGGGCGGTAACGCGTCGACGTACTGCGCTGGGGTGGCCGGCGCTTTGGCCCTGTTCGACGTAGCGCCCGCCTTCTTGCGCACCGCGTCCTTCTTCGTCGCCATGGCGGCCTCCCTTGCTTACGCAGCCCTACGATCGCCAACGCGCGCGTGCCAGCGGGATCTCGCGACCCTGCGCATGCGCAACGCGCAACGCGCAACGCGCAGCAGGCTCGCCCGTTCAACCGCGCCTGGGCCGCGCACGCGCGGTCGGTGCGTGACTGCGGCGCGGCGCGCGTCGTATACCGCGCGCCATGCGCATCATCACCGCCATCACCGTGCTCGCGTTCGTCGCGCTCTCCGCCTGCGTCTCCAAGGGCGACTACGACCTCTTGCAACAAGACCGCGACAAGCTCAAGGCCGCCTTGGCCTCGACGTCGACGCGCCTGTCCGAGGAGCAGAGCGCTCGTCACGCCACGCAGGCCGAGCTCGACAAGCTCGTCGCCGAGCGCGACCGCATCCAGCAGGCGCTCAACGCGATGAGCGATGAGCGCAGCAAGCTCTCCATGTCCGTCGAGGAGATGAAGAAGGCCATGCAGGAGCTGTCGGCGCGCAAGGGCGAGGCCGACAAGCGCATCGCAGAATTCCGTGCGCTGGTGGAGCGCTTCAAGGGTCTCATCGACGCCGGCAAGCTGCGCGTCAAGATCGTCGAGGGACGCATGGTCGTGGTGCTCGCCACCGACATCCTCTTCCCCTCCGGCTCGGCGCTCTTGTCGAAGGAGGGGAAGGCCGCCATCGTCGAGGTGGCGACGGTGTTGAAGGACATCCCCGACCGCCGTTTCCAGGTGGAAGGTCACACCGATGACGTCCCCATCAAGGGGCACGCCATCTACGCCACCAACTGGGAGCTGGCGTCGGCGCGCGCCATCAACGTGGTCAAGGCGTTGGTGGAAGGCCAGATGCCACCTGAGCGCCTATCCGCCGCGAGCTACTCGCAGTTCAAGCCGGCGCAGGCCAACGACAGCAAAGAGGGCAAGGCGGCCAACCGCCGCATCGAGATCGTGCTGGTACCCGACCTGTCGTCACTGCCCGGCTTCGAGGAGCTGCAGAAGGCTGCGGGGTGAGTGGGGCAATCAGACCGCAATGCCCTCGAACAAGATGCTCGAGTGGTAGCGGTCGCCGCCGTCAGGCAGCACGGTGACGATGGTCTTGCCCGCAAGCTCCGGTCGCGCCGCCACGCGCAGCGCGGCCACAACGGCGGCACCGCAGGAGATGCCGCAGGTGATGCCCTCCTCTTTGTGGAGGCGGCGCGCCATCTCCACCGACTCCTCGGACGAGGCCAGCTCCACCTCGTCGATGAGGTCCAGATCGAGGATGCCCGGCTTGAAGCCAGCGCCCAGACCCTGGATCTTGTGCGGGCCCGGCTCGGGGTTGAGGCCCTTCTTGAGCCGGCCGAGCACCTGTGAGGTGGTGGGCTCGACGGCGATGGTGAGGAGCTGCTGCTGCTTGTCGAGCTTGAAGTACTGCGCCACGCCCGTGATGGTGCCGCCGGTGCCCACGCCGCCAACGAAGACGTCGACGTTGCCGTCGGTGTCGTCCCAGATCTCTCGCGCCGTGGTGCTGCGGTGGATGCGCACGTTGGCCGGGTTCTCGAACTGCTGGGGCATCCAGAAGCGGCCGGGATCGCTCTCGACGATCTCGGTGGCCTTGGCGATGGCCCCCTTCATGCCCTTGGCGCCCTCGGTGAGGATGAGCTCGGCGCCGAAGGCCTTGAGCATGCGCCGGCGCTCGAGCGACATGGTCTCGGGCATGGTGAGCGTGATGGGATAGCCGCGCGCCGCCGCAACGAACGCGAGCGCGATGCCGGTGTTGCCGCTCGTCGGCTCCACGATGGTCTTGGCGCGCGAGCCTGGCGTGAGCGTGCCCTTCTGCTCGGCGTCCCACACCATGGCGGCGCCGATGCGGCACTTCACCGAATACGCAGGGTTTCGGCCCTCGATCTTGGCGAGCACGCGGGCGCCGAGCCCTTGGGCGACACGGTTGAGGCGGACCAGGGGGGTGTTGCCGATGCTGAGGCTGTTGTCGTCGTAGATGCGGGCCATGGGCTCCTCGTATCGTCTGCGCTGCGCCGTGATGGCGGAGACGTGTCCAATATAACAGAAGCCGCACCATTGTCCACGTCAGATCTTGCGGCTGCGTGCCGTCATGGCGGAGAGCAGGCGTACACACGAACCGAGCGCGGGCTCCTCCCGTCGACAAGCGAGGTGGACGGGACGACCACTTCAAACGCCAGCGGCAGCCCTTGCGGATCGAAGAAGGGCCGGCCGCTGTTGACCAGTACGATGCCGTCACCGCGCGCGCGCCAGGTCGCCACCGCGCGGGCAAAGGCGGTGCGCTGCGCCGCGCGCGACACGAGATCGGCCACCAGCATGAGGTCGCCGTCGACCAGGGCAGGCGCCGCCAGGGCGTCGACGACACGGGCGCTCACGGTCACGCCATGACGTTCCGCTAACGCGCGCGCCGCCATGACCGCGTGCTCGTCGATGTCGAGGGCTTGGGCGCTCGCCGCGCCCGCGAGCATGGCCGCCGTGGCGACCACCCCGGAGCCGCAGCCGACGTCGACCACCCTGCGGTCGCGTACGGCGATGCGGCCTTCGAGCAGCGCCTTGGCGAGCAGTTGCGCCGACGGCCAGGCGATGGCGAAGTAGGGCACGCCGACCTCGTGCCCCGCGGCCGCTTCGAGGGCGCGCCACAGCGGGACCTCGTCGTCGGTGTGCCAGGCCGAGAGCGCGGGCACGAGCGCGCAGGGGGCGAAGGGGGCGTGCTCGTCGAGGAGCGCGACCAGCGCGTCGGGCGCAAGCACCCCTACTCCTCGAGGTCGGACATGCCGGCCCACTGCCAGAGCGCGACCATGGGCGCGGGCGCCCACCAGTTCCACGAGCCCATCAGCTTCATGGCCGCGGGTACCAAGAGCCCGCGCACGATGGTGGCGTCGAGCAGGATGGCGAGCGCCATGCCCAGGCCGAGCGACTTCATGAAGATGATCTTGCTGGTGCCAAAGGCGGCGATGACAACGAACAGCAGCAGCGCGGCGCGTGTGATCAGGCTGCCGGTGCGCGCCAACCCGTGCGCCACCGCCGCCTCGTTGTCGCCGGTGCGAACGTACTCCTCACGCACGCGCGCCAACAGCAGCACCTCGTAGTCCATGGACAGACCGAACACGATGGCGAACATCAAGAGCGGCGCCGTGGTGTCGGAGATGCCGAGCGGCACGTAGTCGAGCACCTCGGAGAAGCGCCCGTCCTGGAACACCCACACAATGGCGCCGAAGCTGGCCGTGAGCGAGAGCGCGTTCATGACCATGGCTTTGAGCGGCAGGGTGACGGAGCCGAACACCAAGAACAGCACCACGAACATCACCAGGCACACGACGCCGATCATCCATGGCGCGCGCTCGGTCAGCGCGTCGACGAGGTCGAGCAGGAAGGGCGCGCCGCCGCCCACCATGATCTCGAGGCCGGGCACCTCGAGCGCGCGCAGCTCGCGCACCAACGCGAGCGACGCCGGCTCGTTGAAGGTGACGTCGAGGAACACCGCGAAGCGGAACAGGTCGTCGTGCGAGAAGGCGTCGATGGCCATCTGGATTTGCGGATCTTGCTGCTCGCGCGGCAAGGAGAGCTTGTCGATGATCACGTCCTTGTCGACGTTCGGCACCAGCGTGAACAGACCCGACACCTGCCGCACCGGCTTGCTCTCGAGGATCTGCGAGAGCTGGTAGAGCTTCTCCAGGTTGTCTTTGTCGAGCGCGCGGCCCTTGGTGCGCACCACCACGTCGATGGGCGTCATCTGCTTGCCGGCGAACTCGCGGTCGAGGATGTCGTTGGCCACGAAGGCCGGATCTTCGGGTGGCAGGATGCGGTAGTCGGGGAACGAGGGGTTGAAGCGCAGGAACGGCACGCCGAGCACCAAGAGCGGTACGGCGACGGCGAGGGCGGTGACAACGGGGCGGCGCATCACCGCGTGCGCGATGGCGTGCCAGAAGGTGTGCTCCACCGCCTTCGGCTTGGTGCGCACGAAGGGCAGCTTGAGCGCGTCGACGTGCTTGCCGAGCAAGGCCATGAGCGCGGGGAGCAGCGTGGTGGCGAACACCACGGCGCCGAGCACCACCACGATGCCGCCGATGGCCATGGAGTGCAGGAACATCTGCGGGAACACGAAGAGCCCGCACAGGCTGGCCGCCACCGTCACGCCGGAGAACGCCACCGCGCGCCCGGTGGTGGCCAGCGTGCGACGCACGGCGCCCTCGACGCCGAGGCGCGGCAGCTCCTCGCGGTAGCGCGAGATCATGAACAGCGAGTAGTCGATGGCGAGCCCGAGCCCGAGCAGCGTCACCAGGTTGACGGCGAAGATGCTGACCGGCGTGAAGTGCGCGAGCACGCGCAAGAACGCCAGCGTGAGGGCGATGGAGAGCGCGCCCAGGATCAAGGGCAGCGACGCCGACGCGCCCGAGCCGAAGAAGAACAAGAGCAGCACGGCGGTGATGGGGAAGGCCACCAGCTCGGCGCGCTTGAGGTCGTCGGCGACCGTCGTCGCCACGGCCATGTTGACCGGCAGGCCGCCGGCGAGCTGCAGCTCGAGCGGCGCTGCCTCGAGCAGGGGCCCGATGCGGCGCGTGGTCTCGATCTTCGCCTGATCGTCGCCCTTGAGCGCGATGAGGATGAAGGTGCGCGTCTTGTCCTTGTTGATGAGCTGCGGCGCCTGCGTGGTGTACCAGCTCGCGGTGGCGATGACGCCCGGGTCCGCCTCGACGCGCGTGATGGCCTCGATGGCCGCCGCGTAGGCCTCGATGTCGTCGACGGTGCCCGAGGGCGCCGTATACAGCGCCATCAGGTCGGGGCCGCCCACCTTGATGTTCTCGACGAGCGCCTGGTACACGAACCAGCTCTCGGCGGTCTTGTCCTCGAAGCCGCCGGCGCGCAGGCGCTCGAACACGGGCAGGCCGAGCCACACCATGGGCGGCACCACCACCGCGTACACGACGACGATGGCGAGCCGGAAGCGATAGGTGAGACGTCCGAGGGCGGCGAACACGCCCGGGACCTACCTCGCCTTGGCGGCGAAGCGGAACTTGGTGAACCCGGCCTCGCCGCAGGTGCGCATCACCTTGGCGACGGTGGCGTAGGGCAGGCGCTTGTCGGCCTGGATCAGCACCACCGGCAGCTTGCTGTCGTCGTCGTCTTTGGCGCCGGGCTGCGCGCCCTTCTTGACGAGGTCTTGGAAACGCTCGGTCAGACGCGTGTGCAGGCTGGTGATGCGGTTGTCTTTCTTGGGATCGAGGGCCGTCGCCTGCAGCTCGCCATCCTTGATGGGCGAGGGCTCGATGTTCAGCTCGTTGACTGAGATGTGGTCCATGCCGACGACGACCGAGACCAGATCGCCGGCCTCGGCCATGGACGACGTGGACGGCGGCAGCTCGATGTCTTTGCCGGCCTGCAGCCGGTCCTCTTGCACCGAGTTGGCGATGATGAGGAAGAACAGCAGGTTCGCGTTGATGTCGATGAGCGGGGCCAGGTTCAGGGGCATGACCCTGATCGCGCGCGAGCGCTTGTGCTTTTTTACGAAGACCGGCTCACCCATCGCTTGGCCCTACTTCAGGTCGTCGCGATCCTGCTCGTCGCCAGTGACGAGCTCGGACAGCACGGGCCGCGTGAACAGCGGCACCTTCTTGTTGGGGTCGACCATCGACGGCATCTCCCGCGCCGCGTCCATGGTGTCGACGACGTCGTCGAACTTCACGGCCTGCTCGGGGAAGATCATGATGTTCTTGGTCTCGGGCGCGATCTTCTTGATCTTCCACAGCTCGTCGGTGAAGGTCTTGGTGTCGAGCTTGCCGTCGGAGAGCCGCGGGATGTCGAGCTGCACGGCCACCGCCTTCTGCGAGGTGTCGGCGGGCTCGCCGCTCGCCTTGAGCACCAGGCCCGTGCTCTTGACCTCCACCGAGACGTCGACGGCGCGACCGGTGCTGACGGGACCCGTGGAGAGCGCGGGCACCGAGGCGTTCAAGGTCTTGAGCTGCAAGAAGCTGACGGTGGCCAAGAGGAAGAAGAGCATGTTCCCCAAGATGTCCACGAGGGCCGCGAGATCGACCTCTTTCTCCTCGTGGGCCTTGCGTCGCATGGCTCGCCTCCCTCGTCAGCGCTGTTGCTGTTGGCGGAGCTTGGCGTCGCGCGTGGCCTGACCGATGCCGCCGGAGACCGTCAGGTTGATCTCCTCCATCTGGTCCACGAGCTTCTCTTGCCTGAACGAGAACAGGGTCGCGAAGAAGGTGCCGGGGATGGCCACCAGCAGGCCCATGGCGGTGGCGTTCATGGCGAGCGCGATGCCGCGCGCGAGGATCTCTTGCTTGGCGCCCGAGTCGGAGACGCCCAGGCCCTCGAAGGCGGCGATCATGCCGAACACCGTGCCGATGAGGCCGAGCAGGGTGCCGAGGTTGCCGAGCATGGCGAGGAAGGGCGTGAGGCCGACGATGCGCGGCATGGTCTCGAGCTGCTGCGTCTCCATGGCGCGCACCAGCTCGCGATCGCCGGCGTTGGCGCGCAAGAGGCCCGCGCGCGCGACCTTGCAGACCGGGTGGTTCTGGTTGATGGAGGCGATGCGCAGCGCCTTGTTGAGGTCCATCTCCTGCAGCGCCTGCTCGAGCGCCTTGCGGAAGGGCGGCACCTTGAGCCGGTACCGGAAGTAGAGCGTATAGAACCGTTCCACCGTGATGATGATGACGGCCAGCAAGGACACCATCGCCAACAGGATGAACGGATTGCCTTCTTCGATCAGACCGCCGACGTTCAGCATGCCAACCCCGCAACCCTCGTCATTCGCGCGCGCACGACCACCGGGTCGGACGACTCGGGGCACACTAGCACGACCCCCCCGGTGTGCTGGCAAGGGCCAAACGCGGGCGGATCACGAGGCCCTGGGTCGCCAATGTGGGATACCGCGCCGCCCGGCGAGCGTCGTCGCTCAGATGGCCAGGCTCTCGCGGTCTTTGCGCCCGTACAGGTCGAACAGCACGCGGCTGACGAACACGGCGGTGAACATGGTGGAGGCGATGCCGATGAGCAGGGTGGTGGCGAAGTTCTGTACCGGGCCCGAGCCGAATTGCAGGCACACCACCCCCGCCAGCGCCGTGGAGACGTTGGAGTCGAGGATGGCCGAGAAGGCCTGGGAGTAGCCTGAGTCGATGGCCGCGCGCGCGGTCTTGCCGCTCTGGAACTCTTCCCGCATGCGCTCGTTGATGATCACGTTGGCGTCGACGGCCATGCCGACCGTGAGCAGCAGGCCGGCGATGCCGGGCAACGACAAGGTGCCGTTGGCGAACGAGAGCGTGGCGAGCACGAAGAAGATGTTGAGGAAGGCGCACAGCATCGCGATCAAGCCGCCGATCTTGTAGATGGCGACCATGTAGACGAACACCAGGGCCGCGCCGACGTAGAAGGCCACCTTTGCCTCTTCCAGCGCGTCCTTGCCGAGGCTCGGGCCCACCGAGCGCTCCTCACGGAAGGTGACGGGCGCGGGCAATGCGCCTGCCTTGAGCACGAGCGCGAGCTGGTTGGCGTCGCGCAGCATCTCGTCGCGCGTGCGCGAGCCACCCATGGTGATCTGCGCGCTGCCGCCCGTGATGGGCTCGTTGATCACCGGCGCCGAGTCGACGATGTCTTCCAGCACGATGGCCATGCGCTTGCCGACGCTCTTGGTGGTCAGGTCGGCGAAGATCTGCTTGCCGGTGGCAGAGAACTCGAGCGTGACGTAGGGGGTGGGCTGCTCGGGCGAGCCCATGGCCACCTGCGCGTTGACGAGATCATCGCCGGTGAGGTCGACGTCGGCCTTGAGCGAGTAGGTGCGCATGGTCTTGGCCTCGCCCACGCGCTCGTTCTGGTGGCCGTACTTGATGACGAGGTCGGGCGGCACCTTGCCGAGCAGGAACTCGCGCACGTCCTTGAGGTTGTCCTCAGGGAACTCCAGGTAGATGTCGTTGCCGATGGCGCCGTCGCGGCGCTGGAAGCTGTTCGACTGCAGCTTGGCCCAGGCGGGCAACCCCTCCACGCGCGTGAGGAAGTCGTTCTCGTCGTCGCACATCTGGAACTCGAGCTGCGCCGTGCGCCCGATCAGGCTCTTGGCCTCCTCGGGGTTCGTGTAGCCGGGCAACTGCACCTGCACCTGATCGCTGCCGCGCTTGGTGATGGAGGGCTCGGTGACGTGCATCTTGTCGATGCGGTTGGTGATGGTCTTGATGGTCTGGTCGACGGCGTCGCTCTTGACCTTGTTCACCCAGTCGGGATGGACGCGGTAGGTGATGGCCAAGCCGCTGCGGCCCACCTCTGCCAAGTCGCCGTAGTTTTCGGCGATGTCCTTCTCGTACGCGGCCAGCGCCGCTTCGTCCTTGAAGGTGACGCGCAGGCGATCGCCCTTGCCCTCGCCGGCCAGGTGCTCGACGCCATCGGCCTCGACCTTCTTGTCGGCGAGCTCGTCGCGCATGCGCGAAGCGATGCGGCGCGCCTTGTCGGAGATGGCCTTGTCGAGGTCGACGCCCAGCACCATGTGCACGCCGCCCTGCAGATCGAGGCCCGGCACCACGTGGCCATCGGGCGCCCAGCTCGGCACATGCTTCGCGAACGCGGCCTTGTCCGCGCGTACCTCGGCGAGCGCGGCGTCGTCGAGCGTGAAGTAGATGAGCGAGGGGTAGAGGAAATAGGCGCCGACCAAGATGGTCGCGATGACGAAGGCCAGGCGCAGCGGCCAGGTGTTGGGTTGCATGTCAGGCGCTCTTCTTCTCGGACTTGTCGTCGTCGGGGTTGGCGGCAGGTGAGCCCGCGCTGTCCTTCTTGTCGTCTTTCTTCTCGTCGAGCTTCTTGGCGTCGGCGCCGGGGTTCAGGTAGCGGGCCGCCGGCCCCATCACTGCCTGCTTGAGCACCTTGACGCGCGTCTTGTCGGCGATCTCGACGACCACGGTGCGCTCGTCGACCTGCTGGATCTTGCCCACGAAGCCGCTGGTCAGCACCACCTCGTCGCCCTTCTTGAGCGAGCTCATGAGGTTCTGCTGCTCGGACTGGCGCTTGCGCTCCGGCCGGATCATCAGGAAGTACATGACGGCGAACATGCCCACGATGAACGTGAGCGTGCCCAAGAGGCCCGCACCGCCGGCCGCTTGGCCAACGAGGGACTGAACGGTCTCACCCATGGGCGCGGGTTAGCGGGGCAGGGGGCCCGGTGCAAGGGCCGGGTTACTCGTCGTGAGCACGGGCCCAGGCGCGGCGTTCCTCGTCGGCGAAGGCGGCGAAGCTGCCGCGCTCGATGGCGGCGCGCGCCCGCGCCATGAGCGCCAGGTAGAAGCTCACGTTGTGCAGCGACGCCAGGCGGAAAAACAAGAGCTCGCGTGCGTTCCACAGGTGGCGCAGGTAGGCGCGCGAGAAGGTGCGGCAGCTGTAGCAGGCGCAGGCCTCGTCGACCGGCCTATCGTCGCTGGCGAAGCGCGCGCCCTTGATGCTGAGCTTGCCCCGCGACGTGAACAGCGTGGCGTTACGCGCATTGCGCGTGGGCATGACGCAGTCGAACAGGTCCACGCCGCGGGCGATGCCGTCGAGCAGATCCTCGGGAGTGCCCACCCCCATCAGGTAGCGCGGCTTGTGGACCGGCAGGTGGCGCGTGGTGGTGGCGAGGGCGCGCAGCATGTCGCTCTTGCCCTCGCCCACCGACAGGCCGCCCACGGCCCAGCCGAACAGCTCGTGGCGCCCGGTCAGCTCGCGCGCGTGCTCCTCGCGCAGGTCGTCGTGGATGCCGCCCTGCACGATGCCGAACAGGCGCGAGCGCGAGCGCGTCATGGCCGCCTGCGAGCGGGCCAGCCACGTGCTGGTGCGGCGCATGGCGCGCACCACCACGTCGCGCGCGGCGCCTCCGGGCGGGCACTCGTCGAAGGCCATGATGATGTCGGCGCCGAGCGCCATCTGCACGTGCATCGAGTGCTCGGCCGTCATGCGGTGCTTGCTGCCGTCGAGGTGCGAGCGGAAGGTCACGCCGTCGTCGTCGATGGTGGCCAGCGGCTTGCCGTCGCCGCGTTCGCCCTGCGAGAGCGAGAACACCTGGAAGCCGCCCGAGTCGGTGAGGATGGGCCCGTCCCAGGCCATGAACTTGTGCAAGCCGCCGCGCGCTGCCACGGCGTCGGCGCCGGGGCGCAGCATCAGGTGGTAGGTGTTGCCGAGCAGGATGCGCGTGCCGGCGGCAGCGAGGTCGTCGGGCCCGAGGGCCTTGACGCTGCCGGCGGTGCCCACGGGCATGAACATGGGCGTCTCGACGTCACCGTGGGGGGTGCTGAGCCGGCCGCGCCGGGGCGCGCAGGGATCGGGCTCGTTGGCCAAGAGCGTGAACGAGAAGCCGTCGTTCACTGCTGCACCTCGAGGAGGCAGGCGTCACCGTAGCTGTAGAAGCGATAACCGGCGGCGATGGCCTCGTCGTAGGCGGCCCGCATGCGGGCGCGCCCGGCCACGGCGCACACCAGCGCGAACAAGGTGGAGCCGGGCAGGTGGAAGTTCGTCACCATGGCGTCGACGGTGCGCGGCCTCTGGGGCGGGCGCAGGAAGAGCCGCGTCATGCCCGCGCCCGCCTTCACCTCGCCGCTCTCGCCGGCGCTGGCCTCGAGGGCGCGCAGGCTGGTGGTGCCCACCGCAATCACGCGTCGCCCGGCGCGCCGGGTCTCGGCCACGAGGTGGGCCGTCTCCTCGGGCACGACCCACGGCTCGGCATGCATGCGGTGCGCGCTCAGGCGCTCGCCGCGCATGGGCAGGAAGGTGCCGGGGCCCACGTGCAGCGTCACCTTGGCCGTACGCACGCCGCGCGCCTCGAGCGCCGAGAGGAGCGCGGCGTCGAAGTGCAGGCCGGCGGTGGGGGCCGCCGAGCTGGCCGCGTGGGCCTGGTCGGCGAACACTGTCTGGTAGCGCGCAAGGTCGTCGTGGTCGTCGTCGCGGCCGATATAGGGCGGCAGGGGCACGTGGCCGTGGGCGCGCGCAAAGCCCACCGGGTCGCCCTCGAAGCGCACCACGAAGGCGCCGGGCTCGTCGTCGATGCTGGCCTCGACGGTAGCGAAGAAGGCGTCGAGCGAGTGCGCGGCGCCGGTGCCGAACACCAGGCGTGAGCCGGGGCGCGGCCCCTTCGAGGCGTTCAGCAGGCACACCCAGGTCGAGCGATCGCCGTGCTGGCGCACCAGCAAGAGCTCCACCTTGCCGCCGGTGCTTGCCTTCTCGCCGTACAGGCGCGCGGGGATGACGGCCGTGTCGTTGACCACCAAGAGGTCGCCCGGCTCGAGGAGCGCGGGCAAATCGCGCACGGCGCGGTGCTCGGGCGCGGTGGCACGCGCGCGCAGCACGAGCAAGCGCGCGCCGCTGCGCTCGGGCAAGGGCCGCTGCGCGATGAGGCGCTCGGGGAGCTCGAAGCGGTAGCTCGCGACCGCATCGTCGTCGTCGAGCTCGGCCGGTGTCACGCGGCCCTGCCGTGGCAGCCGTCGCTGGGGGCGCCGTACGTCTGCTCGATCAGCGCGGCGACGTGCTCGTCGCTCGTGGCAGAGGGGTTCATGGGCCTGCTCTACTACCGTCGCGCGCGGGCACGAAGGGGCAAATGGCGCGCGAGGGTGAGGGGCCCATCGGGTGCGAGGGTGGGCCCTGGTCGGCGCCACGCGGGGTGCCGAGGGACCGTCGCCTGGATCGGCGTGCCCTCCGCAGTCGGGCGTGATCGCCTGCGTCGCCGCGCAAGATCATGCTGCGCCGGTACGCTCACGCCGTGCCGTACGCGTTCCGCGCGTGCGCGCCAGCGCGAGCGCGAGCGCGAGCGCGCCGACGCCGACGAGGAGCGAGGCGACCGCGCGCCCGCTGGCGACGGGCTCGAAGAAGAGCTCGACAGGTCCACGCGCCACGTCGTCCACCACGGCGGCGGGGAAGCTGCCGCTGGCCCTCACGAGCGGCAGCTCGACGCCAGCTTGGCGAGCGCGCCAGCCCACGATGAACAACGTGCGGATCCCCACCACGGCGCCGCCGGTGCCCTGCAGCCCGACGGTGGCGCGGTCGCGGCGCTGCCAGTCGAGCGTGGAGACGACGACGCCGGCGCCGCTGGGGAGCGCGCGTCCGCCTGCGCGCGCCAGGGGATCATCGATGACGGCGACGGGATCGCCGTCACCGGAGACGAGGCGCGCGACGACCTGGTCGGTCGGCGTGACGACCGGGTCGCGCGCGACGAACACGGCGGGGACCGGGGCCTCGATGGCGAAGGGCCGCACCGGCACGCCCTCCGGGTAGTCGCCGGCGGGGCCGAGGGCCGTCGCGGCGTCGAGCATGGTGGAGCCCGCGCCGGCTGGCGGCTCACCGATGACGTAGGTGCAGCCGAGGGCGCGCGCCGCGCGCACGTCGCCAGCCGACACCTGCGCACCAAGGGCGTGCGCGACGGCAGTGCGGGCCGTTGCGCTGTAGGCCATCCCCGCGGCCAGGCCATCGAGCACCGGCGTGTCTTGCGCGAGCCAAGCGCGCGCTGCGATCGCGCGGCGCATCGCTGCCGAGCCAGCGTCGTCGTCGTCGCCGGCGCTGACCAGGCGCCGCTCGAGACGCGGCTCGATGCACACCACGGGCCGCACGTGCCCCCCGCGCCGTGCCTGCGCCGCGACGCCCGAGAGGATCGAGGGCATCGGCGCGAACGGCGCCTCGATCTGGAGCTGTTGCGGCGCAACGACGACGACGGAGGTGGCCAGCAGGAGCGCCGCGACGGCCCGGCTGCGCGGCGCGTATGCCAGCGCTGCCACGAGCGGGAACACCGCAGCGAGGAGCACCAGCGCTGGCGCCGACGGAGTCCAGCGCGCGACGACGGCCCCGACGACCACGATGGCTACCCCCCACGAGAGACGCGCGAAGCGCCGCCCCGCGGGCGCCCGCGCTGCGTGCTCGAGGCCCACCGCGGCCAGCACCACGAGGCCGAGGGTGGCCGGGACGAGGTACTTCGCTGGATAGCGGAAGTGATCGAAGAGCGGGACGAACCGCCATGCCAACGCATAGAGCGGAGTGGCAGAGCCCAAGGCCAGCAGCATCGCTCCCAGCGCCAGCGCCGTCGCCGTGAGCGCCCGCCGTTGGGTCGCCCCGACGACCGCGGTGGCGACGAGGAGCGCACCGAGGTACGGGTTCACGATCCACGGGACCTGCTGCGCTTGCGCCGGGATGAGCGCGGCCAGCGGCGTGCCCGCGTCTGCGCCCCAGTGGAGGGCCCCGGGCACGAGCACGGCCACGGCGCTAGCGCCGTCGACCGACCAATGCGTCGCCTCGGCAAGCGCGATCCCAGACGGGCGCGTCAACAACGCCGCTTGCCCGAGCTGCTCCCACCACGCCACCAGGCCCAGGGCGACGCCGGCAACCATGGCGAGGGCCCAGCGCGCGCCGGTGACGAGGACGGTGCGACGGTGCGAGCGTCGCCGAACGATCGCCACGGTCACCTCGAGCGCGGCGATGGCGATGATGGTGCCCGCGCATTGGGGCTCGGCGCCGAGCAGCGCGCCCGCGACGGCGACGACCACGCCGATGACGCCCCGCGCGGGGCGATGACCGCACAGGCGCCGCGCGCCCCACCAACCAAGCGGCAGCCACGCGGCCGCCACCACGAACACACCGTGGGTCACAAGATCGAGCACAGGACCGGTGAACACCCACGTGATTCCCGCGCCGAGCGCGAGCGGCGCACGCACCGCGAACGAGCGAGCGAGCGCGGCCGCGGCCGCCGCGCCCACGGCGAGGTGGAACACGATCACCCACGAGAACGCCGCCTCGGCAGCGAGCCCAAGCACCGGCCAGGCGGGCGGATAGAGCGCATGAGCCTCGGGGTAGGCCGCGAGCGAGACGCCGTTGCCGAGGGTCGACGACAGCAGGCCCGCCCCACTGTGGAGCGCGTCCCTCAACGCCGCGTACGCGCACGCGCTGAGGGTCAAGGTGTCGCGCTCGAAGTACACCCGGCCGGCGACGAGCGGGGCCGCGAACAGCGCGAACGCGATCGCTCCTGCCGCCAGGACGACGGCGCGCGTAGCCTGGTGCACGCGGCCCGTCACGCACGACCGCCGGGGAGCACCAGATGGCCGCTCCGCATGCCGGGAGCGATCGCATGCTCTCGCGGCACCAGCGAGCGTCGACGAAGCTTGGACGACGAGCGACAACGTCCAGTCATCAGCCCCCGTCGCGCGGTGGCGCCGTCGATGTGCATCATCAAAGCCCGCCAAGGGGGGCGTCGTGCATCGGGGCGCTCGGCCGCATCAAGCATGACGGGCGCACGGTACCCTTGTCACGCGGCCCTGCTGTGGGCGCCCTCGCCAGGAGCGCCGTACATCTCCTCGATCAGCTCAGCGAAGCGCTTGTTGACCTCTTTTCGCTTGACCTTGAACGACGCCGTAATCAGGCCGCTCTCGACGGTGAAGGGCACGTCGACGACGCGGAAGTACTTGATCGACTCGAAGGACGCGAGCTCGCGGTTGACCTCGTCGAGGCTCTTCTGCAGCGCGGCCACGAGCGCCGGGTGCTTGTGGTCCGGCGAGTTGCCCGTGCGCTGCGCCCACGCCTTGAGGCCGTCCTCGTCGAGGGCCAACAGCGCCGTGCAGAACTTGCGGTTGTCGCCGATGACCACCGCCTCGTTCACCATGGGCATGGCCTTCAACATGCCCTCGATCTTGATGGGCGCGATGTACTTGCCGCCGGAGGTCTTCAGGAGGTCCTTCTTCCTATCGGTGATGCGCAGGTTGCCCTCGCCATCGAACTCGCCGATGTCGCCGGTGTGAAACCACCCCTCGGCGTCGAAGGCGTCGGCGTTGGCGTCGGGGCGGTTGTGGTAGCCCTGCGTGATGTTCGGGCCCTTGGCGAGGATCTCGCCGTCGTCGGCGATCTTGAGCACCACGTTCTTCACGGGCGCGCCGACGGTGCCGAGCTTCCAACGGCCGGGGCGGTTGGCGGTGAGGATGGGGCAGGTCTCGGTGAGGCCGTAGCCCTCCACGAGCGTGACGCCGATGGCGAGGAAGAACTCGTGGATGGCCGGCGCCAATGGCGCCGAGCCGGTGGCCGCCGATTCGAGCCGATCGAAACCGAGGCGCGCGCGCAGCTTCGAGAACACCAGACGCTCGGCCAAGCGGTGCTGCAGCGCGAGCAAGAGCGGTAGGCGCCTGCCGCGTCGACGGTAGGGGATGCTCTGCTTTCCCACGCTGATGGCCCACGAAAACAGGCGCTGCCGCGAAGGCGGCGCCGTGGCGACGCCGGCCATGACGCGCCCGTAGATCTTCTCGTACACGCGCGGCGCCGCTGGGAAGATGCCGGGGCGACTCTTCTGCAGGTCCTCGGCGAGGGTGGCGATGCCCGACAGCACCGCGGGCCCGCCGTTGTAGGCGCAGCACAGCTCCACCAGGCGCCCAAAGGAGTGCGCCAGCGGCAGGAACAGAATGCTGCCGTTGTTGCGCGACGCCTCGGTGAACAGGCCGAGCTCGGCGGTGACCTCGAGGATCGCGAGCCAGTTGCCGTGGGTCTGGATGACGCCCTTGGGGGCCCCCGTGGTGCCCGAGGTGTAGGCGATGGTGGCGATGGTCTCGTGCGTGATGGCGGCCAAGCGCGCCGCGCGCTCGCCCTTGCTCTCCTCGAGCTTGGCGGCGCCGCGCGCCTCGAGATCGGCCAGGCTCTCCCAGTCGGCCGCGGGCGCGACCCCCGTGGGGTTGATGACCACGAAGTGGCGCAGCGGCAACGCGCCGTAGCTCTTGTCGAGGAAGCTGAATCCCCCCTTGCTGGCGCGCACCTTGTCGAGCTGCTTGCCGTCGTCGACGACCACCACCTCCACCTTGGCGTCGTGGCAGATGAAGCCGACCTCGGCGGGCAAGAGGGACGGGTAGATGGGCACCACCAGCGCGTCCACCGACATGGCGGCGTAGTCGACCAGGATCCACTCGAGCCCAGTCTCGCCGAGGATGCTCAGCGCGGTGCGCTCGGGCAGGCCGCCCGGGATGCTCAGCAAGCCCGCGGCGATGGCCTCGACGCGCCGGCCGGCGTCCCGGTAGCTCAGCGGCTGGTACTCGCCGTTACGCTTGACGCGGAACGCGGCGACCTCGGGGTGCGTGCGGGCGCGCGCGAGGAACATGCCGCCGAGGCTCTGATCGGGCGCGGCGGGCTGGTTCGACGTGGTCATGGGGGTCGTCTACTACCGTCCACCGAGCCCTCGTAGTGGTTGATCGGGCGTCTCACGCTTGGCGCGGGCCTGCTCTGGCCGCTACCCTTGGAAACGAGGGGTTCACGAGCCCCCCAGTCGCCCGATAGTCGAGGAGGCTTCGCCTCCCGCGGGCGGCGAACGCGTCCGGCCCTTCGGCGGGGCCGCCCGGCAACGGGGTTCGATGCGTCGAGGAACGGCACCTCACACCCGAGATGCCCGCCGAGAGAAGGAGGTGGTCCAGCTTGTCAAACCCTACGTCTCGTGAGGTGGCGGCGACCTGACCACCCACGCCGCGGCGCTCGGGTTCGCCCCGCGCCGTGATCCGTGGGGACATCGCCCCCTTCCGGCGGGAGGTCGAAGCCTCCGCCACCGTCCCCGGTCGCTCCGCCGTGATGGCGCTGTGACCGGGGATTTCTTTTGGCGCAACTCCCTCAGCTCGAGAACCCGGCCGGCCAACACTCGCCTGCCGCGCAGCTCGTCGTGGCGATCACCGCTGCTCCGCGCGCACCAAGGCTACTTCGACGACGATCCCGGGCGCGCCGCGCACCCAGCGGGCGCCACCACGCCGGCGCCATCGACCGCCACCACACGCACCCTCGCCGGATCTTCGTCGACGTAGGCGGCGCCGCGTTGCCAGCGGCCGGCGGCGATCTCCGCAGCGAGGAAGCCGCGCAGCGCCGACTGCTCGGTGCCGTGCTCGACGTTGGTGAAGGTCACCGGCGCCTCACCCGGGAACCAACCGTCGCCGCCGGTGGCCAAGTACTCGAGCGTGGCGATGGCGATGCGCGCGCCGGGCGTTGGCTGCGTGCCGTCCTTGACGACGATGATGGGTGCTTGGCCCGGCGGCGTGAGCACCAGGTCACGCACGCGCGCGCCCGGGCAGCGCACCGCCTTGACCTTGCCGCCGTCCATCTCATGGGTCTGCTCGGGCGCATCGGTGGTGTAGCGCAGCAGCACCCCCGCCGAGACCTGGGGGAAGTGACCCTTGCTCGAGCCCGCGCCGCGCAGCGCGCTCTCGAGCGAGCGCACCAGCGTCGCGTGCGTCAGCTCGACCACCACCAGGGGACCGTCGAAGCGCAGCGCCGCTTGCACGTCGACGAGACGGACGGGGCCGCCGCGCTTGGCCCAGGTGGTGGGGTCGAGGCGACCGATGGGCGCGCGGATGCCGCCGCTGTTTCTCAGCGCGGCCACCACGTCGGGGCGCGCGGCCTTGGCCGCCCACAGGATGGCATCGGCCGAGAGATCGCCCAGGTTGGTCTGGCGGTTGCGCACCTCTTCGCGCGTGCCCTCGAGCCACACGTCGCTGTCGGCGACGGTGGCGAGCAAGGGCCCGAGCGCGTCGACGACCCGCTTCTCGTACGCGAGCGCGGCCGGGTCGGCCACGGCGCCGAGCTCGAGCAGGCTCGCGTCGTCGACGGGCCAGGGCCTGCTGGCGGCGCCGTCCACCTCGGCGAGCACGCCCTCGTCGTCGAAGGCCACGCGCAGGTTGCCGACGTAGCGCAGGTCGCCGCCCGCCGCGACGATCAGCACCGGGCGGCCGTCGGCGCCGGCGCGGGCCGCCGGATAGCAGGGCTCACCGATGGCGGCGCAGGCGCGATCGACGAGGTCACCCGGGAGCAGGCGGTGGGCCTCGGCCGCCAGGCGGTTCTCGCCCCCGGCCGACAGGATCACATCGACGCCGCGGAGCAGCTTGGCGATCTCGAGGTCGCGGCCGATGCCCTGCAGGTGGGAGATGAGCACGACGGCGGTGATGCCTTCGGCGCTGAGCGCGTCGACCTGCGCCTGCACGGCGGCGCGCACGCCCTCGAGGTCGACGGGCACCGCCAGGTTGGACGAGGCGCCGCGCGACAACACCCGCAATTGCTCGGTGGTCGCGCCCACCACGCCAACCGTCAGCGCGCCGCAGGCGCCGTCCTTGAGCGGCGCGCTGCACACCTTCACGCGCGGTACCAGCTTGCCCTTGACCTCGTGCGCCCACGGCGTGGCGGCGCCCACCTCGGCGACCACGGCGCGCAAGGGGCCCGCGCGCACGTCGATGGAGGCGGTGACGTAGGGGAACGCCGCCGCCTTGATGGCGTCGGCCACGAACGACTCACCGAGGTCGAATTCGTGGTTGCCGAGCCCCGAGGCCTGCACCAGGAGTTGATCGTTGCCCGCCAGGAGCGCGCTGCGCTTGTCGATCTCGACCGAGAGCTCGGGCGCGGGGATGAAGGTGTCGCCGCCGTGCAAGATGAGC
Organism: Deltaproteobacteria bacterium; assembly: GCA_020850995.1. Lineage (GTDB taxonomy): Bacteria > Myxococcota > UBA727 > UBA727 > VGSZ01 > JACOUT01. Next base: position 44,290 of record JADZDP010000104.1, read on the forward strand.
ACGCCCTCGGTGGCGCGAGCCGCGAGCGCCGCGATGACGGCGCGTGAGCGCGCCAGGCCGCCCGCGTTTGGCTGCGCCGGGTCGGGCAAGAGGCCCGCCTCGGAGTCGGACAGGTGCACCAGGGTCAGGCGGTGGGCCGCCGGCTTCGTCGAGTAGGGCGCCGCGGGCACCGGCGGCGGCGCTGGCGCCGGTGTCGTCGCTGACGCGGACGCCGGCGTGGCGGCCGCGTCGGGGCGCAGCGCGGGGCGCAGCGCGGGGCGCGCGCATGCGACGCAGCACAGCAACAAAAACAGGGGGGCGAACGCACGCCTCATAGGGGCACCGATTAGCACAGCGTGGGCCGCGCGTTTCGAATCATGCCCGGCCTGGCTCGCGCCGGCGCTTCGGACCTCTCGCCTGCATGCTCAGTACGCGCGGCGCACCGTCGCGCCGGGGTAGTAGGTGGCCAGGATGTCGCGATAGCCCTTGCCCGCGTCGGCGAAGCCGCGCGCCCCCCATTGGCACAGGCCGACGCCGTGCCCCGTCCCCTTGCCGTGGACCACCAGGGTGTCGCCCTCGAAGGCGAGCTTGTCGATGAAGGTGCTCCACAGCGTGGAGTAGCCGAGCAGGCGCCGCAGGTCGGCGGCGTTGATGATGCGCTGGCGCGTGGCGCCGACCACCACCACGTCCTTGGCCCGCCCGCTGGCGGTGCGCCCCTTGACGGCCAGCGTGCGCACGGGCTCGCCGAGCAGCGGCTTGAGTGCGCGATCGACGTCGCTGCGCTTGACGCGGGCGTTCCAGCCGTAGCGCGTGGCGAGCTTGCACATGCCGCAGCGCGCGCCCGGCAGGTAGGGCAGCTCGGTGCCCCAGCCCTCGCGCGCGCTCTCGGTGCGATCGCCGCAGCTCGCGTGAAAGTAGGCCTGCGCTACCAGGCGGTGCCAGGTGAGCACCTCGCCGCGCGTCTCCGCGGCTGCCTGCGTGGCCAAGGCGTGCTCGCGCTCGACGCCATGATAGACCTGATCGAGCACGCTGGCCTCGAGGTGGTAGGGCAGATCGAGGCGGCGGTACTTCTGCCAGAGCGCGAAGGTGCGCGCGGCCACCGCCTGCGCCTTGTAGGCCTCGAGCGGCCAGCCGCCCGGCAGCTCCGACGACACGATGCCGGTGACGTAGGTCTCGAGCTCGAGCGGGTGCACGACGAGGAGCTCGGGCTTGCCGTCGTAGCGGCGCCAGCGCACCTCGAGCACGTAGCGGTAGGAGTGCCCGCGCAGCGCCAGGGTGCCCGGCGCTTCGAGCCGGACGACATCGCCGCGCAGCTCGCGGCCACCGAGCTTGGGCCCGCGCACGCCCGCGCTGATGCGCACCACGCCGCGCTCTGCGGGCGTGCGCTTGCCGTCGGCGACGACCGTGAGCCCCGCCGCCTTCACCTCGACGACGTCGGGGAAGCGGCCCACCGCGATGCGCACGCTCTCGCCCGGGGCGCCGGGGAGCGTGCAGAGCAGCGCGAGCACCGCGAGCATGTGCCGCACGCTAGTGCCGCAAGCCCGAAGTTCGTAGGGGGTTCTGCTTGGTCTTCTCGTCGATCGCTGCGTCGCGTCCTCGCCGCGTAGCTCTGCTACGCGGCTGCGGGGCTCCTTGCCTTCGAAGAGAATCCACTGCGCACAACCCCCTACGAACTTCGGGTTTGTGGCACCAGCAGGGACCGGGGCAAGGGTGGCGCCGCGACGGGAGCTTCGCCACCCCTTCCCGCCCTGGTCGATTGTGAGATACCGGGCCCCATGCGCTACACGCAGGCCCTCATCCCCACCGTCAAAGAGACCCCCGCCGACGCCGTCGTCGTCAGCCACCGCCTCATGCTGCGCGCGGGCATGATTCGGAAGCTCGCCGCCGGCATCTACACCTACCTGCCGCTGGCGAACCGTGTGTTCACCAAGGTCGCCAACATCGTGCGCGAGGAGATGAACCGCGCCGGCGCGCAAGAGCTGTTGATGCCCGCCGTGCAGCCCGCCGAGCTGTGGGCTGAGTCGGGGCGCTGGGAGCAGTACGGCCCGGAGCTGTTGCGCTTCAAAGACCGAAAGGGCGGCGACTTCGTCATTGGCCCCACCCACGAGGAGGTCATCACCGCGCTCGTGCGTGACGAGGTAAAAAGCTACCGCCAGCTGCCCATCAACCTCTACCAGATCCAGACCAAGTTCCGTGACGAGGTGCGCCCGCGCTTCGGCATCATGCGCGGCCGCGAGTTCATCATGAAGGACGCGTACTCGTTCCACGCCACGGACGACGACGCGCACCGCGAGTACGACAACATGTACCGCGCCTACGCGCGCATCTTCGCCCGCTGCGGCTTGGTGTTTCGCGCCGTCGAGGCCGACACCGGCTCCATCGGCGGCAACCGCAGCCACGAGTTCCAGGTGCTGGCCGACTCCGGCGAAGACGCCATCGTCTACACGGTGGATGCCAACAACAAGCCCACCTACGCGGCCAACGTCGAGCTCGCGCCCGTGGCGCCGCCGGTGCGGGCCGCCGAGAGCCCCACCATGAAGGCCGAGCGCGTGCCCACGCCGGGCAAGCGCACCATCGAGGAGGTGGCGGGCTTCTTGGGCGTGGCCCCCGATCGCGTCATGAAGGCCGTGCTCTTCCTCGCCGACGGCAAGGCGGTGATGGCGCTGTGCCGCGGCGACCGCGACGTCAACGAGATCAAGCTCAAGAAGTCATTGGGCGCCGAGCTGGTGCGCATGCTCACCGACGACGAGGTCACCATGCATATCGGCTGCGCCGTGGGCTTCGCCGGCCCCATGGGCTGCAAGGCCGGCGTGCGCATCGTCGCCGACCACGGCTTGCAGGGGCTCGCCGGCCTGGTGTGCGGCGGCATCGACAAGGACACGCACTACGTGCAGGTGGCCATCGGCCGCGACGTGAGCAACCTCGAGTGGGCCGATCTGAGCACGGCGCGCCAAGGCGACCTGTGCCCGCGCACCAACAGCGCCTACTTGGCCGCCCGCGGCATCGAGGTGGGCCACGTGTTCTTCCTCGGCACCAAGTACTCCTCCGCCATGAAGGCCCTGTTCCAGGGCGAGGACAAGGCAGAGCGGCCCTACGTCATGGGCTGCTACGGCATCGGCGTCACGCGCACGGCGGCGGCGGCCATCGAGCAGAACCACGACGACGACGGCATCCGCTGGCCGGCGCCCATCGCGCCTTACCACGTGTCGCTCGTAGCGCTCGGCACCGAGCCCGAGACCATGAGCGTGGCCACGGCGCTGGTGGAGCAGCTCGAGGCCGCGGGGCTCGAGGTGTTGTTTGATGACCGCGACGAGCGCCCGGGCGTGAAGTTCAAGGACCACGACCTCATCGGCAACCCCGTGCGCGTGGCCGTGGGCGGCAAAGGGCTGAAAGAGGGCATCATCGAGGTCAAGCTGCGCACCGAGCCCAAGGAGGGCACGCGCAAGGTGCCCGTGGCCGAGGCGGGCAGGACGGTCATCGAGCTGACGCGCGGGCTGCTCGACGCCGCGCGCAAGGCGGCGGACGCGGCCACCGGGTAGGGGGTGTCTGCGTGGGGCCGTGACGGATCCGGCCGCGCGCCCCAAACAAAAGGCATGGCACGGCACGCGATCCACGCGGATCGGGTGACGCTCCTGTCCGGCAGCGCGCAGGCAGCGCCGGACCACACACCGTCGTGGAGGGTGCCATGGAGCGCAGGCGCGCCTGGGGTCGTCGTGTCGTCGTCGCGTTGACGTTGGTCGTCGCGCTCCTGTCCGCCGCCTGCAATCGCCGCGTGTTCATGCACGTCGAGAACGTCTGCCAGAAGACCATCGACACCACCGTCGACGTGCCCACCGAGAAGGCCGCCGACATCCTCATCGTCGTCGACAACTCAGGGTCCATGGCGGAGGAGCAGCAGAACCTGGCGGAGAACTTCTTGAACCAGGACCCGGCGGAGTGCCCGCTGCAAGACCTGGCCAACATCCCCCCCGAGTACCGGAACCCGGTGCGCGCGCTCTACACCGACGGCGGCGTGCTCTCGCGCTGCGGCTTCATCCAGTTGCTCGCGGCCTTCGAGAACGACTTTCGCGTCGGCGTCATCACCACCGACGTCGGCCTCTGCGACAACCGCTATCCCGAGGTCCAGGGCGGCGCGGCGTGGGGCTACCACCCGCAGCGCGGCTGCCTGCAGCCCGACGGCGCCCCCCGGGGCGGCGTGCGCAAGCTGATCGCCGCGGCCGATCTGCGCGACGACGACGTCACCAACGACGATTTCGCGCAGCGCTTCCACGACACGCTCGACAACATCCGCACCTGGGGCTCGCCCGTCGAGCGCGGGCTCGACGCCGCGGACCTGTTCCTGCACGCGCCTCCCGAGGCGCGCGCCCCCGGGTGCGAGCACGACCTCGAGGCGTTCCGCCGCAGCGAGGCCTCGCTGGTGGTGATGTTCCTCTCCGACGAGGAGGACTGCAGCCACGGCCTGGGGGGCAAGCTCGTGGAATTCGGCGACGAGAACGAGGGCGAGATCTGCGGCGCCTTCGACGCCGTCATGCAGCCGAGCCGCTGCTACACCGAGGACGAGGCGCTCTCGCCCGTGCAGCTCTACGTCGACTCGCTCCTCGCCGCCGACCCACGCGTCAAGGTAGCGGTCATCGCGGGCGGCGTGGGCCAAGCGGGCGGCGTGGCGGCGGGCGGCTGCCTGGTGGGCCCCGACGGCCGTCCCACGGGCGGGGATGCCGACGGCGACGGCGTCAATGACCAGTGCTTCGAGTCCATGGGCATGTCGAATTACGTGGGTTCGGGGGCCGGCTACGCCTGCGGTCCCGACACCGCCGACGCGCGCGGCGGCCTACCCTGCTGCGTCGCCGACCCCGGCCGGCGCTACTACGAGCTCGCCGCACAGCTCGGCAGCACCGCCACCGACTCCATCTGCAACGCCTCGTTCCGCTCCACCATGCTCGGCATCGCGGCCTTCATCGCGGCGGTGGACGTGGTGGCCCTCGCCGAGGAGCCGGTCAACCCTGCGGCCATCCTGGTGGAGCTCACGCGCGCCGGCGCCACCGAGGCCGAGCTCGTCGAGCGGCTGCCGCCTGGGGCCGACTGTGCCTCGTCGAGTGGCTTTCTGCTGGTGGACGAGCGCTTCATCCAGCTCTGCGGCGACGCGCGCCCGGGGCCCGGCGACACCATCAGCGTGCGGGCGCCGGGGCGGGTCAGCGAGGCGTGCGAGACGGGGGGGTAGCGTTCGTTTCATAGCCCCGGACGGAGCGGGCGCGATGCACGCGACGGGGGGGGGTAACGCGAGCTCTGGGCGCGTCCCGGACGTCCGGGACGTCGTGGGGCCACCGGTCGAGGAGCGGAGGCCGCTTCCGAGCGCTGCCCGCCTCCCGTCTGCTATAGGTAGTCCGTGCGGGTGCAGGGCCCGCCGGAGGCGCCCATGAAGCGGCTGGTCGTCGTGTCTGTGCTCGGTGTCGTTGGCGTGGGCTTGCTTGTTTCCGGCTGCAACCGGCGCGTGTTCCAGCGGGTCGAGAACACCTGCCTGAAGACCGTGGCCAACGACATCGAGGTGCCCACCGAGAAGGCCGCCGACATCCTCATCGTCGTCGACAACTCCGGCTCGATGGCGGAGGAGCAGCAGAACCTGGTGGAGAACTTCTTGAACCAGGACGCCAGCGAGTGCCCGCTGCAAGACCTGGCCAACATCCCTGCCGAGTACAAGAACCCGGTGCGCGCGCTCTACACCGACGGCGGCGTGCTCTCGCGCTGCGGCTTCATCCAGCTCCTCGCCGCCTTCGAGAACGACTTCCAGGTCGGCGTCATCACCACCGACGTGGGCATGTGCGACAACCGTATCCCCGACTCCCAGGGCGGCGACGCCTGGGGGTTCCGGCCGCAGCGTGGCTGTCTGCAGCCCGACAGCGCGCCCGGCGGCACCATGCGCAAGCTGATCGCCAACGCCGACCTCACCGATGCTGACAACGGCAACGACGACTTCGCGCAGCGCTTCCGCAATACGCTCGAGAACATCCGCACCTTCGGCTCGCCCTTCGAGCGCGGCCTCGACGCGGTGGACCTGTTCTTCAACGCCGCCTCCGACCAACGGGCGCCCGGCTGCGAGAACGACCTCGCGACCTTCCGGCGCGACGACGCCGCCCTGGTGGTCATCTTCCTCACCGACGAGGAGGACTGCAGCCACGGCCAGGGCGGCCAGCTCGAGGTCTTCGGCGACGAGAATGACGGCGAGCTGTGCGGCGAGTTCCCGGGCCACTTCCTCAACGTGCAGCCCGTCAAGTGCTACGACAACAAGGACGAGCTCTCGCCCGTGCAGGGCTACGTCGACTCGCTGCTCGCCGCCGACGCCAACGTCAAGGTCGCGGTCATCGCGGGCGGCGTCGGCGAGTCCGGCAGCATCACGCCGTCGGGGTGCTTGGTCAGCGACAGCGGCACGCCCGTGGGTGGCGACACCGACGGCGATGGCAGCAACGACATCTGCTACGAGTCTGGTGGCCTGTCGAACTTCTCCGGGGCCGGCGCCTCCATGCCCTGCGGGCCCGACACCGCCGGCGCCCGCGGCGGCCTCGAGTGCTGCGTCGCCGACGCCGGCTCGCGCTACTACGATTTCGCCGAGATCATCGGCAACGCGGCCACCGACTCCATCTGCAACGAGTCGTTCCGCGCCACCATGCTCGACATCGCGGCCTTCATCGCCGCCGTCGACCAGGTGGCCCTGGCCGAGCCGCCCGCGAACCCCAACGCGGTCATCGTGGAGATCACGCGCGCTGGCAGCGACGAGCAGCAGAAGGTCGACGCGCTGCCGTCGGGCAGCGACTGCGCCAGCTCTGATGGCTACATGCTGGTCGACGAGCGCTTCATCCAGCTGTGCGGCGCCGCGCGCCCGGGTCCCGGCGACACCATCAGCGTGCGCGCGGCCGGCCAGGCCAGCGAGGAGTGCCTGGCGGCCGAGTAGCCCCGCCGCGCTCCGTTGACAGCGCCGGCACCGACGGCGCAGCGTGGTGCCCGTGAGCCCGGACGGAATCCGTCTCGTCGTCATCCTGGTGCTGGCGGGTGCCGCTCTTGGCTGGCTCCTGCTCGCGTGGATCTACCGCGTCACGGGCACCTGGGAGCGCGTGCTCTCCAGCGAGGAGCACGAGGAGGGCGTGCGCGCCGAGCGCATCACGCTCGGGCAGTTTGGTCCCTTCGTCACCGGTCGCCGCGACGTCGCCGGGGGCTACCAGCAGTACTCGGGGATGCTCCTTGGGCCGCGCCTCACGCTGACGCGGCGCGACCACGGCAAGGCGTCGCTGATGCGCATGGGTTTTCCCGATGCCGTGGCCGACAAGCTCGAGGGTGAGGTGATGGCCAACCTCAAGCTCCGCGTCGTCGACGGTGGGCTGTTCCTCGACGGCGCGTTCGAGCCCCTCAAGGTCGAGTTCACGCACCAGCCGCCGCGCATCACCGGCATGGTCGCGCAGGCGCCGCAGCGTCGTCGTTACCGGCGCGTCCAGCCGCTCGAGGAGCGGGTGCCCGCCTTCGAGGAACAAGCGGAAGCAAGCGAGGCATGAGCATGCGCCAGACCTTCGCGCCGGGGTTGTTCGCCGGCAAGAGCGTCGCCGTCACCGGCGGCGGCAGCGGCATCGGCCTGTTCACTGCGCGGCGCTTCGCCGAGCTCGGCGCCAACGTGTCGATCTGCGGGCGGCGCGCCGAGGTGCTCGAGCGCGCCGCGCGCGACATCGAGACGGCTGGTCGCGCCGCCGGCCACGCCACGCGCGTGGTGCACAGGGCGGCCGACACCAAGAAACCCGAGACCCTGGCCGAGTGGCGCGACACCACCCTGGCCGAGCTTCGCGGCGTCGACGTGCTCCTGTGCAACGCCGGCGCGAACTTCTTGGCGCCCGCCGCCAGCATCTCGCCGAACGGCTTCGCCACCGTCGTGGGCACGGTGTTGAACGGCACCTGGAACACGCTGCACTGCTGGTTTCCGCACCTGTCCGAGCGCGGCGAGGCCGTGGTGGTGTTGAACGCCGGCACCAACGGTTTCACCGCCTCGCCCCTGATGGCGCACTCGGGCGCGGGCAAGGCCGGCATGCTCAACCTCACGCAAACGCTGGCCGTCGAGTGGGCGCCCTGCGGCATCCGCGTCAACGCCATCGCGCCCGGCCCCGTCGACACCGAGGGCGCCAACGCGCGCCTCTGGGCCGACCCGGAGGCGAGGAAGCGCGTGACCAAGCACGTGCCGCTCGGGCGCATGGGCACCTCGGAGGACTGCGCCAACGGCATGCTGTTCTTGTGCTCGCCCGCCGCCTCGTTCATGACCGGCGCCACCCTGGTGGTCGACGGCGGCAACTGCCTCAAGGCCCTGCCGGAGCTCTTGTGACCGTGGGCGTGGGCGCGCCATGAGCGACGCCCGCGACGTCGACGTGGCGTTGGTCGGCGCAGGCGTCATGAGCGCCACGCTCGGCACCATCCTGCGCATGCTCGACCCGCGCCTGCGCATGGTGGTGTTCGAGCGCCTCGACCGCGCCGCGGCCGAGAGCTCGGACGCGTGGAACAACGCCGGCACGGGGCACGCCGGCTACTGCGAGCTCAACTACACACCACAACGCGCCGACGGCACGGTGGAGTGCGGCAAGGCCCTCGATATCGCCGCGCAGTTCGCGCTCAGCCTCGAGCTGTGGCGCGCGCTGGTGGAGCGCGGCGAGCTGCCCGCGGCCGCGAGCTTCGTGCGCGCGGTGCCGCACCTCTCCTTCGTGCAGGGGCACGAGGACGTCGCGTTCCTGCGCGCGCGCCACGCCGCGCTGGTGGGCTCGCCGCTGTTCGCCGCGCTCGAGTGGAGCGAGGACCCCGCGCAGATCGCCGAGTGGATCCCGCTCGTGATGGACGGCCGCGACCGCGCGCTGCCCGTGGCCGCCACGCGCATGGCCGCGGGCACCGACGTCAATTTCGGCGCGCTCACGCGCGGCATGATCGCGGCGCTCGAGCGCGCGGGCGCGGCCGAGCTGTGCCTGTCGCACGAGGTCACGGGCATCGCGCGCGACGGGGCCGCCTGGCGCGTCGAGGTGCGCGATCTCACCAACGACGCTGAGCGCAGCGTGCGCGCCCGCTTCCTCTTCATCGGTGCGGGCGGCTACACGCTGCCGCTCCTCGAGCAGACCGGCATCCCCGAGGCGCGCGGCTACGGCGCGTTCCCGGTGAGCGGGCAGTGGCTGCGCTGCACCGACCCCGCGGTGATCGCGCGCCACCACGCCAAGGTCTACGGCCGCGCCGAGGTGGGCGCGCCGCCCATGTCGGTGCCGCACCTCGACTCGCGCTTCATCGAGGGTGAGCGCGCGCTCTTGTTCGGTCCCTACGCGGGCATCACCACGCGCTTCCTCAAAGAGGGCTCGCCCCTCGACCTGCTGCGCTCCATCGGCATCGACAACGTGCTGCCCGTGCTCAGCGTCGGCATCGAGAACGTCGAGCTGACGCGGTACCTCGTGGGGCAGGCCTTGTTGTCGCATCAGGAGCGCGTGGCGCTCCTGCGTCGCTACTGCCCCACCGCCGCGGCCGACGACTGGGAGCACGTGGTGGCGGGGCTGCGCGTGCAGATCATCAAGAGCGACGGCCACGGCGGTGGCGAGCTCAAATTCGGCACCGAGGTGGTGACCAGCGCCGATGGCACGGTGGCGGCATTGCTCGGTGCCTCGCCGGGCGCGTCCACCGCGGCGGCCATCATGCTCGAGCTCATCGAGCGCTGCTTCCCCGGACGTTGGGCGAACATGACGCGGCCGTGGCGCGCCGCGCGCTGAGCTACCGCTCGCCGCGCTCGCGCAACACCTGAATCACCAGCTCCGGGCGATCGGTTTGCAGGATGTCGACGCCGGCCTCGAGCACCGGCGTGTAGTCGGCGGCACCGCCCAGGTTGTCGAGCACGTCGATGCCAAACACGTCGAGCAGCGCGCGCGTGCCGCGCTGGTGCACGAGCTCCACGCCGCCACCATCGACCTCCTCCTGGTGCAGCTCGACGATGACCGGCAGGCGCGGCGCGAAGTGCTCGAATTCGGCGGTGATGGCCTCGATGCCGTCGGGGCGGTTCATGAAGCGCAGCGCGGGCTCCAGCGCCAGCGCGGCGTCGATCTTGGCGACGTCGCTGGTGTCGAAGATGGCCCAGTCGAGCGCGTCGGCGTCGTGGATGGCCTGCACCAGCGCGGCCACGTCGCTGGTCTTGTTGGCGTCGACCAGCACCACCACCTTGCCGCGGCAGGTCTGCAGCACCTCCACCAAGGTGGGGATGCGTTCGCACGAGAAGTCGCCGGCGCGCTCGCCGGCCTCGATGTGCAGCGCGCGCAGCTCGTCGAAGCTCATGGCCGCCACCTCGCCGGTGCCGTCGGTGGTGCGGTCCACGGTGTCGTCGTGGATGTTGACGATGACGCCGTCGGCGGTGGGACGTGGATCGGTCTCGACGAACTCCACGCCGAGCGCGATGCCGGCGCGGTAGGCCGACAGCGTGTCCTCGGGCGCGAGCTTGCCGAGCTGACCGCCGGCGCCGCGGTGCGCCGACACCTGCCGCGTGTGGCAGCTCGGGTCGAGCGCGCACGCGGCGTCGACCAGCGAGCCGCGCGTGGGCACGAAGTGCTCATCGTCGGCGATGGCGCTGCAGTCGAACTCCGAGGGGTCGACATGAGCGCTGAAGTCGGAGGCGCCCGCGTCGGCGGGCGGTTCCACGGCCGGCACACACCCGATCACCATGACGAGCGCGAGCGCGATGATGACGACGAAAACGCGGCCCACGATCGCCGCGTAGCAGGTGCGCGGCGGCGGAGGAATGCCCTCACAGGCCGCGCGCGCGCAGCTCACGCAGCACCGTGCCGAACAGCTCCACGACGTCGCCGCAAGAGGACCACCCGATCTCGCCCCAGTGGTCGGCGACCACCTTGGCGAGCACCACGCCCCAGGCCTGGCTCGCCGCGGGGACTACGCCGTCGCTCTCGCCGCTCTTCGCCAACAGCGGTGCTAGCGGCGCCAGCGGCGGGGACAGGCGCCCCGCGGGCGCGGCGCTCACAACGGAGCCGTAGAACACGCCCTTGGCGTCGGGCACGCGCGTGTTGAAGCTCGCGAGCGCCGCGCTCGACAGGTCGCGCACGAAGCCCATGGAGACGCCCAGGCGCGCCAGCAGGGTGGCGAGCCCTGTCATACCCAGCACGCTGCTGCCCAGATCGGCGATGGGCGTGCCGCGATGGGGCGTGCCGATGGTGACGAGCGAGGCCACCAGCGCGCGCACCCCGTCGTCGTGGGCGATGGCGTAGCGCGCGTCGAGCCCGCCCATGGAATGCGCAACCAGGTTACAGCGCCGCATGCCGGTTCGCGCCGCCAGCTCGCGCAGCTCGCGGGCCAGCGCTTGCGCGCGGTCCTCTACCGTGCCGAAGGCGGGGACCGTCGTGCGATACGCGCGCACGCCGTGCTGCTCGAACAGGCGCTCGAGCCCACGGAAGTACGAGGCGTTCATCGATCCGAGCGGCAGCTGGTCGAAGCCGCCGAGGCCGTGGAGCAGCACCACGGGGAAGCGCGGCGCCAGCGCGCCACCGCGCAGGCGCCAGCGACGCACGACGCTGGTGAAGGCGTCAGCGATTCGTACCAGCACAGGATGCTGGCGGAGCGCGCCGTGCGTCGCCCGATGGCGGTAGCGCCAGAGGACCAGCACCACTGCCGCGCCGACGACGAGCGCGCAGCGCCACGCCGTACTCGCCATGGATTGACGCTAGGGGGTACGACGCGATGCGTCAATGCGGCTCAGCTCGTCGCGATAGCGCCTCGAGGTCGCGACGTAATTCGCCCATCCCTTGTCGATGAGCGCGCGCTCCTTGGGGCTCACCGGACGGATCACCTTGGCGGGTGACCCCATCACCACGCTGTGCGGCGGCACCACGGTGCCGCCGGTGATGAGCGCCCCCGCACCCACCAGCGAGCCGGTCCCGATGCGCGCGTTGTCGAGGATGATGGCGCCCATGCCGATGAGGCACTCGTCCTCGACGCTGCAGCCGTGCAGGATGACGCGGTGGCCGATGGTGCAGCGCTTGCCCACCACGGTCTCGCTCAGGTCCTCGGTGAGGTGCACCACGCTGCCGTCTTGGATCGAGCTCTCGTCGCCGATGACGATGCGGCTGCGCATGTCGCCGCGCAGCACGGCGGTCGGCCACACGCTGGCGCGCGCGCCGATGGCGACGTGCCCGATGATGGTGGCGTCGGGGTGGACGAAGGCCTCGGGGTGAATGGCGGGCGCGAAGCCGTCGAAGGCGTGCATGCTCATGGCGCGGGTCCTGGTGTCGGGGAGAGCAGGGCAGGACCCACCAGCTCGCGCGGGACGCCCTCGAAGCTCACGCGCTGCCCGGCTGCGAGCCCGCGTGCGCGCGCGCTGCCGGCGATGAGCTCGAGCACGTAGCGACTCGGCCGGGCCACGCGTCGCGACGCGGTGGTGGACGGCTCGGCGTTCTCCACGATGCCCGCGATGGTGCCGTCGTCGCTGATGAAGATCATGTCGAGCGGCAGGCGCGTGTTCTTCATCCAGAAGGACTGGATCTTCTCGCGCTCGAACACGAAGAGCATGCCGGCGTCGTCGTCGAGGCGCTCGCGGAACATCAGGCCGCGCTGCCGTTCGCCATCGGAGAGGGCCAGCTCCACGGGGAAGCGCAGCGGGCCGCTCGGCGTGTGCACCAGCACCACGCCACGGCGCTCGAAGTAGCCGGGCGGCGTCGCTTCGCTCGCGGTGGGATCGATCTGCGAACGGCGCTCGCCCTTCGCCGTGGTTGCCGTCGTGGCGCCGGTGCCGTCGTCAGGTGCCGGCGCGGCGCATGCCACGGCGAACGCGATCAACAGGAGGGTGCGGCCGGCGCGATGCACGCGCTCGGTATACAGCGCCGCTCGGCGGTGCGCGACCGAGCCTCGTTGCACGCGCTCAGCGCCCCGTGAAGCGCGCCGGCCGGCGCTCGGCGAAGGCGGCCACGGCTTCGCCGAGGTCCTCGGTGCCGAGGAACGCCGCATTCCAGGCAGCGACCTCGCGCAGGCCGCTCGCGATCTCACCCTCGATGCGGCGGTTCATCACGCGCTTGATGCCCTGCACTACCAGGGGTGGGTTGTCGGCGATCTGCTGCGCCAGCCGGTGCGCGCCGCTGAACAGCGCGTCGTCGTCGGCGAACACCTCGGACACCAGGCCCAATGCCAGCGCGCGGTTCGCGTCGATGTCCTTGCCGGTGAACGCCAGCTCGCGCGTGGCCGCCTCGCCGATCAGGTGGGGCAGGTACTGCAAGCTGCCCACGTCGGCCACGATGGCGAGCTTGACCTCGCGCAGCGAGAAGCGCGCCCCCCCCGAGCACACGCGCAGGTCGGCGGCAGCAGCCAGGTCGAGCCCGCCGCCGATGCACCAGCCGTGCACGGCGGCCACCACCGGCTTCTTGCAGGAGAACACCGCGTGCAGCGCGCGCTGCATGCCCTCGATGACGTCAAGCAGGCGGGCGCGCTCGACGGCGGCGGCGCCGGGCGCGGCCAGCGCACCGAGCTCGCCGGCCATGGCCAAGAGATCGAGGCCGTAGCAGAAGGCCGCGCCGGAGCCGCGCAACAGCACCACGCGCACCTCGTCGTCGCGACCGAGCTCGCTGAAGAGCTGTGGGCACTCGCGCCAGAAGTCGGGGCCCATCGCGTTGCCCTTGCCGGGGCCGCGCAGCGTCACCGTGGCGACGTGGTCGGCGACGGCGCGATCGAACGCGAGGTAACGAGCTTGGTCCATCAACCCTCCGCGCGCAGCAGTAGCGCATCTGTCTCGATGGAGCGAGCGACCTGGAGGGCTGCACGGGCTGTCGCTCGCGAGGCTGCTCAGCGAGGGCGGCACTGGTCGTCAGCGCAGGCGTAGCCGGGGGCTGGGCAGAGGTCCTCCTCGAGAATGCAGTTGCCGGTGCAGTAGGGATCGACCGTGTCGCCGTTCGCGTCGACGTTGGTGCACGACAGGCCGTAGCAGCGGCGCTCGATGGGCGTGCCATCCAGGCCGGCCTCGAGGTCGCAGGGCGTGCCGATCCTCACGGTACACAGGCCCAGGCTGCAGCGCTCGTCGTCGCCGCAGTCTCGGTTCTCCTCGCAGCGCTGCGCGCACAGGCTCTCGTCGAGGACGGTGCCGAGGTCGCAGGCCTCGTCAGGGTCGCAGTCGTCGTCGGTGGTACAGCGGGCGCGCATCTGGGTCTCGTCACAGTCGCCGCAGGTGAGCGCGTCGCAAAACGGTCCCATATACAGGCGGGCCGCGATGCAACGGTTGGTCTGGGGGTCGCAGCACTCGTCGTCGTCGCAGTCGTCGACGCTGCCGCACAGCGGCGCGCGCAAGGTGTCGTCGTCGGCCAGGCAGGTGCCGGCCAGCACGGGACAGCCGGTCTCGAAGGAGCGCGCCACGCGGCAGACGCTGTCGCCACGGCAGTCGCTGTTCGCGTTGCAGCCGCCCGCTAGCAGGCAGGGATCGGGGCAGCCGCCGCCGACGACTACGAGCGTCAGCGCGACGACGCAAAGGGCCCATCTCGACCAAGGTTCCATGGGATCCCTCATTCCAGCCGCGCGCGCTTGGCTCAAGGAGGTGCGGCCGCAAAGGGGTCGGCCAGGAGGCTCGCGTCTCGCACCGCGCAGCCGTCTGGGTCGAGGCGCAGGGCGATGACGCGCGGCTCCACGAAGGCGACCTGGAGCTCCCCCGGCGCCGTGCACTCGCCGGTCTGCACCCGCCGCGTCGTCGTCACCGGCACCGTGCGGGTCTGCGGCACCTGCACGGTGCGGCTGCACAGCAGGCTGTAGTTGTAGCCGGAGCAGGGGACCATCTGCGTCTGGCTCACCATGACCGTTTGGGTCTGCATCGTCGTCACCGTGTCGATGCGGTAGGTCTCGATATGCAGCTCGAGGCTGTGGGAGCCAAAGGGGATGGTCAGGCGCGCCGCGGCGCTGGCGGGGCCAAGCTCGGTGGCGCCGACGCCGTCGAGCAGCAGGCGCGCTTGCCACAGGCCCTCGGGCGCGTCTTCGACGACGATGTCGATGTCCACGCCGGGCGGCGGGCCGCGCGTCTCCACGATCGCCGCGGGGCGCTCGCGCGCGGGCTGCCGCGCGCCCCACGACGACGCGCACGCGACGCCTCCGAGGCCGAGCAGCAGGGACATCAGCAGCCCTGCGGCGCGCGCGCCACCACCGCTGCCGCTCTCCGATCGGGTGGCTGCGGCGTGACGCTGCGTGCCAGGAGCCATGGCACCACTTTGTCGGGCGCGCGCCGTGCTGTTAAGGGCGGTCTATGCATGGTCCTTGGATCGGTGTGCGGGCGGTCACCATCGCCATCGTTGGGTGCGCGGCGATGCCCGGTGCCGCGGCCGGCACCGTTGCGCCGCCGCCTGACCGGCTCATCGTCCTCGACGTCCACAGCGCGGGCGAGGGCCTCTCTGCCGGCACGCGCGCGGGCCTGCTGCACGCGCTGGTCGCCGAGTGCCAGGCGCAGACCAAGCTCGAGGTCACCTCGGTGGAGGAGCTGCGCCGGGCGCTCGACCTCGAGGCCGACCGCCAGCAGATCGGGTGCAAGGACGCGTCCTGTGCCACCGAGATCGCGGACGCCTACGGAGCGCGCTTCGTGCTCTTCACCTCGGTGGCTCGGCTCGGCGCGAGCTGGTCACTGACGACCTCGCTGTTCGACTCTCGCGAGGCGCGCGTGATCGGACGGGGCATGAGCCGCGCCAATGGCGTGGCGCGGCTCGCCGAGGGCATCGGCACGGCCGTGGCGGAGAGCTTGGGCCCGCTGGCCACGCGACCGAGCAGGGCAGGGCCCCTCGGGGAGGGCGGGCCGCGCGGGCCTGCACCCGTCGCTGGCACAGCCGCGCCGGTCGCCCGCGCCACGCTGCGGCCAGACCAGGTACCGCTCGAGGCCGAGCCGCTCACGGCCTACGACGCCCGGCGCTGCGTCTACGACGACGACGCGGGGGCCTGGAGCTGCGGCGCGCGCCGCGTGCCGGTGGCGATCGCGCGCCACGGTAGCAGCGCCACCACCGGCGAGGTCCGCTTCACCGTCGATCTCTCGCGCGGCTGTCCGAGCGGCGTCGACGTCGAGATCGACGGTGGCGAGCAGGGCGCCTCCGTGACGTGGAGTGAGGCGGCCGCCCAGTACGACGGCGTGGCCGTGGCGCTCAAGCCGCGCTCGGGGGTGTCGGCCGCGGTGCGCATCCCGCCGGGGAGCGCGGGCCGGGAGTCGCTGTTGATCGCAGGAGGTTGCCTCGGCAGCGGCGATCTGCCCGCCGACAAGGCCAGCGACTCCGCTGCCATCTCCATCCCCTTCATCGTCGACGGCGCGGCCGCGTCCGCGATCTGGGTGCGCCGGCGCGCCTGGGAGGAGCGCGCGGAGGCGGAGCTGCTCGCGCTCGTGCCCGAGCCCCCGTTGCCGCTGAAGCCCGACGCGCTCGTCGACGATCCACCCGGCTCTCCCTTCCTGCTCGGGGGGCTGACGCTCGGTCTGCTCTCGTCGGCCGCGGTGGGCACGGCGGTGGGGGCGTGGGTCATGCCCAAGAGCTCCACCGCTGAGCAGCGCCTCCTCGTGGGCGCCGGCTACGGGGGCGTGGGCCTGTGCTGCCTGGCAACGCCGGCGGCCATCCTCGGCGCCATCGTCGACGCCGCGCGCAGCTCCGACTACGCGAGCAAGGCCGACGCGTCGGCGGCGTGGCGCTACGCTGAGCGCAAGCGGGCGGCCTGGGCGCGGCGCGGCGACGGTGGCTCCGGTGCTGCGGATCGCGCGTCCTCCCCGAGGTAGACGCCGCGCACGACAGCGCAACGGCGCCGGAACCCGCGTGGCCCCTCGGTGGTCTATCTCTTCGGCATGCCTCGCACCGGCACTCCCTGGCCCTTCGGCATCCTCTCCCTCGGCGTGCTGTGCGCTGCGCTCGTCCACGCGCCGCCACTCCACGCGACGCCGCTCTTCGCCATCGACGTCGACATGGCGCGGATCATCCTGTTCACGGCCGATGGCGGACCACCGGCCGCGGCCGCGCGCTGCGCCGAGGGCACGGCGCAGGCGCAGATCGACTGCCTGCTCGGCGTGCGCTTCGCGTCCGACGCCAAGGCCGCGCGCATCGCGCGCGAGATGTACGCGGCGACGGGCTCCGTCGCCGGCCTCTTGCCGGCGCAAGACTTTGACGGTGCCTATCGCGGCAAGCTCAAGCTCGTGCCGCACCTGCCCGTGCGCGATCAGCGCCAGCACCTCGCGTGGCTCGCCGCTGCCCTCAGCGATATCGACGCGGTCTACGGCGAGCTCGCTCGCATGGGCGCGCTCGACTACCGGTGGACCGACTTCGACCTGCGCTTCTTTCGCTCGCTCAAGCGCCGTACGCCCTCGGCGGTGGCGCAGGGCTGGCGCATCTCCTACAACGTCGCGGGCTCGCTGTTCACGTCCGAGGCGCGCGTGCGCGAGACCCTGGCGCACGAGATCTTCCACTTGAACGACGACACGCCGGGCGGTCGCTGGTCCGAGCGCGCGCTCAGCGCCATCTACCGGCGCATCCTGGTGAAGTGCGACCTGCACGATCTCGAGTGTCTGGCGCCATTCGCGCCCGACTCCATCGTGGTGCGCGTCAAGGGCGGCACCTACTACTCCTTCATGCCCGACAACGGCGTCACCGAGTACGCCGCCGATCTGGCCAAGCGCTATTTCGTCGAGCAGCGCACGGTGATGCGCGGCGGCACGGTGAAGAAGCCCTTCAAGTGCCTCACCCCAGAGAACGCCGAGGCGTGGGCGCTGCTCATCGAGCGCTTCTACGGAAGTGTCGACCGCGTGCCGGCCTGCGGCGCGTGATCAGTCGGTCGCGCCGCCTGGTCCCGGATCGGGGTCGCCTCCAGGGTCGCCGTCTTTGTTGTGCACCAGCAGCGCGAGCGGCGACACGAAGTAGCGGTGCGGCCCCGCCACCTCCAGGTTGAAGACGGCGAACGAGCCGTCCAAGCGCTCCGTGGCCTCCACGCGCGCGCTGCTGCCGCGCAAGGTGACCAGCGCGTCACCCGGCGTCACCTCGGCGGCGCGCGTGAAGCCGCGGCCGAGCACGAAGAAGGGGTGCTCGTCGGTGGTGCGCACCTCGACGCCGTCGACGCGCAGGATGCGCAGGTGGTCGGAGGCGCGCTGCCAGGTGCGCGAGATGGTGGCTGCACGGCCAGCGCTCGGCTCGCCAGCCAACACCTGGTCACCGACGGCGAGCTCCTCGATGACGCGGGCGCCGCGCGGCGTTGCCACCGTGGTCCCCGCGACGAAGCAGGACCCGCCCGTGGGCCGGCGACAGTTCGCCTCGCAGCCATCACCGTTGTTCGTGTTGCCGTCGTCGCACTGCTCATTCAGCTCCACGCGCCCGTTGCCGCACAGCTCGATGCGGCAGAGCGCGTCGCAACCGTCACCGCTGACAGCGTTGTCGTCGCACTCTTCTGCGCCGGTCATCACGCCGTTGCCGCAGCGGGTGACCGTGCAGTTGGCGTCGCAGCCGTCGCCGTTTGTGATGTTGGCGTCGTCGCACTCCTCGCTATCCTCGACGCGCCCGTTGCCGCACTGCTCGGCGCGGCAGTGACGATCGCAGCCGTCGCCGATCCCGATGTTGCCGTCGTCGCACTCCTCCTCGGGATCGAGGAAGCGGTCGCCGCAGATGTCTTCGGTGGGGCCAAAGCTGCACTCGGTGACCACGCCGTCGACCAGGAAGGTGCCGCCCACCACGGCGCCCTGCAGGGCGTGCTCGTCGCAGCTCGCCCGCGAGCCCAACGTGGTGAAGTCGCGCCCGCGCACCAGTACGACCGCGAGCGTGGCCATGGCCTCGACGCAGACGCTCTCGATGCACTGCTCGCCGATGGTGCCGTCGCAGTCGAACGAGCCCACGCAGGCCTGCTTCGCGCGCCGCTGACCCGCGCTCGGGCTCTTGTTGCTGCCGACGCCGATGAAGCTCTCTGACGACGCCAGCCCGGTCACGCCGCTGCCGAGGATGCCGATGCGCGCGGCGTGATCGACGGGGGTGAGGAAGTTGTTGAGCTGCGCGCGATCGCTCTTGTCCTGCAAGCTCATGCCCGGCACCGCGTTCAGCCAGCGCTCTCGTCCGCGCGTCCCTTCGGTCGCGCCGCTCGGCACCGTGTCGAGCGCGAGCGTGGTCTCGACGATGGCGTGGTGCAGCGAGGGGAGGGGCGCTTCCCCGTCGCGGACCAGGCGCGCGCGCACGTAGCGGAACTCGCCCGTGGGCAGCTCCTGGCCATTCAGCACGGTGAAGGGGGAGAAGCCGACCAGCAGCTCACTGACCGGCGTCAGGTGGAAGCTGGCCAGCTTCGACTCCACCACGTCGACAAGCTCGGGAGCCTCGGCGTTGACCGGCAGCGTGGATGTCCAGTGGAACGCGTCGTACGCGAAGGTGCTGCTCCTGCCGTCGGCGCGCAGCGCCAGGGTCCATCCGCCCCCCGCGGTGCTCATGTCGCAGAAGGCCAGGAAGGCCGTGTCCTCGATGCCGGGCTCGGGATCGATCACGTACACGTCGTCGCCCCTGCCCTCGCCGGCGTTCAGGATGTGCGCGCAGCTCTCGCGGCTGGTGCTCACGATGGTGATGGTCGACTCCGGGCTCGCGAGCAGGTCATCCTTCACCACCAGCGTGAACGAGTCCGACAAGAAGGCGTCGGATCCGTCTTTCACGAACGTGAGCCGCGCCGGGTCCGTGGCCTCGACTACCAGGCGCCCATGGCTCGGCTGACGAATGACTCCGACCTCAGAGAGCGGATCGCCGTCGGGATCGACCATGGCCACCTCGATGTCGACGCTGCCGAGGGCCGCTGGGACCTCGACGAAGGTGGTCAGCACGCGCGGCGCGTCGGGCACGCCCAGCACACGCAGCGCCACGGCTGCGGGCTCGCTCTCTTCGCCGGTGTCGGTGTCGACGACGCGAAAGCTGAGCGCGTCCTCGCCGAAGTAGTCGTCGTTGGGCGTGTACAGCGCCACACCGCGCCTCGGGTCGAGGCCGGAGAGCGTACCGTGCGCTGGCGCAGCAACGACCCGGTACTCGGTCTCCGGACCGTCGGGATTCGCGCCTTCGAACACCACGATGACGGGCTGGTCCTCGTCGGTTGTCACGTCCACCGCTTCTGCCCGCGGTGCGTCGTCGACGGGCTCCACCAGCACCCGCACCACCGCCGGGGTGGCGTCGCCGCTCTCGTCGATGATGAGCGCGCCGAACGCGTCGGGCCCGAAGTAGTCGGGCGCCGGTTGATAGCGCACGCCGTCGACGTCGCTCACGCTGCCGTGGCTCGCCGGCCGCTCGGCATCGGCCAGCAGGGCGAGGGCGTCGCCGTCGATGTCGACGGCGTCGGCCAGTACCAGCGACGTCACGTCGACGGACGCGCTGTCTTCGGAGACCAGCAGGTCAACGGTGGTACCGTGCGGTGGGTCGTTGATCGAGGCGATGGAAACGCCCAGCGTCACCGCGATGGTCTCGACGCCGTCGCTGGCCGTGAGGGTGAGCTGATCCTCGCCCCAGCGGTCGGGCAGGCCGGTGTAGACGAGCAGCTCGTCGTCCTCGGTGGCCACACCGAGGACTGGCGCCTCGCTGATCGCGAAGGTGAGCGTGTCGCCGTCGGCGTCGTAGACCAAGGCGCTCAGCGGCAGGGCGTCGGCGCCGTCTTCGTCGAGCGCGAGCGCGAGCGCCGCGAGCTGCTCCGGGGGGTCGTTGACGGGGCGCACCTCGACGGTGACGGCACCCGGCGCGCCGCGACGCGCGGCGCGCGCGGCGTCCTCCACCACCACGCTCAAGAGGTCGGTGCCGCTCCAATTGGGGTCGGGCCGATAGCGCGCACCCTCGACGGCGAGCTCACACGGCGCCGATAGTGCATCACAGGCGCGGCACGCCTCGGCGCCGTCGGCGCAGGTGACGCGGCCGTGCGCGGGCGGGTCCACGAGCACGAAGCGCGCAGCGCTGGCGTCGACGGCGACCGGCGTGATGAGGACCTCGATGTCCTCGTCGGTGCTCAGGGAGAGCGGCACGAGCGCGGGCAGCGCCTCGCCGGGCGCCAGGCAGAGCCCGTCCTCGCAGCGATAGCTCTCCGGGCACTCGGCCGTGTCCGTGCAGGTGAGCGTCGCGCCGAGCGGCAGCGCGCCGTCGAACACGCACGCCGTCCACGAGAGCAGCGCGAGCACGAGGGGCGAGCGGGCGCGCATTGCACGAGTGTAGGGCTGCGCGTCGTGACGCGGCCCGCCGCGCGCACCAGGAGACACACCTACCGTGGTGCCTACCGCGCACCCGCCGGCGCCGAGCCGCGGTACACCACCACGCCGTCTACGACGGTGAGCCACGCCCGCGCCTCCGACAGACCCGTGGGGCGCGCGGCCTCCAGCGCACGATCGAGCACCACCAGGTCGGCGCGCGCGCCTGCGCGCAGCACACCCACCTCGTCAGCGGCGCCAAAGAGCCGCGCCGCGTCAGCCGTATAGGCGCGTAGCGCGCGGTCGAGCGTGAGCCCCTCGCCGCGACCGAGCACCGGGCCGTCCTCGAGCGCAGGGTCCTGCCGACGCACCATCACCTCGATGGCATCGAGGGGCTCCACCGAGCTCACGGGCCAGTCGCTGCCGCCGACCAGCGCGGCGCCGGCGCGCGTCAAGGTTCCCCAAGGGTACATGCGATCCACGCGCGCCTGCCCCACCTGCGCCGTGTTGACGTCGCGGATGTAGCTGTCGGGGTAGGCCCACAGCGATTGCGCGTTGGCCGTGACGCCGAGGGCGGCGAAGCGCGGCGCGTCGTCGGGGTGAACGAGCTGCAGGTGCGCCAGCGTGCGCCCGGCGCCGGCCCTGCCGTTGGTCGCGGTGGCCGCGGCGAAGGCGTCGAGCGCGGCGCGCGCGGCGCCGTCGCCGATGACGTGGACGTGGACGGCGAAGCCGTCCTGCTCGAGGAGCGCCACGGTGCGCTGCAGTTGCTCCGGCGTGGCGTTGAGCGTGCCGCGGTGCCCCGGGTGATCGAGGTAGGGCTCGAGCAGCGCCGCGGTCTCGCCCTCGAGCACGCCGTCGAGGAAGATCTTGGCGCAGCTCGGCCGCAGCGGCAGGTCCACGAAGCGCTCGCGCAGCGAACGCGCGTTGCGCAGCGCCAGCTCGGGGTCGGTGGGATCCACGTAGACGCACGCCACGCCGCGCAGGTGGAGCGGGCCTTTGGCCGCCAAGGTGCGGTACGCGAGCAGGCGCTGCTCGTCGACGCTGGCGTCCATGATCGAGGTGATGCCCGCTTGGTGCAGGCGCTCCACGGCCCACGCGAGCGCGCGCACGTCGTCGTCGAGGGTGGGCTTGGGGAGCTGGTCTTCCACGAGCAACGCGGCGGCCTCGCGCACCGTGCCGCTCGGCGCCCCGTCGGCGCCGCGCTCGATCACGCCCTGCGGCGGGTTCGGCGTGTCGCGCGTGATGCCTCCCTTGGCGAGCCCCGCGCTGTTGAGCCAACCCGAGTGGCCGTCGGCGCCCTCGAGGTAGATGGGGCGCGTTGCCACCACGCCGTCGAGCAGCGCCTTGCTCGGGTTCGCCTGCGGGAACAGGCTCAGGTCCCAGCCGCGGCCCACCAACCAGCCGTCGCCGGGCTTCGCCTGATCGCAGGCGCGCACGCGCGCCAGGATCTCGTCGACGCTCTTGGCCTCGGTGAGCGAGCAGCCGAAGTGCTCCCGGCCGGCCGAGATGGGGTGCACGTGAGCGTCGTGGAAGCCCGGCACCACGGTGCGTCCCTGCAGCTCGATGAGCTCGGTGCGCGGGCCGATGAGCGAGGCCACGTCGGCGTCGGCGCCCACGGCGAGGACGCGATCGCCGCGCAGCGCCACGGCCGTGACCCACGGCCGCGCATCGTCGCCGGTGAACACGGCGCCAGAGCGCAGCACCAGGTCGGCCGAGCTCGTCGGTGTCGGCGCGCTCGCGCAGGCGATCGATGCGGCGAGCGCGCACAGCGGAAGGGTGAGTCTCATGCGCGGCGGCGTGCCGCAGCGCGCGCCCCGAGGCAATGCCCACACCCGCGCGATCGCGCTACTTCATCTCGAAAACCTCGACAGCGTGGTCATTGAAGCGGGGAACGACCAGCCGGTTGCGCTTGGTGTCGACGGCGAAGTCTGCCGGCGCCGACACGTTCTGCACCATGGGCGCGAAGGTGCCGCCGAGCTTGCCTTTGAACACGGCGCTGCCCGCCCACGACGATGTCAACACCGTGCCGTCCGCGGCGACGAACAAGCCGTCGCCGCCACCAGCGGGTGCCGCGGTGACCTCCACCTTGCCCTTCTTGGCGTCGAGCTTGGCGACGTCGGCGCTGCCGAAAAAGTTGATGTAAAGGTCCTTGCCCTGCACCCACAGCCCGTTCGGCCGCCCGAGCTCCTTGTTGGCGAAGAAGAGCTTGGCGCTCATGCCCTCGATGACCCACACGCCGTCGGTGCCGGTGCCGTCGAAGCCCTCCTTGCCCGCCTTCATGCCCGAGTCGCTGACGTAGATCCTGTGCGCCTTGGTGTCGGCGGCCACGTCGTTGGCGAAGGTGGCGCCCGTGAGCTCGATGTCGCCCTTGGGCGCACCGGTCTTCAGATCGAAGGTGCGCACCACGTCGATGTCGGAGACGAAGAGCACGCCCCTGTCGATGGCCATGCCCTTGGGCGCGTGCAGCGTCACGCCGCCGGCCCCGCCCGCGATCCACTTCTCGGTCACCATCTTGCCCTCGGGCGAGACCACCGCGATGAAGCCGTTGTTGTCCTTCGCGAGCGGTGTGCCGTTGATGTTCGACACCAGGTAGCGGTCGTTGGCGTCGTCGTACACCACGCCCTCCGGCGTGGCGAAGCCGGTGATGCGCAGCACCGGCGCGGGCGCCGGTGCCGGCGGCGCGGGCGGCGGCGGCGAGCTCTTGTCGGCGGCGTGGGCCGCCGTGGCGGCGAGGGCGAGGGCGAGCGCGAGCGTGACCTTTCGCATGAGACCTCCGATGCGCGCGCTGCTACCACGTTGTCGCGACGGCAGGATCCCGCCGCGATTGCAGCCGGCTCGACGCGGCGCTAAGGGCCGAGCCTCCATGGCCGGCACCAGCCTCCTGGCTCTCCTCGACGACATCGCCACCGCGCTCGACGACATCGCGGTGTTGACCAAGCTGTCGGCGCAGAAGACCGCGGGCGTGCTCGGCGACGACCTCGCGCTCAACGCCGAGCAGGTGGCGGGTGTACGCGCCGAGCGCGAGCTCCCAGTGGTGTGGGGCGTGGCGCGCGGCTCCTTGGTCAACAAGGCGATCTTGGTGCCGGCCGCGTTGCTCGTGTCGTGGCTGCTGCCCTGGCTGGTGACGCCGCTCTTGATGCTCGGCGGCCTGTTCCTCTGCTTCGAGGGCGTCGAGAAGCTCGTGCACAAGCTGCTCCACCCGAAGGGCGAGGACGAGGAGCACCACAAGGAGATCGCGCGCGCGCTCGCCGATCCGAACGCCGACCTGGTGGCCCTCGAGAAGGAAAAGATCAAGGGCGCCATCCGCACCGACTTCATCCTGTCGGCCGAGATCGTCGTCATCACGCTCGGCGCCGTGGCCGAAGCGGAGCTGCTCACGCGCGTGCTGGTCTTGACGGCCATCGCCATCGCCATGACGGTGGGCGTGTACGGCTTCGTCGCGCTCATCGTGAAGCTCGACGACATCGGCCTCGCGATGGCACGCATCCAGGGAGCCGCGCTGCTGCGCAGGGCGGCGCGCGCCGTGGGCGCCCGTCTGGTGCGCATCGCGCCCTCGCTCATGAAGCTGCTCTCCGTCGCCGGCACCGTGGCGATGTTCCTCGTGGGCGGCGGCATCCTGGTGCACGGCCTGCCCTTCGTGCATCACCTGATCGAGGCCCTGGCCCACCTGGTCGAGGGTGCGCCCGTGGTAGGGCCGGTGCTGGTGGCGCTCTTGAACGGCGTCGGCAGCATCCTGGTCGGGCTCATCGCCGGGGCGCTGGCGGTGGCCGGCTTCACGCTCGGCAAGCGGCTCTTGGGCAAGCGCACCAACGCGGCGCCCGGCGCGCACTGACGCGCCCGACGCTCACGGCAAGGTCCCGTCGACCACCACCAACGCGCGTGTGTCCGGCGCCGCGGCCCCCGTCGTGGGCGGCCACGACCCTTGCCGCGAGAGCGGCGCCACGTGCGCGCGCGCGTCGAGCGCGCCGCCGTCGAGCGTGGGCGCCTCGTCGAGCGCCACCAGCCAGGCCTCGCCGGCGCCGCTCACCCGCACCTGGTTCCCGTCGATGACCACCGCGGTCTCCTCGTCGATACCGAGGCCGAGCACCGGCGCTCCCTGGTGCGCAGCGCGGGCCAGGAAGGCCACCAGGCGGCCCAGGCGATCGCGCTCGCTGAAGTGCGTGTCCGTCAGCCACCCTTCGAGCGCGTCCACGGCGAAGGGCGAGGGCGAGAGTGACACGGCATCGTCGAGCGGATCGCCGAGCGCTTGGCTCGCGTCCACGCTGCCCGCGGCCGCGTCGAAGGCCAGCGAGGACAAGCTCATGGCGCCCGCGCTCGTGCCGCCGATGGCGACGCCGCGGGCGATGGCGCGGGCGAAGGTCTCGTGCAGCGCCGTCGGCCACCGCAACAGGTAATCGCTCTGGTCGCCGCCCGCGATCCACAGCGCGTCGGCGCGCGCCACGCGGCAGAGCACCGCGTCGTCGTCGCCGGCCGCGGCATCCTCGAGGAGCACCGTGCCCACCGCGGCGGGCGGCGGCGCGAGCGCGAGCTCCTCGGCGAACCAGGTGGTGTAGCTCGAGGTGGAGCCGGTGGCGCGCAGCACCAACAGGTCGCCGCCGCCCGCGGCCTCGGCGAACGCGATGGCGGCCTCGTCCACCTCGACACCGCCGCCCATGAGCACGAGGAGCGGCGTCGGGGTGCCGCCGGCCGTGAAGGGCGCGGTTTCTTCAAGCTGCATGCCGGCCGAGGCCTCGGGGCAGGGGTCGTTGCCGAGGAAGCGCTCGTCGGGATCGGGCGCGACGTGCGCCTCTGGCGCGGTCGGGACGCAGGCCCCCCACAGGAGCGCGACGAGCCAGGGCAGGGTGCGGGGCAGCTTCATCACGGCAAGCGGCGGGGCGGCAAGCGCGCACCCTACGCGCGCGAACTGTCCGCGCAACCTGCCCGCGCAACCTGCCCCGTGGGTGCCGCGGCGGCGCCGGATCTCCCGGAAATCACTCGAAGCTCGAGGCGCCGGTGCCGTTCATCGGCCGTTCATGAGCGCCTCCCTATTGTGTCTTTCGAGCCTGGCAGGTCAGGCGCGGAGGACGTCATGCAAGGCAAGAAGATCAAGGTCTGGGACCCCGCGGTGCGCTTGTTCCACGGTGGGCTCGCGCTGGTCATCGCCGGCGCCTTCCTCACGGCGGAGGACGACGACACCACCTACCTGCACGCGCGCATCGGCCTCGGCCTGGTGGCG
>JADZDP010000105.1 GCA_020850995.1 Deltaproteobacteria bacterium
CATCGCCTGCTGCGCGCGAGCCGGTGGTGCGACGGCGGCGTCGCGTGCTCGGCACGTGGCTACGGCCACGCGCCTGCGCGTCTCCTTGCCCTCGCACCACCGGCTCACGCTCGCGACGGCGCTGCAAACGGATCAGCTCTCTAGAGCTCGTTTCATAACCCCTCCCGTCGCGTGCATCGCGCCAAGCTTGCGATCACTGCGTTGCTGCGGGCCGACCATCCGTCGAGGATGGCCGGCTCCTCGCGCCTTGTGCTCACCCGCCTGGCGCGCGCCCGCTCGGTCCGGGGTTCTGAAACGAGCTCTAGCGCCGCAAGCGCGCCGACTCGAGCAACGCGACGAGCTCCTCGATGACGGCGCGCTCCTTCACCTCGACAAGCGGGCCTTGCTCCTGACGGGTCAGCGCACCAACGTCGACGAGCAGGGCCACCACGTTCTCGGCGTGCGCCTTCGAGGCAGACTCTGCGCACCAGAGCTGTCCCGTCAGCGCCGCCGCCTTGAGCGCGTCGAGCATGCGCTGCACCAGCTGCTTCTCCGACGCGCGCCCGTCGGGCTCGGCCAGCGCCGTGCGCATGCACACCGGGTACGCCTCGAGGAAGCTGGCGATGGCGCCGTGGGCGAAGCGCCGCGCGGCACGCGCGACGTCGGCGGTGGAGAGCACCAGCTGGTCGCCCTGCGCTGCGAGGATGCCGGCGGCGCCGGCCGCCGCCACCGCGGCGTCGAACAGCTCGGGGAAGCTCGTGCCCGGCCTGAAGATGAACTCGATCTTGAGCGCACGCGAGAGCTGCAAGGCCACCTTCGCCACGTCGCGGCGTGACACGGGGGTGGCCGCGCGCGCGCCGCACGCGGCCAACGCGGCCGCGATGATGGTCTCGGGCACGATGTGGTGCAGGAGCTGGTTCTTGAGCACCTCGAGGCGCAAGGCGGCGTCGACGGTGGCCTGCACGATGACCCGCTCGCCGACGCTGGTGCGCACCAACAAGCCGTCGCCCACCAGCCGATCGAGCGCCGCGCGCAGGTCGGTGTCGACGTCCCCATCGCCAAGGCCGGGCTCGAAGCGCACGGAGCCGGCCGGCTTGCGCAGCAAGTGCACGCGCAGCGCAGCGGCGGTCTGCAAGAGCATCGCCTCGTCCACGCCCTTTTGGCGCAGCCCCACGAGCGCCGCCGCGACCAGCGCCGTGGCGGTCACGATGCCGGCGCGGTTGATGCCATAAGCGATCTTGTGGCCGAGCGTCTGCACGGCGGCGCGGCGCGCGCGCTCGTCGATGCCGGCGTCGCGAGATACGCCACGCGAGCGCAGGTGCTCGGCCAGCGAGATGGGGTCGTCGAACGCGATGAAGACGTGACCGTAGCGACCGCCGAGCACGCCCGCGCTCTTGACCAAGGCCGTGGCCGACTCTCTCTCCTTCGCCTTCCCGTGCAGCTCCCCGGCGTAGGCACGCGCCTCGATGACGCGTTCGTAGGCGATGTGGCAGGGGATGAAGATGGCGTCGGGCTCCTTCGCGTCGAGGAACGCGTCTACCAGCATCGACAGCATGCCGAGCTTGGGTGGTAGGGCCTTGCCCGTGCGGCTGCGCGTCCCCTCGATGAAGAAGCCTTGCGAGAAGCCCTCGGTGAAGAGCTTCTTCACGTACGCGCGAAAGACCGCGACATAGAGCGGATCGCCCTTGAAGCTGCGCCGCAAGAAGTACGCCCCGCAGCGACGAAACAGCGCCCCGAGCGGGAAGAAGTTCATGTTCTCGCCGGCGGCCAACAAGGGAGGCATCAGCCCGGCCTTGAGCAGCGCTTGGGCGAGCACCAAGGAGTCGATGTGGCTGCGGTGCGAGGGCACCAACACGATGGGCCCGCGCCGCGCCGCTAGCCGGATGCGCTCGATCTCGGCCGTGTCGACGTGGATGCCGTCGTAGATGCGGCGCCACACGGCGTCGAGCACCCGCGAGACCGCGCGGGTGACGTCGATATCGGGTCGCGCGGCGATCTCGTCGAGCAGCTTGCTGGCGCGCTTCTCGAGGAGCGCACGCGACAGGCCGGTCTCTGACGCCACGCCGTCGAGCCAGCGCGTGAGCGTGGCGTCGCGCAGCACCTCGAGCCGCAGGCGACCATGGCTCTTGAGCGGCGGCCCGTGGATGACGCGCTCCACGCGCGCCAGGTGGTGCAGGATCGACCAGCGCACCTTCTTGGCGACGATCTCGCCGCTCGCGTCGGCGTTGCTGCGCACGACCTCGCGCAGGTCGATGGGCTCGCTGACCTCGAAGCGCGCGGCGTCTCCCGCGGCCATGACGCGCCCGAGCGCGCGCAACAGCCCCGGCTCCTCGACGGTGCCGAAGATGGCGTCGAGCGGCGTGGGATCGAAGCTCGAGGGCCGTTGCTTGAGCGCCAACAGGAGCGGCACCAGCAGGATCGGCCGATCCGCGGCGCGCTGCGCGCGCACCAGCGCCTCCACGAAGCGCGCGCGCGTGGCGCTTTTGCCCGACAGGAGCGTGATGGGCCGCCGCAAGAACACCTCGGCGCACAGGCCGGCGCCCACGCACCGCTCCAACAGCCGCTCCTCGTGCGCCGCGCCATGGATGCCCGCCGCGAGCGCCGGCAGCACCCAGAAGGGCTGCAACGAAGCGACGTTGAGGCCGCCGACGTAGCGCGCGCGCGGCAAGCCATCGCGGGCCGCCACGCGGGCCAACGCCAGGTGCTCCACGGGGTTTCGGGCGCGGTGCACGTACACGATCACCGCGCCCTCGCGCTCGGCGCCACGCAGGCGCTCGGCGGCGGCGGCAGGGAAGGGGATGCGGTCGAGGAAGCGGCCGGCGAAGGCCGAGAGGAGCGGCCCCAGCCTGCGCGGCATGCCCCGGCCGGCGAGACCACGGATGCGGGTCGGCAGGGGTGCGAGGCTGTCCGCCACGCGCGCACTCTACAGCGGGAACTCCCGAGCAGGCCGCGCGGTCGAACGACCGGTTCCGCACGACGGTTCCATAGGTGGAACCGGAACGCTAAGGTGGCTCGGGATGTCCAGTCGGGCTCTGGTTCTCGTCGCGCTCGCGCTCGCCTCGCCGGTGAGCGCCGAGGCCGGCCCGCAGGCGCCAGGGGCGCCCGCAGCGCCGGCGCGGACCTTCCGCTGCGACGGCACCGACGGCTACTTCTTCGACGAGCTCAACAAGGCCGGCACCGTGGGCTACGGCGAGACCTGGGACGCCACCATCTGCAGCGAGGGCACCGCCGTGTACGCCGAGGGCGACCGCCGGCACCGCGAGCTCAGGCGCACCCGCCGCCCCGTGTCGGCAGACGAGCAGGCGCTCGCCATGGTGGTGCCGCTCTCGGTCGGCGGTGGGCTCGCCGCCATCGTGGGCGCGGCCGCGCTGCTCGGTGCGTTCACGCGCCTGCGCCGGCGCATAGTGCTCGAGGCGCCGTGCCCTCATTGCTCGGCACCGCTGCCCGTGGAGGCTGGCGAGGGCGACACGCAGTTGTTCTGTCCCATGTGCGGCGTCGCCTGCGCCATCGTTGTGCAGGGGCGCGGCCGTGCGGCCACCGCGCGCGCGAGCCCGCTCCGCTGAGTGCGCGTGCCAAGGAGGTCGACGGTGTCGCGTCTGCTTTGGCTCGTCGTGCTCTCATTTGCCGCGCGCGGGGCTGCGGCGGAGCCGCCGCCGCCCGTCGCACCGCCTCCGCCCGCCGAGGGCGCCCCCAAGGTGTCGAGCGGCCCAAAGAAGAGCCCGCGGGTGCTCTGTGGCTGCCCCAGCGCCCGCTTCTTGGAGCGGGTGGCCACCGGCGGCTCGGTGGCGGCGTGGCTGCACGACGGCGCCCATGTCGATGCCTTCGTGCGCGACGTCGAGCGGCCCGATCGCCTGGTGGCCGCCACCGAGTCCCCGAGCGTGGAGGAGCTGCCAACCGGCGGGGTCGCGCCTCCCTCGCAGAGCCGGCTGGTACGCGTGCGCGCCCCTGAGGGGTTCGGCGGCTTTCTCGGCATCCTGCGGCCAAAGGAGACGGTGCCCAAGGACGTCCTCGACCTGCAGAAGGGCGCGCCCGCGCCCACCACGGCGCCGCCGACGCCGCGCTTGCGCGCGCTGTGGCTCAAGCCCCTCGAGGAGCGCGAGCGCCCTGGCTGTGGCGCGTACCTCACGCAGCAGGTGGCCTGGGAGCTCGTCGACGGCAGCCCCGATCTTGCGGCGCTCCTGGTGCGCGACGTGGCCGCCAACGTGAGCGCGCTGGTGGACGTGCGCTATAGCGGCGTGTACGGCGTGGGCCGCATCGCCGTGTGCGAGCAGGGACTGCCGCTCGCCCCGGGTACCCCGGTGACCCTCGAGGTGCGGCCCGTGTCGGGCGCGCTCGTGGTGGGCGAGGCTTGGACCTTCAGCTCCGACGGGGCGGGCGTGCTGACGCCGGCGCGCGTGGCCGTGCCGCCCGAGGCCGATCACGACCGCATCGAGGATCCCTTCCCCGTGCCCGGCGCCGACGACGATAGTGCGCCCACCTTCAAGATGATCTCGGTGGCCGTCATGGGCGTGGCGGTGAGCGGCGCCGCCGCCGCGGCGCTGTTTGCCTGGGTCATCATTCCGTTGCGCCGCCGCCGCCTGAAGGACGTGCGCTGCACGGCGTGCGGCAAGGAGATCCCCGTCGACACCCTCGACGACAAGACCGACGGCTTCTTCTGCCCCTCCTGTGGCGCAGCGGGCTTCTGGAAGGGCAAGCAGGGCAGCGAGGTGGGCGTCCACAAGCTCTGATCCTCCCGGCGGGGATCCCTTGCCTAACCCCTGAGCTCACTTGCATCTGCACCGCTTCGCTTGGCCCTGGCAGCGTTCCTTGCGTCACGCCCTCGCCACGCACCCCGAGGTGCTCAGCGGCGGTGCCCCCGGGGCCCCGGGAACGCCCTTGCGCCGGGCTCGATCGCTGCGGCGGCTCCCCACTCTCGGGCACGAGCAAACGGTTTCGGCGCGCACAGCGGCGCGCTATGCGCCTGCCATGTCGCACCCACCGCTCATGGTCCAGTTCGTCGATGAAGCCGCGCGCCAGGGCGATCGAGCGGCGATGGATCTCCTGCAGCCGCGCCACCAGAGCGCCGACGCCGCCGGCCTCGACCTGGTGGCCGCCAACAGCGAGCCCATGCTGTTGCCGCCGGGCGGGCGCGCGCTGGTGCCCACCGGCGTCGCCATCGCCATCCCCCGGGGCTACGAGGGCCAGGTGCGCCCGCGTTCGGGCCTGGCGTGGAAGCACGGGGTCACCTGCCTCAACTCTCCGGGCACCATCGACGCCGACTATCGCGGCGAGGTCAAGGTCATCCTCGCCAACATGGGCGCTGAGCCCTTCACGGTGTCGCGCGGTATGCGGGTCGCGCAGCTCGTCATCGCGCCCGTGGCCCGGCTGGGGCTCGAATTGGTGGCCGAGCTGCCGGCGACCGAGAGGCAGGCCGGCGGCTTCGGCTCCACTGGTCAGTAGCCCAACCCGGCGCGGCCCTGACCGGCGCCCGGCAGCCCTTGGGCGGTGAGATACGGCACGCTCTGCCCCGCCGCCGACCTCGCTTGGCCGTTCACGTCCGCAAGCAACCTGCTAGAACGCGCCATCCCTCGGGGGACCCCCGCTTTGCTCTGTTTCCGCTGTGGCTCGTACAACCCAGAGAACGCGCAGAAATGCAGCGTGTGTGGGCAGGGCTTCGTCGATGAAGCGGGCAAGGCCATCGGTCCACCGCGCCGGCCCTCGCAGACCGCGCAGCCGGCCAGCATCTTCGTGCCCGGGGAGATGGTCGCGGGGCGTTACAAGATCGCCGAGCTCTTGGGGCAGGGCGGCGTGGGCGCGGTCTACCGCGCCCGTGACCTCGAGATCGACGTCGACGTCGCGCTCAAGGCCATCACGGCCAACCTGCTGCAAACCGACGAGGAGCAGAAGAACTTCAGCAAGCAGATCAAGGCCGCGCGCAAGCTGCAGCACCCGAACATCGTGCGCATCTACGACGAGGGCCACGAGGGCAACCGCCGCTTCTTCACCATGAAGCTCCTCGAGGGGCTCACGCTGCGCAAGATCATCCGCCTGCGCCACGAGAAGGGACAGCCCTTCTCGGCCGAGGAGCTGGTGCCGATCTTCCACCAGCTCGCGGCGGCGCTCGACTACGCGCACAAGACCACCTGGCACGGCGATCTGCGCCCCGAGAACGTCGTCGTCCTGCCCGACCTCCTCAAGATCACCGACTTCCACCTGCTCAAGGCGCTGCCGCTCAAGCCCTTCCTCGGCATCGCCAAGACCAAGACCAAGGCCTTCCCCTACATCGCACCCGAGCTGCGCGTCGAGGCGCAGCACATCGACGGGCGCGTCGACGTCTACGCGCTCGGCGTCATCCTGTGCGAGATGCTCACGGGCCTCGTGTTCGAGGGTCACTACACGCGCGCGCTCACGGCGGCGCTCGAGCAGCTGCCCACGCGGCTCGACGGCTTGGTGCGCAAGGCGATGTCGGAGCACCCCGACGGCCGCTTCGCTCGCGCCACCGACATGGCCCGCGAGCTCGAGGCGGCCTTGGGCGCGCTCACCGGGCCGCTGCCGCCGCCCGTGCGGCTGCCGGCGGCGCCCGGCGTGCCGACGCCCGCGGCCGTGCCGGCCTTTCCCGTGCCTCCTGCAACCGGACGCCCGCCGCCGCCGCCGCCCGAGACGGGGCCGTCCTTCGATGCCTACCCGGGGGGTCTTGCCCCTGGCGCCTCGTCGGCCGAGCCCTCTGAGCCGCCGCGCGAGCCCTCCGACATCGTCGAGATCGGGCAGAGCCAGGTGGTGCTTCTCGACGGCTCGTCGACCCAGCCGCCGCCGGCGCCGCCCACCAACCCGACCTCCGGTGAGCTGGCCGAGGCCGCCGTGCGCCTGATGGCGGTGTCGAGCAGCAACCCCGAGGACACGCTCGATGAGGCCCCCGGCACCTCCGACCTCGACACCGCGCCGCGCGGCGCGCCGGTGCCCAAGGAGATCGTCGTGGGCCCGGCGGCGCGCTCGTCCGACGGCCGCGTCGTCGATGGGCAGGGGCGGCCGCGGCGGCCCGAGGCCCTGGTGGAGGCGCTCTACTCCGACGAGCGCGACGCAGCGCTGATCCCGCCGCCCTTGCCCGACCTGCCCGACCAGGGCGGCACCCTCGAGAAGCGCGTGGTGCTGTCCGGCGACGACGAGGACAGCGACGAGGACACGGCGGAGCGACGCGCCATGTCGGCGCCGGCTGCGTTGCCCTCGTCGACGAGCGGCGACCGCAGCCGGCCCGCGCCCGACAGCGAAATTCACGACGCGGTCACGGCGCTCAAGTCGCACCCAGAAGAGCTGATGGACGAGGCGCCGCGGGCCGCGCTGGCCACCGAGCGCGCGCGCTCGCAGGAGGCGTCGGCGAGCCGCCCGCGTCCCGCGGTCGCCGGCGCTCCGGCGACGGCGCAGCCAGAGCCGCCACCCATTCAAGACGACGACAGCCTCAAGGACACCCTCTCCGCCGACGTGCTGCGCGCCGCGCGCGAGCGCAGCTCGCCGAGCCTGCACGCGAGCGAGCCGCTGGCGCCGCCTGTGGTGGCGCCGCCCCCGGTCCTGCGCCCGGTGTTGCCGCCGGTGCGCTCTCGCACGGGCCCAAGCCCCCTGGTGGCAGCACTGGGCATCGCGGGCGTGGTCATCGGCATCGTCGTCATCGGCAAGATCGTGACGCAGCGCCCCAAGGACGGCGACGACCGCGCCTTGGTGCTGCCGGGCATGCCCGACGACGAGCCGGCGCCACCTATCGCGGTCGCAAACGACGCCGGCGTGGTCGCGCCGCTCGACGCCGGCGACGGCGCCCTGGCGCTCATCCCCGTCGTGCCGCCGCTCCTGCCGCCAAAGCCCGAGCTGAAGCCCGAGCTGAAGCCCGAGCTGAAGCCCGAGCTGAAGCCCGAGCTGAAGCCCGAGCTGAAGCCCGAGCTGAAGCCCGAGCTGAAGCCCGAGCTGCCCCCGCCCGACGCGCCCAAGCCCGATGCAACCGTGGCGCTCGCGGAGCTGAGCTGCCCGCGCGGCATGGCGCTGGTGCCTCCCGGGAAGTTCAGCTTCGGGTCCACCACGGCGGACCCCATGCGCAACTACGGGGAGCTCGACGCCAGCGGCGTCGAGCTCGGCGCATATTGCATCGACTACTACGAGCAGCCGAACGGCAAAGACGCCCTGCCCACCACGGGCGTCTCGTGGCAGGCGGCCAAGAACGCATGCGAGCAAGTGGGCCGCCGCCTGTGCAGCGAGCGCGAATGGGAGCGGGCCTGCAAGGGTCCGGGCTCGTCGCGCTTCCCCTACGGCGACCTGTACGACGCCGAGGTGTGCAACACCGAGGACGCCGACGGCAAGGCGCGCCCGCTGGCGCAAGCGAGCGCGTTCAAGAAGTGCCGCAGCGGCTTCAAGGTCTTCATGCTCGCCGGCAACGCGGAGGAGTGGGTCGCGGATGCCGCGGGCGGCCAGCGCGTCGCCAAGGGCGGGGCAGCCGACCGGCCGGATTTCGCGTCGCGCTGCTCAGCCAGGCGCACCCTTGGCTCCCGCACCAGCGCGTCAACGCTCGGCTTCCGCTGCTGCGCCGACCCCCGGTAGGTCGTCCCACCAAGGGTCAGAAACGAGCGCGGCGGCGCCGCTTCGCGTTACAACCAAGCGACCGGAGCGTGCATGCGCTGCATCGGCGTCGTCTTTTTGCTCTGCACCTTGGCCTGCGGCGATGGTCCGCCGACGATCCCCGAAGCGCAGGACTACTGCGTCAAGACCATCATGTCCGACATCGAGGTGCCCCTCGAGCGCGCCGCCGACATCCTCATCGTGGTCGACAACTCGGGCTCGATGGCCGAGGAGCAACAGAACCTCGCCGACAACTTCCTCAACCAGGATGCGGCCGAGTGTCCCCTGCAGGACCTGCAGAACATCCCCGAGGAGTACAAGAACCCTGCGCCCACGCTCTACCAGGGCGACGGGCCGCTCGCGCAGTGCGGCTTCATTCAGCTCGTGGCCGCGTTCGAGAACGACTTTCGCGTCGGCGTCATCACCACCGACGTGGGCCTGTGCGACAACCGCGTGCCCGACGCCCAGGGCGGCGACGCGTGGGGCTTCCGACCGCAGCGCGGCTGCCTGCAGCCAGACAGCGCGCCGGGCGGCAGCTTGCGCAAGGTCCTGGCCCGCGCCGATTTGAGCGACGACGACGCCAGCAACGACGATCTGGCCACGCGTTTCTCGAGCACGCTCTCGAACATCGCCACGTTCGGCTCGCCCATCGAGCGCGGTCTCGACGCGTCCACCCTCTTCCTCGACCCAGCGGCCGATCGCAGCCCCTCCTGTGTCGGCGACCTCGACGCGTTCCGACGCGCCGACGCGGCGCTCGTGGTCATCTTCCTCACCGATGAGGAGGACTGCAGCCACGGGCTCGGCGACATGCTCGAGGTGTTCGGCAACGAGAACGAGGGGGAGGTGTGCGGCGAGTTCCCCAACCACTTCCTCTCTGTGCCGGCGACCCGGTGCTACGACGAGCCCGACCAGCTCTCGCCCGTCGCGCTCTACACCGACGCATTGCTCGCCGCTGACCCCGAGATCAAGGTGGCGGTGGTGGCCGGCGGTGTCGGCGCCCCGGGCGACATCACGCCCGCAGGGTGCCTGGTGGGCACCGACGGGCTGCCCACCGGCGGTACCGACGTGTGCTTCTCTTCAGGAGGCAACTCGAACGCCACCGGGGCGACACAGATCTGCGCTCCCGACACCGTCGACGAGCGCGGCGGCTTGCCGTGCTGTGTCGCCGACGCGGGCGGTCGCTATTATGCGCTCGCCGAAGCCATCGGCAACGCGCGCACCGACTCGATCTGCAACCAGTCGTTCCGCCGTTCGATGATCGACATCGCCGCCTTCATCGCCGCGGTCGACTCGGTGCGGCTGGCGGAGCCGCCCGATAGCCCCAACGCGGTGTTGGTGGAGCTCACGCGCGCCGACACCGGCGAGACCGAGCTGTTGATGCGCCTGTCGGGCGCCGACGAGTGTGCCACCGCCACGGGCTGGTTCCTCGAGGGCGAGGATCGCATCGTGCTGTGCGGCGCGGCGCGCCCCGGACCAGGCGACGCGATCTCGGTGCGCGCCCGCGGCGACAGCGACGGCGTTGACGAGGTCGATAGCTGCAACGCGCCCCGCTACGAGGCGTCGGGGGGAGGGGTCAATTGCCACGCCGGTGCGCCCCCCGGGGCGCTCGCCGCGCTCGCGCTCCTCGGCCTGGCCAGACGTCGACGGGTGCGCGGCGCATGATCACGACTCCTTCGCGTCACGGGACTATCGCCGTGCTCCTCGCTGCTGCGCTGAGCAGCGCAGCACACGCGCAGGACGCCGCCGCCACCTTCCCGGCGGAGCGGCTGCGGCCGGCGCTCGACCGCGACGGCATCTTCGACGTGGAGTGGGCCGACATCGACACCGAGGGGAGCTGGGACGCTGCGCTCTGGCTTGGCTACGCGCTCAACCCGCTGGTGCTCAACCGTCGCGAGTTCGACGGCACCACCGCGCGCGTGGGCTCGTTGGTGGCGCACCGCGTGGGTGCCAGCGCCGTGGTGTCCGTGACCCTGCTCGAATGGCTTGAGCTCGGCGGCGAGCTGCCCCTGGTGCTGTTCCAAAGCCGCGGTGACGGCGTGCCCGGCGTTGCGCTCGGGCCGCTACCGGCGGTGGCCGTGGGCGACGCGCGGCTCGCGCCCAAGATCCAGGTGCTGCACACCGACCTGCAGGGCCTCGATCTCGCGGTCATCCCCGCCATCACCTTCCCCACCGCCTTCCCGCG
Organism: Deltaproteobacteria bacterium; assembly: GCA_020850995.1. GTDB lineage: Bacteria > Myxococcota > UBA727 > UBA727 > VGSZ01 > JACOUT01. The sequence continues at coordinate 10,736 of JADZDP010000105.1, forward strand.
CGACGCGTATGCCGGCGAGGGCTTCTTCACGCTGGTGCCCGAGGTGGCGGCGTCGCGCGAGCTGTTCGGCGTGCGCGTGGCCGGCAACCTGGCCGCCAGGCTGCGCCCTGAGACCGTCACCTGGGGCCTGCAGGTGGGCCACGAGCTGAGCTGGCGCGTTGGCGCCGGCTACGACCTTACCAAGACTGCGGGTGTGCCCCTTGAGCTCGACGCCTCGCTCTCGGGGGGCACCTCGCTCCTGCACCCGCTCGCCAGCGCCAGCGAGAGCCCCATCGAGCTCCTGTTCGGCGGCTCCTGGGACGTCGTCAAAGACCTCGTGCGTGTCACCGCGGGCGCCGGGGTGGGCGTGGTGGCGGGCTTCGGCACGCCCGACGTGCGCTTGTTCGCGGCCTTCCGCTGGGCGCCGCGCGATCGCGATCGCGACGACGACGGCATCCTTGACGATGTCGATAAGTGCCCGGACGATCCCGAGGACAAGGACGGCTTCGAGGACACCGATGGCTGCCCCGACCCCGACAACGACGGAGACGGCGTGCTCGACGTCGATGACCGGTGCCCGAACATCCCGGGCGTCGCCGAGCAGCATGGCTGCCCGCCCGACGCCGACGGCGATGGCATCGCCAACGACAAAGACAAGTGCCCCGAGGTCCCCGAGGACGACGACGAGTGGGAGGACGAAGACGGCTGTCCCGACCTCGACAACGACGACGACGGCATCCTCGACAAGGACGACAAGTGCCCGTACGAACCCGAGGACAAGGACGACTACGAGGACCTGGACGGCTGCCCCGACGACGACAACGACGGCGACGAGATCAAGGACGGCCAGGACGAGTGTCCGAACGAGCCAGAGGACAAGGACGGCGACAAGGACGAGGACGGCTGCCCCGACAACGCGCGCATCGTCGTCACCAAGAAGAAGGTGTTCGCGCTCGAGAAGATCTACTTCGAGTTCGGCAAGGCCGACATCCGGCGTGACAGCTTCGACCTGGTCAACGAGATCGCCAAGACCCTCCTCGAGAACCCCGAGATCGGCCGCGTGCGCGTCGAAGGTCACACCGACAGCGTCGGCAGCGACTCTTACAACCAGTGGTTGTCGCAGGAGCGCGTCAACAGCGTGCGCAGCTACCTGATCAAGCGCGGCGTGCCGGCCGATCGCCTCGAGGCCGTGGGCTACGGCGAGTCGCGGCCGATCTCCTCGAACGAGACCGCGACCGGCCGTGAGAAGAACCGCCGCGTCGAATTCGTGCTCATCGACCAGGCGGCGGCGGGCACGGAACCCGCGTCGCCCCCGGCCGGCGAGCCGTCGCCCGCTCCCGCTCCCTGATCCGCGTGCTACAGGAGCGCGTGCGCTTCGCGGTCCTCGGTAGCGGCAGCAAGGGGAACGCCCTGGTGGTGCAGGGCGGGGGCGTCACCGTGCTCGTCGACGCTGGCTTCTCGCCGCGCGAGCTGAAGCGGCGCATGCAGGCCCTCGACCTGGCGCTCACCGACCTGCGCGCGCTCGTCGTCACTCATGGTCACAGCGATCACGTCAAGGGCGCCCGCGCGCTGGCCGGCGCGCTCGGCATCCCCACCTTCGCCACCGACGGCACCCGCCGCTTCTGCGCGCGCTTCGGCGCGTTGCACAATCATGAGCCCGTGCTGCCGGGCGAGCCCTTCACCATTGGTGGCCTCACCGTGCAGGCGCTCGCGACCTCGCACGACGCTGCCGGATCGGTGTGCTTCGTCGTCGACGACGGCGACGAGCGCCTGGGTGTCTGCACCGACCTGGGTGAGCCGAGCGACGAGATCGCGCGGGGCCTGGCGGAGTGCCGGGCGCTGCTGCTCGAGCACAACCATGATCTTGAGATGCTGCGCAGCGGCCCCTACCCGATGCACCTCAAGCGCCGCATCGCTTCGGCGCGTGGCCACCTTTCGAACGAGCAAGGGGCCGCGCTCCTCTCCGCGGTGCGCCGTCCGCAGCTCTCGCGCGTGCTGCTCGGACACCTTTCCGAGGTGAACAACACGCCCGCGTTGGCGCTGGCCGCGGCGCGCCCGGAGCTCGACGGCGCCGACGTCGAGCTGGCGTGCGCGCCGCAGCATCACCCCACGGGGTGGTTGCGGGTGCAGCGCGAACGCAAGTCGGGAGCTGCGCTGGCGGCGCGGCTCGTGGCGACAGCGCCGGTCGCGCAGCCAACCGCGAGTGCGCCGGCGCCGCCACTGCGCACCGGACAGCACCGCGCGCTCGAGGCGCAGCTCGCGCTGTTCGCGACCAAGGCCCAAAGCACCCGGAGCACACGATGATACCGCGCTACAGCCACGACACGCTCGTGCGCATCTGGTCCGATGCTCACCGTCTCGCCGTGTGGCTGCGCGTGGAGATCGCGGTCACCGCGGCGTGGGAGGCGCGCGGCCTCGTCCCCGCCGGCACCGCGGCGCGCATGCGCGAGCGCGCCGCCACCATCGACACTGCACACCTCGCGGTGCGACAGACTGAGCTCGAGCAGACCACCCAACACGACGTCATCGCCTTCCTGCAGGCCTGCGAGGAGCAGCTCGGCGACGACGCGCGCTGGCTGCACTTCGGTATGACCTCCTCCGACGTCGTCGACACGGCGTTCGCGCTCCTGCTGCGCGAAGCCGGCGGCGAGGTGCTGGCGGCCCTCGATCGGGTCCTGGCGGCGCTGCGCGAGCGCGCCCTCGAGCACAAGATGACGCCCTGCCTGGGGCGCACCCACGGACAGGCGGCCGAGCCCACCACCTTTGGGCTCAAGCTCTTGTCGACGTGGGCCGAGCTGTCTCGAGGTCGCGCACGTTTGGTGCGCGCGCTCGAGGAGATCGGCACCGGCAAGATCGCGGGCGCGGTGGGCAACTACGGCAACGTGCCGCCGGAGGTGGAGGCCGCGGCGCTGACCGAGCTGGGGCTCGGCGTGGAGCCCGTGGCGACGCAAGTGGTGCCGCGCGATCGGCACGCCGTGTTCTTCACGACCCTGGCGGTGATCGCGGGGGGTATTGAGCGCCTGGCCGTCGAGGTGCGCCACCTGCAACGGAGCGAGGTCAAGGAGGCCTTCGAGCCCTTCGGCAAAGGGCAGCGCGGCAGCTCAGCGATGCCGCACAAGAAGAACCCCATCCTGTCGGAGAACCTGACGGGGCTGTGCCGCCTGCTGCGCAGCTACGCGGGCGCCTCGCTCGAGGACGTTGCGCTGTGGCACGAGCGCGACATCTCGCACTCGTCGGTAGAGCGCGTGATCGCGCCCGACGCCACCACGGCGCTGCACTTCGCGCTGACGCGCACCGAGCGCCTGGTACGCGGCCTGGTGGTCGACGCCGCGCGCATGGCGCACAACCTCGCGTCCGCCGGTGACATCGTGGGCTCGGGCGCTGTGCTGCTGGCGCTGGTGGAGCGCGGGGTGGCGCGGCAGGAGGCCTACGGTTGGGTGCAGCGCTGCGCGCTGGCCGGCGGGGACTTCCGCGCGGCGCTCAAGGCCGATGGCGAGATCGCAGCGCGCGTGGCGCCGGCTGACGTCGACCGCCTGCTCAGCGTCGAGAACCACCTGCGCCACGTGGACGCGATGTTCGCTCGCGTCTTGGGCGGCTGATCGCGGGCGCGCTCAGCGCGGGCGCGCGCTGCGCCAGTGATCGCGCGCGTGGGATCGCTTGCCGTCGCGCCCAAGCACCGTGAGCGCCGGCGTGCTCGCCGGCGCCGGGGGCGCCACCGTCCCCTCGAGGTGCTCGAGCAGGTCGCGGTAGAGCGGAATGGCGTCGTCGTGCTCGATGGCCATATGCAGGTGCTGCACGGCGGCGGCGCGCTCGCCCTTGCCGAGCAGGTCGACCGCGTCGAGGTAGTAGCGACGGGCGCGCTCGCGCGACTCGAGGCTCACCTTGGGCCGCGATGGGATCTTCACGATGACCGGTGTGACCGCCTTCGCACACGCCAGCGCCGGGCGCGGGAGCTCGTCGTTGCTGGTGAGCTCGCAGGCGGCGCTCTGGCCGACGATGGTTGCTGCGCTGTCCGCCATCGCCTCGCGCTCGAGCGCCGCGCGCATGGCACTGGCAGACGAGCGCGGCGCGCTGGCGCGCACGTCGGTGTCGTCGTGCACGCCGAGCTCGTGGAGCTCAGGCAGCAGCGGCAGCGCCAGGGTGCCCACGCCGACGTCGGCCACCGGCAGGCCCTCGAGCGAAGGGATCGACACCTCGCCGACGCCGTCGAGGCCCAAGGCCTTGGCCATGGCGCGCAGGTCGTCGATGGCCTCGAGCTCGTGCAGGTCGGCCAGCACCTCGGCGCTCTTGTGGGGCACGCCACCAGTCTTCCGTGGGCGCTTGCCCGCCGGCGGCAAGGGTGGCGGTGGCACGTAGGCGACGCGGGGCAGCGGGCGAGCCGGCGTGTCCTCGAACTCGAGCTGCAGGCGATAGCGGTCGCTGGTGCGCGCCGCCTTGCCGCTCGACGACGAGCGCGTGGTGGGCTCCAGGCCCGGAATGGTGTTCTCCTCGCCGAGCACCTGCAACACGCGCGGCTCCGGCGCCACCTCGGAGAGCATGGGCGGCGGCGCCTGCGTGGCCACGAGCGTGGGGCGCTCCTTGGGCTTGCCGGCGGGCAGGGGCGGCGGGCGGGGAAGGTCGCGCACCGGCGTTGGCCGCAACAGCACCGGGGCGGGGACCGAGGGCACCGGCGCGGGGGCGGCACGCATCGGCCGAGGGCGCGCGACGGGCATGGCAGGCACGGTGATGTGGCGGATATCGCTGGTGAGGGGCTTCTCGCGCGCGGGCAAGCGCCGCTGCGCCGGGATCTCCACCGTCGCTTCCAGCTCGGCGATGCTGTCCTGCAGGGCGGCGGCGACGGTGGCTCCCGCGGGCAGGCGGCGGGTCTGCTCGCCCACCACGTCGGCGACATCGAAGAGATCGTCGAGCGCGCTCGCCAGGGGATCGTCGGCCAGGGGCCGGTCGAGGCCCGCGCCGTCGAGGCGGGGCATGACACTGCCGCGGGCCGGGGTGCCGCCGGCCAGATCCAGGCGGTCGAGGCGCTCGGCCAGGGGCACGGGCGCAGCCTGAGGCTTCGGGGGCGAGGGCGCGGGCACACGCGTCTGCACGCGCTCACCCGCGCGCGCCTCCTCGAGCAGTGACCGGAAGGGCTCTTTGCCGCGCAACGCGTGACCTCCTCCGGCGCCCGCCGCCGGTGGCTCCCACCTTACCCACCTTGTATCACGATCGCACACACGTTGGTCGGCGATCCGACGGACGCGGATCAGCCCCCCGCCCGCGTCCCGACCAGCTGGCGCCGGTGGCCGCGAATCGCTGGTAGAAAGCGCCGTGCCCTTTCGCGCCATCCTCGAGACCCTTGTGGTCGAGCACGAGCCAGTGGCCCAAGGGGCGATCTTCTGCGACGACGAGGGCGAGCGGGTGGACTCGTGCGCCGGACCCGGCTGCACCGACGACGAGCTCGCGCTCCTCGGCGCCACCATTGCCACGGTGGCGCCCCAGATCCCGGGCGGCACCTGCCTGCGCATCGCGTTCCCAGACGTCGTCGTGTGGGTCGCGACCGTGGAGAGCGGCTGCTTCCTCGTGGTCCGCTGCGCGCGCGGACGCGATGGCGCCGTCGTCGCCGATCTGCCCCGCGCGGTGGCAGCCCTCGCGGCCCACATGTGACACTGCGGCGGCGTGCGACCGAAAGCGCCGAACAGGTTGACTCCCGTCGCCGAGCGGACCCTCGACGACGAGGGCGGCGTCGCGCCCTCGCCACTGGCCGACAGGCCCGCGGCTGCGGGGCTCGTTGCCCTCGCCGCCGAGGCTGCACTGGGCTCGGTCCGTCAACCTGATCGGCGCTCGAGCGCCTGCCTGTCTGCCTGCCTCGCCGCCGCCAGCCTGATGATCGCGGCCTGCCCCGGGCCGCCGGTGGAGGGACCCGACGCTGGGCCGCTCGCCCTCACGGTCACCGCGCCGGTCGCTCCCGTGGCGGATCCCGGCGACGCTCCCCCGCCCGACGGCGCGCTCGCCGACGGGCTGCCCGCGAGCGTGGCCGCCTTCGACCTCGGCCTCCTCGGCGTCGCCGGCGGCCTCAGCGGTGACATCGTCGTCGAGGTTGCGGCGGGGCTCGGGGCGCTGCAGCTGCTCGTGTGGGGGCAGCCCGACGCCCAGGTGGTCTTGTGGCGCGCCACCGCGCCCGACGGCACTCCCGTGGTCGACGACGTCGAGCCCACGGGGCTCTCCGCCACCCAGCGCGCCTTCGCGCGCGGCTTTCCCGCCCAAGTGTTCTCGGTGAACCGCGTGTTCGGTTCGCGCCAGAGCGGTGGCTTCCTCGTGCCCAACACGCCCGCGGTGCCAGCCGCCAGCGGCACCTGGCGCCTGGTGGTCGGCCACTTCCGCGTCGTCGACGACGTAGCGACGCCGGTGGACCGCCCGGTACGCGCGGTGCTGCTCGCCAGCCCGAGCCGGTCGCAGGGATCGCTGCCGCTCAACGTGCACCTCACGGGCGCACGCGGCCTGAGCGCCACGACCGCGCCCGCCGATGCGTTCCTGCAAGACGCGCTCACGGTCATCCGCGACACCTACGCGCAGGCCGCCATCGAGGTGGGGCCCGTCAGCTATCTCGACGTCGGCGCCGACTACCAGGTGGTTGAGCTCGCGGCCGACGAGTGTGGCGGCGGCGACCTGCCGACGCTCCTGGGAAGCGGGGCCGCGCCGTCGCCGGGGCTCGACTTGTTCGTCATCGAGGCGTTCCGCTGCGTCATCGCCACCACCGAGGTGGGCGACTCCATCGGCGGGCTCGCGGGCGCGCTGCCGGGGCCGGCCTATGTGCAGGGCTCGACCCACGCGGGCGTGACCATCGCCACCCAGTTCGCCGCCGGCAGCGGCACGCGCCTCGGGCGCGTCGCCGCGCACGAGATGGCGCACTTCCTCGGGCTGTTCCACACGCGCGAGTCCAACGTGTTTGGCGCCGACCCCGTCTACGACGAGCTCGAGGACACGCTCGAAGACGCCGACAGCGTGCGTGACAACCTGATGTTCTTCGCCGTCGACGAGAGCACGGCGCTCACCGACGACCAGTCGACCGTGCTCCGCTCGCACCCGCTGGTGCGCTGAGGGATCAGACCGCGGTCCAGCTCAGGTCGCCGGCGCCCTCGCGCACCACCACCGGGTAGGGCCCGGTCAGATCCACCACCGACGAGGGTGGGCGATCGATGTGATCGGCGTCGACGATGGCGTCGAGGCCATGGCCCATGTGCAGGTTGATCTCGTCGGCGTTGAACAGGGTTTTGTTGTTCACCGTGGTCGACGTGGAGATGATGGGCTTGGCGAAAGCGCGCGCCAGCGCCAGGGTGACGGGATGATCGGGCACACGGATGCCCACGGTCTTGCGCTTGCTCTGCAAGACGCGCGGTACCTCGGGGGTGGCGCGCAAGATGAAGGTGTAGGGCCCCGGCAAGAGGCGCTTCATGATGCGGTACGCCTCGTTCTCGACGAGCGCGTAGCGCGCGATGTCCGACAGGTCGGGCACCACGATGGACAGCAGGTGATCCCGCTTGAGCCCCTTCAACAGGTAGATGCGATCGAGCGCATGCTTGTCGAAGATGCTGCAGCCGATCCCATAGGTGGTGTCGGTGGGGTAGGCGATGACGCCGCCGCGCTCGAGGATCTCCACCGCGCGCTGGATCTTGCGCGGCTCCGGGAAGTCCTTGTTGACGACGAGCCGCAAGCAGGTCGAATGAGCCATGGATCCTTGATTCCGGGGCGGTGTTGCCACCGGGCCGCCGTTTGCGCAACCTAGTACGCCGCCACATCCGAGGATTGCCCGGGCGCGCGCCGCGCCTACGGTGCAGAGGAGGTCGCCCATGAGCCAGCCGGAACAGCTCCCGCCCGAGCACAAGGGCGCCGACGACACCACGCGTGACGCCAGGCGTGAGGGCGAGGCCCCGCGCTTCAACCTCGAGGTAGCTGGTGAGAACGCCCAGGAGGCTGTGCAGAAGCTCAAGCGGAGCGTGCAGTACTGGGTCGACCGCGGCCGCTACAACAAGGTGCGCATCAAGCGCGCCGGCAAGCCCGTCTTGCCCGACATCCCCATAGGTGCGTTGGTGGCCTTCGAGGCGGCGACCTTCTTCTGGACCGGCCTCTTGCGCGCGGCGCTGGTCAACGTGGTTGGCCGCGTGTTCTTCGAGGTCGAGCTCATCAACGAAGCCGACGAGCACTACAAGAAGGGCGTGGAGCACTTCCTCGCCGGTGAGATGCGCGAGGCCGAGGAGCTGCTCGAGCGCGCGCTCAAGATCGACGAGCGGCACGCCAAGGCGCACTTGCAGATGGGCGTGTTGCGCAAGGTGCAGGGCAAGGCCGACGACGCAAAGCTGCACTTCGCCCGCGTCCTCGAGCTGGCGCCGAGCACCGACCCCGCGCGCGAGGCCGAGGTCCACCTCAAGAAGCTCTGACCGAACCGGTCACGCCGCTCAGGGCGCGTCGGGCTCCTTGTCGGTGATCTTGCCCTCGGCAGGCGGTGGCGGGGTCGCAGCCCCCGCGGCCGGGGCGGGCGCGGCGCCTGGGCTCGGCGGCGCGCCGCCTTCCAGGTTGACGACGAAGAGGGGCAGGCGCCCCACCTCTTTCCCGTCGAGGTCGACCACGTAGAAGTGCTGGCCTGCGTTCTTGAACACCGGGGCCGGGAACTCGAGCACGTGGTCGATCTTGGGCCGGCTGCGGAAGTCGATGACATCCGAGGCCTTCGCGACGCGCTGATTGCGCGCGTCGACGATGGCGACACTCATGTTCATCTCACGCCCCGCCTTGGACGTGAGCGTCAGGCACACCTCGAAGCCCACGTCGGCCTTGGCCGGCACCTCGTCGAAGGTCCAGTCGATCAGCTTCTTCTTGGAGCGGCCACCAGGCTGGCAGCCGAGCTTCTTGTCTTGGTTGATCTTCTCGGCCGCGAACACCTTGAGGAGCTGCACGCCCGCGTTCGGGTCGCTCTCGTCCTCTTTGGGCGCCAAGCCGGTGCTGCCGGTCTTGTTGCCCACGCCCTCGGTCGCCTTCTTCATCTCCTCGAGGTTGTTCTTGGGCGGCGGCGCACCGAACAGGTCGTCAAAGTTGCCGGCGTCCTTGCTCTCCTTGCCCTTGTCCTTCTTGTCGCCCGCGAGGGCAGGGGACACGAGCAGCGCAGCGAGCAAAGGAACGACGATGAACCGCATGCAGACCTCCCCGGAGCGTCCCTACATCATGCTACCAGGCCAGCGACGCTCGTCAGGCTTCCCGCGGAGTGTAACCGCAAACCATCGACGCTGCCGGCGCCGCGTGGGTTCATCTGCGCTCGCTCACCCCGACTTGGCGCGCGGGTCCGTCCGCTCGGCCGGCAGTCCCCCGGCACGCCGACGGTCGAGGGTGTTGCGCAGGCGCCGGGTCAACACCTTGATGATGCCCTGCGCGATCTCGCTCTTCTCCGCGAGGATCTCGTTGAAGTCGTCGCGGTGGATCTTCAGCAGCGTCAAGTCGTGGAGCGCCGAGGCCGAGGCGGAGCGGGGCTCGCTGTCGAGCAGCGCCATCTCGCCGAACACCTGGCGCTCCCCGAGCACCGCCAGCTCGTCACCGCCGGTGTGGATGCGCACCTTGCCGTCGATGACGAAGTAGAGCGTGTCGCCGGGGTCGCCCTCGTGGAAGACCTCGTCGCCCTCCTCGTACTGCACCTCGTCGGTGATCTGGGCGATCTGCGACAGGTCCTCGCCGGGGATCTGCGAGAACAAGTCGATGCTCTTCAAGAACAGCACCTTTTCGACGGTACTGATCACGATGCCCTCGCGGTGGCCGCAGCATCGGTGGTTGCCGACGGGCGGTCAACGGCGGCGGCGTCGGCCGCGAGCACGCGCTCGGCCTCACGCAGCAGCCAGGCGCGCATCTCGCGCGGGGCCTCGTGGCCTTCCTCGTCGAGCGCCCGCACGCGCGCCACGAACGCCGCCGGTGGCGTCAGCACGGCGTAGGTGCGCAGGGCGGTCTCGCGCACGATGGGGTCGGCGTGCTCCAAGTGCGGCGCCACGCGATCGGCGAGGTGCATGAGGCCGAGCTCGCCGGCGACGTGCAGCGCCACCACCACGAGCCACGGGTCCCGTCCCACCAGGTAGTCGCCGATCCACTCCGGCGGCGCCTTGCGCTCGAGCTTGTAGATCTCGGCGCCGCGCGCGAGCACCTTCTGTCGAGGTTGCTCCTCCACCAGCGGCAGCACGCGTCGCTTCTCGTCGGGCTCGAGCACATTGTCGAGCACCTCGACGGCGTTGGCGCGCGTGGTGAGCTGCGTGCTCTTGAGGTTGGCGTGGATCAGCTCCATCGCCTTGAGCGGATAGATGATGGAGAGCAAGCGGAAGATGCGGTCGAGGCTGCGCGCCAGGCGCTCCTCGATGGCGTCGCGCAAGAGGTTTGGGCCCTCGCTGCCCGCGATGGGTTGCAGGTCGTCGAGCGCCGCCAGGTTTTGGTAGTGCTCGCGCACCTCCTCGTCGATGAGCGTGCGCACCTTGGCGCCCTCCACGCGGCGCTGCAGGCGATCGCGCAGGCGAGCGGCAGCGCGCGCGGTCTCGCGCCTGGTGTCGGGGTCGCGCACCGCGAGGTTCTGCAGGAGCACGTCGAGGCAGCGGGGGGTGCCGATGCGCTCGAGGATGCGCGGTACCTGGCGGCGCAGCGAGGGCTCCTCGCGCTCCTGCGCCAGCACCTTGCCGAGCACGTCGACGGCGGCGTCGGCGTACGCCGCCAGCGCCTGGGCGGCGGCGCGCGCGGTGTCACGTTGGGCCAGCTTGTAGACCAGGCTCGGGATCAGCTCTGGCGACTGCATGGCGCCCGCGGCCGCCACTGCCGCGTTCTGCACGCGCGCGCTCTTGTCACGCATGAGCGCCCATACCGGCTGGTAGAAGCTGCGCACGCCGATGTCCTTCAGCACGTTGGCGGCCTCGAAGCGCACGTCCTCGTCGGGCGAGGTCTGCATCTCCTTGAGGTGCTCGGCGGACAAGAGGATGCCCTCGAGTCCACCGTGCCGGATCAGGCTGGCAACCGCGGCGCCGCGCACGGCGGGCGCGGTGCTCGCGAGGTGCGGCTTGACCACGCGCAGCGCCGGCTCTCCCACCACCGCGCAGAAGGCGCGCACCGCGGCGGCGCGCACCGCGGCGTCGGCGTCGTCGAAGCGCGCCAGGATCCGCTCGTTAGCTGACAGCGAGCTCGAGCGCGCCAGGATCTCGAGCGCGCGGACGCGCAGATCGGCGTCCGGGTGATCGAGCAGGCGCACCACCTCGGGCGTGAGGTCGTGGTTGACGACGCGGCGCGCGAGCTCGACGGCGTTGCGCACCTCCGATGTCGCCTCGGACAAGAGCGTGCGGCGCAGCACGGCCACGGTGGCCTCGTCGGAGATCACCAGCGTCTTCTCGGAGAAGTCGAGTCGCCGGCGGCGCAGCGTGGCGAGGAGCTGGGTGACGTACTCCCGCCGAATGAGGAGAATCAGCACCAGCCACAGCGACGTCAGCGTGGCCGCGACGAAGGCGAGGCTGGTGATGGGCAGCTTGAGCGGGCCCACGATGGCGACCATGGCCGCGCCCGCCACGCCACCGGACACGGGCTTGACGATGCCGTCGATGAAGGTCTTGGCGCGCCCTCGCACGTGGCCCGGCACCGGCGTGTAGATGACCTGCATGGTGGCGTCGTAGATCGAGTAGCGGAAGGCGTTCTCGGCGCCCTTGGTGAAGATGGCGGCGTAGAACGCGCTCGCCACGCCGCCGATCATGCCGACCATGCCGACCAGCAGCGTGGCCGGCAGCACCGCCAGGCTCGCCACCACGCCGAAGCGCTCCAAGATGCGGCCCGTGAGGCCGAGCTGCATCACCGCGGCGATGATGCCGGTGAGCGCCGAGAAGGCCGCCATGAACGACGACAACCCGTCGGTGTCGACCCCGCTGGCGCTGGTGAACGCCTCTTTGGCGAGCACCTTGAACTGGTAGTCGATGAGCGGCACCGTGATGAACGTCGCCACCGTCATGCCGGCGATGATCTTGAGGTGCTTGCTGGCGAAGACGTCGTGGACCTGGCTCTTGACCTGGAACTTGGCGCGCTTCTGACCCGGGCGCTGGCTCTGCATCACCGCCTCGGTCAGGCGCGCGCGCTCGAGGCGCCCGAGGCGCACCACCACGACGGCCGCGCCGCCGAGCAGCACCATCTGCAGGAACAGCAGGTTCTCGGTGCCTACGAGCTTGACCACGGCCGAGAGCAGCGCGCCGCAGACCACGCTGGCCACGACGGCGCCGGCGCCGATGAAGGGGAAGAGGCGCTTGGCCTCGCGCGACGAGAACATGTCGCCGGCGAAGGTCCAGAACTGCAGGATGAGGAAGGTGCCAAAGACCTCGACGAAGTTGTACAGCACCACCACGACCCACGCGCCGCCAGAGGCCAACAGCGCGCGGCACACGGCCATGCCGACAACGATGATCGCGAGCGTGGCGACGATGAGGCGATCGCGGCGAAAACGGTCGGCGATGCGCGCGTAGAGGTACGCGGGCAGCGGCACCATCACCGCCACCGAGATGTACATGAAGGCGAGGTCCTCTTTGGAAAAGCTCGAGAGGAAGAGCGAGTCGCGCGCGATGCGGCCGGTGATGAAGGTCGAGACCGCGAGCAGCAGATACAGGCCCATCAAGAGGACCTTCTCCGCCTCCCCCGATCGGATCTTCAGGACGCCGAGCAGCCAATCACGCACCGGGGCACTCTACCCCCGTTGGCGGCTCGCCGATCGACGGCCCGCGCCAACGCCCTGGCGCGACGCTCGCGGCGTGGAAAGTTGGCGTCACCCTGCGCGCTGGGCTACCGATCGGGGGATGCGCTGGCCTGCCGCCATCCTGTTCGTCTCCGCGCACGTGTGGGCCCTCGGGTGCGCGAGCGCCCCCACGCCCACGCCAACACCGGCGGTGCGCGCCGACGACGACGTCGACGCCCTCAAGGAGCGCCTGGCTCGCGTGGAGCGCCGCTTGGCCGACGTCGACGCGCGGCTCGGGCTCTTGCTCGCGCAGCGCGCGGGCAAGGGCCCGCGCACGCCCGTGGCCATCTCCACCGACGACGTTGGTCGGCACGACCTGGGGCCAAGCGAGCTGATCGTCGAGGATCCGCCCCGTGAAGAGGCGAGCCTCGGCGCGCGCGCCGCCTTGCGCAGCGTCGACCTCGGGCCGCGTCCGCGCCCGGCCGACGACGAGATCAGCGACCCCGCGCCGCCGCGGGGTGACGCGTCGGGCGACTCCGGCGAGGCGGTGGTGATACGCATGACCGGCGACGGCGCCGCCACGGTGGGCGAGGGTCCTCCCGACGGTGCCATGCCCGAGGAGCTGTACGCGTGGGCGCAGGCGCGCCTCAAGAGCGGGCGCGCGCTCGAGGCCGTGACGGCGCTCGAGGAGATCGAGCGTCGCTTCCCCGGTCACGACCTGGCGGACAACGCGGCCTATTGGATCGCTTGGGCCCACCAGTCGCGCGGCGACCACAGGCTGGCGCTCCAGGTGTGGGAGCGGCTCCCGCTTCGGTACCCAAGGAGCTCCAAGGTGCCCGACGCGCTCTTCGGCATGGCCCAGAGCCACGAGGCGCTGGGCGAGCCTGCGGTCGCCGAGACCCTGTACGAGCAGGTCGTGCGGCGCTTCCCCAAGGCGGAGAAGGTGCGAGAGGCGAAGGCGGCGCTGGTGCGGCTGAGGCCCCGCTGACGTCGGTGGGGCCCGACGCGACGGGGGGCCGAAAATTTCCGCGCCAGCCGCGCTGCGACTAGTCTCGATCCGATCGATCACCTGGACGGGCCGTGGCCCGCCCGGAGGCTTCATGCGGCGCTTCCACCTTCCCCTCGTCGTTCTCGCCTCGGTCAACGGGCTCGCGCTGGCGGCCGCAGCGCAGACGGAAATGGCAGACGAGGCGCGTGATCGCCTGGCCGACGACGCCACGAGCGAGCCAGCGGCGGAAGAGGGCGGCGAGGGCGCGCCGCCGGCGGAAGCCTCGGAGGGCTTCGGCGGCGACGAGGATGCCAGCCGGCCGGCGGAGGCGCCTGCCGAGGGCGGCGACACGCCGTCGAGCGCGCCCGAGAGCTACACGGTGCAGAGCGGCGACACGCTTTGGGGCCTCTCGCAGCGATTCCTGAACAACCCGTGGTACTGGCCGAAGATCTGGTCGTACAACCCGCAGCTCGACAACCCGAACTGGATCCGGCCTGGCACCGTGGTGCGCTTCTATCCGGGTGAGGAGCCGGTGGTCGAGGTGAAGCCAGAACCCGACGAGGAGCCGGAGTACGAGGACGTGGGAGAAGGCGGCGGCTTCGAGCAGGGCAAGGGTCTCAAGGACCGCCTCGAGAACCTGGCCGGTCGCGGCGCGGGCGGGCGTCGGCGCGAGTTCTTCATCCCGTCGGAGAAGGTGAATGACCAGGGCCAGGTGCTCAACTCGCCCGAGGAGACCCGCTACCTGACCATATCCGACCGTACCTACGTCAAGCTCAAATCGGGCGGGCCCGGCGATACCCTGCAGATCTTCCGTACCGAGCGCGAGGTGCGCCACCCGGTGACGGGCGCCGCTCTCGGCCAGATGGTGCTCGAGGTCGGGGAGCTGCGCGTCGATCAGCAGGGCAAGGAGCAGGCGCTCGGTACGGTGACGGCCGCGTGGGACGCCATCGAGCGCGGCCAGTACGTCGGAGCGCTGCCGGTGCGTCAAGACCGGGTGAACCCGGTACCCAACGGCAAGAACGTCAAGGGCTACGTGGTAGAGGCCGCCCCGCAGCGCCTTTCGTTCGTGGCCGAAGGCTACCTGGTGGTGGTCGACAAGGGCTCGTCCGATGGTGTCGAGGTGGGGAACACCTTCACCGTGGTCCGCGCCGGCGACCCCTACACCCGGCAGTACTCGGGCCTGAGCGACGAAGACATCGGCGAGCTCATCGTGCTCGAGACCTTCAAGAGCTCGTCGACCGCCCTGTTGACCGCCGCGTCGCGCGAGGTTGTTCCCGGCGACCGCTGCGAGATGCGCGTCAAGTAGCAGCCCGGCGGCGCAAGGAGCTGCGGATCCGCGCGCCCGCAACCGGGCTGCTAGACTGCGCTGGTGTTGGTGCCCCTGCGCGTTGCCGGCGTCGTTCTCGACCCGCGGGATGGTCGGGCCGTCGTCGTGCTCGTCGACGACGAGAGCGGTCGTGCCTTCCCGCTGTGGGTGGCTGATCACGACGCGGCCGCCATCTCGCGCGCCATCGAGGGTCGCGGCCAGTCCTCGTCTACCGACACGCACGGGCTCTTGTGGGCGGCGGCGCGCACGCTCGGCGCCGGCGTCGAGCACGTGGAGCTCAACGGTGCGCTGCACGGCGTGGTCTCGGCTGCGGTCACGCTCTCCGACGCCACCGGTCCGGTCACCCTGGCGGCGCGCGCCTCGGACGCCATCGCGCTGGCGCTCCGCGCGGGGGCCCCCGTGCTGGTGCACGAGGAGTTGCTGGCGCAAGTGGCGGCCCGCGTCGCCGACGCCGAGGCGCGCACCGCCGGACACGGCCCGGCTGCCGCCGAGCCGGTGCTGATGACCCCGGCGGAGCGCTGGAACGCGCTCTTGGCGCACCTGTCGACGCTGCCGAAACCCTACGAGGGCTGACGCGGCCAGCGCCGCAGCACCAGCACGCCGAGCACGAACGCGCCGAGGCACGCGCCCGCCGTGTCAGCGATCAGGTCGTAGCTCGACATGCCGCGGCCGGGGACGAAGCTCTGGTGCCACTCGTCGCTCATGCCGTAGAGCGTGGCGCCGAGCGCCGCTTCGAGGCGCGCGGACCATCCAAGGTGGCCGGTGCGCGCGCGCGCGCCTATCAAGATGAGCGTCGCGAGCCCGGCGTAGGCGATGGCGTGCAAGAGCTTGTCGCTGTTCCAGAACTCCAGGATCTCGGGGATGGGCGGGCGCGACATCGACGACACCGCGAAGATTGCGACAGCGCCGACGAGGGCCGGGAGATAGCGAATCGCGACCTGGGAAGCGGGCCGTGCCATCTCGCCGGGAACGGCTCAGGTGCCCATCAGCTTCCGGCCGACGATGCGCTTGAGATCCTGGTGCTCCTGCCCCACGCGCTGCAGCTCTTTTTCGAGCTGCGCGACCCGCTCGGTGAGCCGGTGGTGCAGCACCGCGAGGTTCTGGAACTCCTGCAGGCCGATGGCCTCGCGCGAGGGCATGGGCGCTTGGCCCTCCTCGGCGTTGGCCACGAGCTGCTGCAGCTGGTTCTGCAGCGCCGGCGCCGGCTGCACGGGCACGAGCTGCGACAAGGGCGTGCGCGCCGTCGCGGTGCCGCCCGTCGAGGGCGGGCGGGGCAGACCCTGCGCGGGCGTGGGGGCCGCCGGTCCGGGCACCAGCGAGGGCACGGCCGCGGGCACGCCCGTGGGCCGTGTCGAGGGCGCCACCGAGGGCTTGGTGCCAGAGATGCCCGCGAGGCCCCCGTCGCGCACGTGCTTGAACACCGTGAGCGTGACGGCCTTGAGCGTCTCCACCACCCCCTGGCCGCGATAGGCGCTGGCGGTGAACGTGGGCACCTTGCGATCGTTGAGAGCGGAATCGAGGTCGGCGACGTCGAGGATGTCGGGCAGGTCGCGCTTGTTGTACTGGATGACCAGGGGAATCGTGTAGTAGTCGATGCCGTTGAGCTTGAGGTTGCGCTTGAGGTCCATCAAGCTGTCTTTGTTCTGGTCGAGCATGTAGCGCTGGCTGTCGGCGACGAAGACGACGCCATCGGCGCCTTGCAGCACCATCTTGCGGGTCTCGGCATAGTAGGGCTGGCCAGGCACCGTGAACGAGCGCACCACGAAGTCGAAGCCGGCGATCTTGCCGAGCTTCACCGGCAGGAAATCGAAGTAGATGGTGCGGTCGGTCTCGGTGGCGACGCTGACGAGCTCGGTCTTCATTTGCGGCCGCATCAGCTCGTGAACCTTCTGCAGGTTCGTGGTCTTTCCGCACATGCCGGGGCCGTAGTAGACGATCTTGGCTGTGATCTCCTTGGTAGCCGGACTGAAGTAGACCACGTGCGCGCATCTCCATCGACTCAAGGCGGGGGCTGGCGCGCAGCATACCCGCCAACCGGTCCGCGCATCCACATCCTGACCGCCACCGCGTGGGGCGAATAGACCGGGGCGCTCGCTCGCTCGTTGGAGCAGGAACTACGGAGGTCCCGCCCATGCGCCGTTCCTTTCCCGCCGCGTTCGCGCTTGTCGCGCTTTGTCTTACATCTGCGCCCGCGGCCCTCGCCGAGCAGCGCCAGGACGACCCCATCATCCCGGCGGTGGGCAAAGCTCGGGTGGAGATGGTGTTCGCCCTCGACACCACCGGGTCCATGGGCGGGCTCATCGACGGGGCCAAGCGCAAGATCTGGTACATCGCCAACGAGGTCCAGAAGGCCAAGCAGCGCCCCGAGGTCAAGGTTGGCCTGGTGGCCTACCGTGACCGCGGTGACGCCTACGTGACCCAGGTGCTGCCGCTCACCACCGATCTCGACAAGGTGTACGAGACGCTGATGGCCTTTGGAGCCGACGGCGGCGGCGACACGCCGGAAGACGTCAACTCGGCGCTCAACGACGCGCTCACCAAGATGCAGTGGTCTGGCGGCAAAGACACGCTCAAGATGATCTTCCTGGTCGGCGATGCGCCGCCACAGACCTACAACGACACGCCCTCGTGGAAGCAGACGGCGCAGACCGCGGTGCGCAAGAACATCTACATCAACACCATCCAGTGCGGCGGCGATCCGTCCACCACCTCGACGTGGAAGAACATCGCGCATGCCGCCGAGGGTCGCTTCGCGCAGATCGCGCAAGATGGTGGCGTGGCGGTGGCCGTGGCCACGCCCTTCGACGCCGACCTGGCGCACCTGGCCGGGGAGCTCGACCGCACCTACCTGACCTATGGCGCCGCCCCCGAGCGCAAGGCCAAGGCCGACACCCGCGCGCGCGCCGGGGCGCTGGCCGCCGCGCCGGCCATGGCGCCGGTGGCCGCCGACCGTGCCGCCGCCAAGGCCAGCGCCACGCGCAGCGTCGGCGACGACCTGGTGGATCTCGCCGAGGAGAAGGGCGGGGCGGCGGTGGCGCTCGAGAGCGTCAGCGTCGACGCGCTGCCGGACGAGCTGCGTGGCAAGAACGCCGAGGAGCAGAAGAAGATCATCGACGGCAAGAAGGTCGCGCGTGAGCGCCTGCAAAAGCAGATCGCCGACCTGCAGAAGAAGCGCGAGGCGCACCTGTCGGCCGCCGCCAAGGCGAAGCCCTCGTCGAAGGACGCCTTCGACGCCGAGGTGGTGGGCGCCATCCACGCCCAGGCCGCCGAGGCCGGACTGTCGTACTGAAGCGACACGATTCCTGCTAGCAGACGCGGGCGCCCGTGGTGGGCGCCCGCGCCGTTCTTTCGGCCGGGGTCGAGGGCCAGCGTGCGCTTCACCATCGTGTACGAGGACGACGCGCTCATCGCCGTCGACAAGGCCGCGGGCGTGTTGACGGTGCCGACGCCGCGCCGCGAGCGCAACACGCTGGTCGACCTGGTGTCGGCGCACGTGCGGCGACGCGTGGTCGTGGTGCACCGGCTCGACCGAGACACCTCGGGCGTGCTGGTGTTCGCCAAGGGCGAGGCGTTCGCGCGCGCGCTGATGGACGCCTGGCATCGGCACAAGGCCGAGCGCCGCTACGACGGCGTGGTACACGGCGCGCCGGCGCGCGACGAGGGTGAAATACGGCAACACCTGGGGACAGACGCGCGCACCTTGGATCGCCGCGTGGTGCGCGCCGGAGCGGGGGAGCTCGCCGTCACCCGCTTTCGCGTCATCGAGCGCGTGCGCGGCGCCGCCCTGCTCGACGTGGCGCTCGAGACCGGGCGACGCAACCAGATCCGCGTGGCGCTGGCGTCGCTCGGCCACCCGATCCTGGGCGACCTGCGCTACGCGCGCGCGTTCCCGCCCCATCCCCTGTGGCCACGCGGCCTCCTCGGCCTGCATGCGCGCACGCTGGCGCTGGCGCACCCGCGCACCGGCGCGCCGCTCCTGCTGACGGCGCCCACGCCGCCGGCGTTCACGCGCTTCCTCGACGCGGCGCGCGCGCGGCGCTAGACGGTCGCCGTGTTGGTGCGGCTCGGTCTCGCGGTGGCGCGCCACCTCTCCGACGAGAGGTTGGTGGGCCTCGTCGACACCGTGTTCGTGCGCACGCGCCGCGCCTTCGACGACGCCATCGCCGACCCGCGCGCCGCGCAGCACCACCGCCTGCGCTCGCTGTTGGCGGAGAACGCCGACACCGAGGTTGGCCGGCGCTTTGGCTTCGCGCGCATCACCGACCTCGATGCCTACCGCGCCGCGGTCCCGATCTGCACGTGGGACGACGTGGCGCCCTGCGTCGAACGCATGATCGCCGGTGAACGCAAGGTGCTGGTGGCCGAGGATCCCTACTTCTATGCCACCACATCGGGGACCACGGGGCGGCGCAAGCTGGTGCCGGTCACCGCCCGTTTTGTCGACGAGTGCCGCGTGGCCAACAAGCTCTTGTACCGGGCCACGCTCAAGGCCATGCCGCAGCTCCTCAAGGGCAAGCGCCTGGCGCTGCGCTCGCCGCGCACCGAGCCGCTGGGCCGCGGCCTCGAGGCAGGCTCCATCACCGTGGCGCTCGGCGGGGGCTTCGAGGACGACGAGGGCCTGTTCGACGCCGTGCCCGTGGACGTGTTCCTCGTGGAGGACTTCGCGGCGCGCTACCTGCTCGCGCTGCGCTTCGCGCTGCAGGAGCGCGTCACGGTGGCGTCGGCCGTGAACCCGTCGACGCTCGTGTTGTTCGCCCGCACGCTGGCCGATCACGGTGACGCGCTAGCGGCGGCGCTCGGGGAGGGCAGCCTGGGCATCGAGGTGGCCGCGCCCGAGCTGCGCGCGCGCCTGGAGGCTCGCGCAAGGCGCGACGCGGACGCGGCCGCGCGCGTGCGCGCCAGCATCGCGGCGCACGGCAAGGCGCGCATGCGTGACGCCTTCCCGCACCTCGCTGGGCTCGTGTGTTGGAAGGGCGGCAGCGCGCCCTGGTACCTCGCACAGCTCGCGGCGAGCTACGGCGAGCTGCCGGTGCTCGACTACGGCTACTGCGCCAGCGAGGGGTGCTTCGGCGCCCCACTGGGCGTCGAGGGCGCGGCCAGCGTGCTCGTACCCCATGGGCACGTCATCGAGCTGGCCCCAGAGGAAGAGCTCGAGGCGGTGCGCGCGGGCCGCCGGTCCACCGTGCTGCTCGACGAGGCCGAAGTGGGGCGGCGCTACGGCGTCATCGTGACCACGGGCGCCGGCCTCTACCGTTACGACATGAACGACATCGTCGAGGTCACCGGCCATGTGGGGAAGGCGCCGCTCGTGGTGTTCCGCCACAAGGCAGGCGCCATGGCCTCGCTGACGGGCGAGAAGGTCGGCGAGGCCCACGTCGTCGACGCCATGGCCAAGGCGGGCTTTCACGGCGCCGGCTTCTGCGCTGCACCCACGCTCTCATCCGAGGGGGCGCGCTGGATCGTGGCCGTCGACGTCGGCGAGCTTGCGCCCCCGGACCTCGAGGAGCTGGCGCGTCGCTTTGACGCGGGGCTGCGCGCAGCCAACGAGGAGTACGACACCAAGCGCACGAGCCTGCGCCTGTTGCCCGCCCGCGCCGTGCTCTTGCCCGCCGGCGCCGTGGTGGCGCACCGCGCGGCGCGCGTGAGCGCGGGCGCTCCCGATGCTCACGTCAAGGTGCCGCACCTGAGCCCCGACGGGCTGCTCCTGATCACGCTCGGGCTCGAGCGCACGGCGCCCGAGGTGGTGGCCGAGCTCCCCTGCCGCGTGGCCGGCGCGCCCGAGCGCCGCGCGTGATGCCGCGCGCCGTCACCTTCGACCTCGACGGCACGCTCTATGACGCCGCGCGCGCGCGCTGGCCGATCTTATGGGCCGCCTTTCCGCGCTGGCGCTCGTTGCGCGTCGGTCGAGCGGTGCGCGAGGAGCTGCGGGCGCGCGCCTTCGCGAGCGGCGCCGCCCTGCGCGACGAGGAGGCGCGCCTGGTGGGCGAGCGGCTCGACGTGGCGCCGGCGCTGGCGCGCGCGCGCCTCGACGCGGTGTTCGACGGCGATGTGGTGCGGGCCCTCAGCCGGGTGGGCCCGCGCCCCGAAGCGCGCGCCGCGCTCGAGCGGCTTGCTGCGGCCGGCGTCATGCTTGGGGTGGTCTCGGATCGCCGCATCGCCGCCAAGTTGGCGGCGCTGGGTCTCGACGACCTCCCGTGGCGGGTCACCATCTCGGCCGACGAGTTGGGCGCGCTCAAGCCGGCGCCTGCGCCGTTTCTCGCCGCGTGTGCCGGGCTCGGCGTGGCGCCGATCGAGGCAGCGCATGTCGGCGATCGCGCGGACACCGATGAAGCAGGCGCGCGCGCCGCAGGCATGCGCGCCCTGGTGCTCGGGCGCGACGGCGACCTGATGCAGATCTGTACCGCACTCATGGGCGCAGCTTGACCAACGGCCGGCAAACGGCGATCAACCGGCGTCGACGGAGCACCGATGAAGTACCGCCTCTTGTCCCCCGGCCCCACCCCCGTGCCCGAGCGCGTGCTGACCGCGATGGCGAACCCCATCTGGCACCACCGCACGCCGGCCTTCGAGACGACCTTCGCGCGGTGCCGTGACGGGCTCAAATGGCTGTTTCAGACGCAGCAAGAGGTGCTGACGCTCTCGTGCTCGGGCACCGGCGCCTTCGAGGCCGCCTACTGCTCGCTGTTCTCGCCGGGCGAGACGGTGTTGTGCGTGGCGGGCGGCAAGTTCGGCGAGCGCTGGGCGAACATGGCCAAAGCCTTGGGCCTGAACGCGGTGGTGGTGCCCTGCGAGTGGGGCGACGCCGTCGACGTGCAGCGCGTCAAAGACGCGCTCGACCAGCACCCCGACGCCAAGGCAGTGACGGTGTGCGCGTCGGAGACGTCCACGGGCGTGCGCCACCCCTACGAGCAGATCGCGAAGCTCGTGAAGGGCAAGGACGACTGCTTGATGATCGTCGACGCCATCACGGCGCTCGGCGTCTGGGACATCGCGCCCGAGCGCGACGGCATCGACGTGCTTGTCACGGGCTCGCAGAAGGCGCTGATGCTGCCGCCGGGTTTGGCGTTCACGTCGTTGTCCGACAAGGCGTGGGCCCGCAACGCCAAGGCCAAGCTGCCGCGCTATTACTTTGACCTCGCCAAAGAGAAGAAGAATCAGCTGCAGAACCAAACCGCCTACACGCCGGCGGTCTCCCTCGTCGAGGGTCTGCTCGAGAGCCTCAAGCTGATGCACGAGGAGGGGCTGGCCGGCATGTTCGCGCGCCATCAGCGGCTCGCCGCGGCCACCCGCGCCGGCGCGCAGGCGCTCGGCCTCGCGCTCTTCGCCAAGGCGCCCGCCGACAGCGTCACCAGCGTGTTGCAGCCTGCGTCGATCAAGCCCGACGCCGTGTACAAGGGCCTGATGAACCGCGCCAACCTCACTATTGCGGGCGGGCAAGACGCGGTGAAGGGCAAGATCTTCCGGGTCGCCCACTTGGGCTACTACGACGAGCTCGACATCATCACCGTGCTCGGCGCCATTGAGATTGTGCTGCGCCAAGAGGGCTACACCGCGTTCACGCCCGGCGCGGGCGTGGGTGCCGCCAGCGAGATCCTGAAGGACGGCTTCGTGGCCAAGAAGGCCTGAACGCGAACAACGGAACGACCATGTCTCACCACGTCCTCGTCTCCGACAAGCTCGACAAGAAGGGCCTGCAGCTCCTGGCCGCCGCCGAGGGCGTCGTGCTCGACAACAAGCCCGGCCTGAAGCCCGAGGAGCAGCAGCAGATCATCGGCCAGTACCAGGGCCTCATCGTGCGCTCGGCCACCAAGGTGAACGCCGCGCTGCTCGAGCATGCGAAGCACCTACGTATCGTCATTCGCGCCGGCATCGGCGTCGACAACATCGACGTGGCAGCCTGCAAGGCCAAGGGCATCGTGGTGGAGAACACGCCGCGCGGCAACGTGGTGAGCGCGGCCGAACATGCCATCGCGCTCATGCTGTCGTTGGCGCGCCAGGTCCCCGAGGCCTCGGCGACGACGAAGCGCGGCGTCTGGGAGAAGACCAAGTTCATGGGCACCGAGATCACGGGCAAGACGCTCGGGATCATCGGCACCGGCAACATCGGCGCCGTCGTGGTCGATCGTGCCATCGGCCTCAAGATGAAGGTCATCGGCTTCGATCCCGTGCTGACGCCCGAGAAGGCCAAGGCCATGGGCATCGAGCTGGTCGCGCTCAACGAGCTGTTCGCGCGCGCCGACGTCATCACCATGCACGTGCCGCTCCTGCCGTCGACCAAGAACATCTTGAACGACGCCGCCTTCGCGCAGATGAAGGCGGGCGTGCTCATCATCAACGCCGCCCGCGGCGGGCTGGTCGACGAGGACGCCCTGTTGCGCGCCATCGAGGCCGGCAGGGTGCGCGGCGCCGCGCTCGACGTCTTCGCCACCGAGCCGGTGCCGGCCGATCACCCGCTGTTGCGCCGCGAAGAGGTGGTGGTGACGCCGCACCTTGGCGCTTCCACCCACGAGGCACAGGTGAACGTCGCCGTGGAGGCTGCGGAGCAGATGATCGCGTTCTTGCGAGACGGTACGCGGATCAACGCGCTCTGAAGGATGAGGATAGAGTAGGGCCCGTGCCGTTGCCCCGCCCCCCGCACGAGTTCACCGGTCAACCCGCCACGCAGGTGCAGTCGAGCACCGGGGGGCTCGATCTCGGCTTCACCGAGCGACGCTGCCAGCTCGTGGTGCTCTCGGGCGTCGACACGGGCAAGGCTGTCGAGGTCAACAAGCCGCAGTTCACGGTGGGGAAGGGCGAGGAGTGCGATCTGGTGCTCACCGATCCCACGGTGAGCCGCCAGCACTGCGTGCTCGAACAACAGGGCGGCGCGGTGTTCGTGCGCGATCTGCAGTCGACCAACGGCACCTGGATCGACCAGTTCCGCATCCGCGAGGCCTACCTGCGTCCGGGCATCGTGCTGCGCGCCGGGCAAGTGCAGCTGCGCTTCGAGTCGCTGTTCAAGCCGCTCGACGTAGCGCCCTCGCTCGACGAGCGCTTCGGCCATCTCATCGGTCGCTCGATGAAGATGCGCCAGATCTTCACCATGCTCGAGCGTGTCGCCAAGACCGACGCCACCGTGGTCATCTTCGGCGAGACCGGCTGCGGCAAGAGCGCGGTGGCGCAGGCCATCCACGACGCGAGCCCGCGGCGGAGCGGCCCCTTCGTCACCGTGGACTGCGGGGCCATCGCCGAGAACCTGATCGAGAGCGAGCTGTTCGGCCACGAGAAGGGCGCGTTCACCGGCGCCAGCTCCCTGCGGCGCGGCGCGCTCGAGCGCGCCAACGGCGGCACGCTCTTCATCGACGAGCTCGTCGATCTGCGGCTCGACCTGCAACCGCGCCTGCTGCGCGTGCTCGAGGAGCGCGAGGTGCGTCGGGTTGGTGGCAACGAGTCCATCAAGCTCGACGTGCGCATCATCGCCGCGTCACGTCATGACCTGTGGCGCGAGGTAGAGGCCAAGCGCTTCCGCGAGGACCTCTACTTTCGCCTGGCGGTGTTCACGATCCCGTTGCCGCCCTTGCGTGAACGCAAGGAAGACATCCCCATGCTCGCGCAGGCGTTCGCGCGCTCCATCAAAGACGGCGACAAGCTCTTGTCGCGCTTCACGCCACGCGTGAACGAGCGGCTCATGGCGCACCCCTTCCCGGGCAACGTGCGCGAGCTACGTAACGTCATCGAGCGCGCCATCTATCTCGACGGCGATCTGGCGGAGATGCTCGGGCCCACCGTGTTCCCCGACGGGACCAAGCCCATGGTCGCGCTCCCCGTCGAGCCGGCAGCGCACGTGTCGCCGCCGGCGCTGGCCGCCACGCCGATGGCGTCGCCACCCACGCCCGCCCACGTGTTCGCGCCCGCGGTGCCGCGCACCAGCCCGGCGACCATGGACGACGGCACCGCGCCCATGCCCGTGGCGGCCGACGGCGCGGTGCCGCTCCGCGCCGACTGCACGCTGCCATTCAAGGACGCCAAGGAGAAGCTGCTCGAGACCTTCGAGGCGGAATACTTCCGCCGACTCTTGACGCGCGTGGGGGGCAACGCGTCGGCGATGGCACGAATCGCCGGCATCGACCGCAAGCACCTCTACACACTAGCGAAGAAGCACAACCTCGATCTCAAGGGCAAGAAGGACGACGAGTAGGCTCTCGTCGACCGAACCCTCAGGTCCCGTCGTCGAACGCAACCGTGGAGACCGGTATCTCGAGGCTCGGGTTGACCTCGGCGTCGCTGGCGATGACCATCGTGGCGCTGAGCGGGGCGAGGATGTCCGCGGTGAGGTAGTTGAAACGCACGGACGCAACGTTGTCGAGATAGAGCTCCGTGAGGTCCGCCTCCGCGTCGGTGAAGGCGGCGGCGTCGGTGCCCGTGAAGGAAACGCTCGAGATGTTCACCACCTTCTCGCCGACGTTGCGCACAGAGAACACGGTCGCGGCTTGCGGCGTGGGGTCGTGGCAGAGTTGCGTGGCGCCGGAGACCCGGTCGCACGCGTTGCCCGTGCCGCAGTCGGTGGCCGCGGTGGCGGTCGTGCACTGCGCCAGCGACGGGAGCAGCACGATCGCTTCGGTCAGAGGGCGCAGCTCACTTGGAATCCCGGTGGGACAGGAACAGAGCGAGAACGGTACGAGGAGAGCAAAGGGAACGAACAACGCGCGCGACATGCGACCTCCGGCTGCATGGTCTACACCCCGCGGCGCCCGCGGGGCAACGTCGAGGCCGGCGCGCTATCCGTCTTGGCAGTAGTCCTGCCCGTTGTCGCATGGGCCGGGGCAGCCGCAGGTGATGGTCACATTCAGCGTGTAGGAGGTGTTCAGGTCGAAGTCGTTGAGCCCGTTGTCGACGACCTGGATATAGATGGGGGCGTCGTTCTGCGGGCCCTCGACGATGCACTCTTGCTGGGGGCCGCTGGGGCCGAACTGGAAGGACCCGCCGCTGTTCGACGGCCCATCCGACCAGCAGCGCTCGTCGACGCACACCTCGTCATCATCGCAAACCTCGGGGCCGCAGCCGTTGGCGTTGCAGGCGAGCTCGCCGCAGTAGACGCCTTGGGTGGCGCGCAGCGTGCTGGCGATCAGGCCGTAGTCGCTGTGGACGAAGATGGCCAGCTCGTTCGGTGTGGCACCGCTGATGCTGTAGTCGACCTGGATGCCGAAGTAGCCCTTCTCGGGGAAGTTCTGCAGCAGGAAGAAGTCACGGTCACCCTCGTAGGTGAGGCGGCCACTCAAGGCCACGGTCTGCGGGCCTGCCTCGGCATCGTCGCAGTCGACCTGGTCTTCGGGAAACCCGAAGCCCACGGGGAAGGGCACGGGCTCGATGTCGAGGCAGCCGGTGGTCGCCCCGACCGCGGCGCAGACGGGCAGGAAGCCCGTGTCGACGGCGCGGGCGCGCGGCTTCGACTCCTGGATGAGCCGGTCGAGGGTCCAGTTGTTTTCGTTGGTCTGGTACCCGGCCGACTCGAGGTTGGGGACGAGCACGTTGTCGCCCGCCTCGCCCGGGTCGGTGTCGTCCGAGATGGTGACGTTGATGCTGTAGCCGCCGCTCTCCTGGAAGCCGTCGTCGTTGAATTCGTTGACGCTGATGTAGTGCACACGGTTGTTGCGCAGCGGGTAGGCCAGCCGGAAGGGGCTCTGCGCCACGAAGCGCTGCATGCGCACCTCGCCACACGTGTTGTCGGGCAAGCACTCCTGCCCTTGGCCACAGGCGCCGCTCTGGCAGGCACGCGTGTTCTCCTCGGGATCGGTGCTGATGATGCGCACCTGCGGCTGGAAGTCGTCGTCGAAGGTACCGTCGAATTGCAGCTCGACGATGAGCACGTCGGGATCGCCGACGGTGGCGCTGGGGTTGACGCGGTAGAGGTCGGTGTCGGCGAAGGCGGCGAGCGAGGCGTCGAGGGTGGCGCCGCTGGTCATTGCCACAGCGGTCGCCGTCGTCTCGTTGGCCGTGCCTGACTCGTGGCTGTCGGGGTCGGCGAGCACGGTGACGTCGAGCGTGTATTGCCCGAGCGCGGTGTCGAGGGTGGCGTCGGTGTCGCCGTCAGTGCCACCGTCTTTGATGCGCAAGTAGAAGCGGTCGAGGGGCAGCCCTTGCGCGTTCAGCTCGGAGATGGTCTCGGCGCTGAAGTTGACGGTGGTCGACTTGCGCACGCGCGCCTCCAGCGTGCCAGCGGTGGCGCCCTCGGCGAAGCTCGTCGCCTGCAGCTCGGTGATGCGATCGGCCGCGAACAGCGTGATCTCGTACTCGATGCCGCTCTCGGCCGGCGCGGTGAGCTGCACGTCGACGATCTCGCCGTCGCCAGTCGCGTCGATGGCGTACCAGTCGACGTCGCGCGCGGTGGCGATGATGCCCTGCGCGCTCGCCCCCGACACCACCACGGTGGCGGTTGCAGCCGAGTTGTTGGGCTCGTTGGCATCGGGCTCGTCGACCGCCGTGACCGTGAGGGTGTAGGGGTTGACGTTGTCGAAGGCCTCGGCGCTCAGGTTGAGGCCATCCTCGACCACCAAGAGGTAGGTGCCGGCCAGCTCGAGGTAGCTGGCGGCGGCGAAGTCGACGGGCACCCCTTGCAGCGGATCGTCTTGGGCCTTGTCGGGGTCGCGGGTCTTGCCGACCGCGGAGAAGACGCAGGTGCCCGCGATGCACGCTGCGGGTCCGCCGCACTCGACCGCCACCTGGGCGTCTTCGGCCTCCACGCTGCACGGGATCTCGGACAGGCGCAGCACCGAGTAGGCCGGCTCCACCGAGGTGATGAAGGTGTCCATCGAGAGGCTGACCTGGATGACCGTGCCGGGGTTGCTGATGCTCAACAGGTAGCCGTCGTCGTCGTAGGCGGGGCAGAGCGTGCCGGTGACCTCGGCGCCGAACTCGAGCGCGCCCGCGGTGCTCGGGTCGCGACGAGGGAAGTTCAGGTCGACCTCGCACTGCCCGACCACGGCGCACGCGGTGTCGTTGACGCAGACCTCGTCGTCGCAATCGGCGGCGCCGTTCTCGTCGTCGTCGAGGCCGTTGTTGCAGATCTCCTCGGGGATCCCTTCGCAGGTGGAGCCGGCCAACGTGACGAGCGCGCAGGCAGCGAGCGCGCCCTTGAGCATGTTCATAACCATGAATGGACCTCTCAGGGGTCGATGCAGTCGACGGCGGGATCGAACTCGGTTGCGGGTTTGAACGCCTCGCGCGGCAGGATCATCTTGCCGTTGGCGGGGTCCTTGAGACGCCTGGTGGCGTCGAAGCGCGCGCGCGCGCAGGCCAGGCGTGCCACGCCAGGCTCGCTTGGCATGTCGAAGGGGTTCTCGGTGACCTCGAAGATGATGCGGTTCTCGGCCAAGGACATCTGGCCGCCGCCGAGCCCCGACGCTTGGACGTTACCGGCAGCGTCGGGCACGGGGGCCTCGGCGCCGGTCGTGGTGGCCAGCGCGATGTTTGACACGTTGAACTCATAGCACATGGTGGATCCCTCGAGCCCGAGCTCGGCCACCTTGTACCGGTACGCGTGCTCCGATAGCTCCACGACGTCGTCAGTGTCGACGCGCGAGTGCGCGCGCATCTCGCCGGAGTTGTTGACGCCGTCGAAATCCACGTCGAGGAAGGTGTCGGGGAGGCTCGGGTTACTGCCGTAGAGGATCTCGATGCCGTCGCCGAAGCCGTCGTTGTCGCTGTCGTAGAAGTCCTTCAGCACGCCGAAGAAGATCTCCTCGCAGTCACGCAAGCCGTCACCGTCGGTGTCGAGCCGGTCGGTGTCACCGGCGCAGTCGGCGTCGGTGGGATCGAGGGCGTCGAGACCCGAGGTCTTGAGGGTGTGCTCGAGCAGGTCGGAGAAGCCGTCGCCGTCGGTGTCTTGCTGCTGCGGATCCAGTCCTGCCAGGTCCTCGACTTGATCGCTGATGCCATCGCCGTCGGAGTCGATGATGCCGAAGGCGAGGGTGGGATCGTCGGAGCGCACGCGCGGGTCCACGCCCAGCGCCGCCGAAAACGGGCGCGCGTTGATGTTGTTGGCCGTGAAGTTCTTCATGGCGAAGACGCGCTTGAACGAGGTGAAGTCGACGAACAGGAAGTTGATGGCTTCGCCCGAGGAGAAGTCGCGATAGACGCCTTGGCCCTTCTTGGACATGCCGCGCATGAAGGTGGACCCGCAGGCCTTCACCTCCGTGGCAGTGTCCGGTGCCGCGGCAAACGCCGCGTTGAACGACAGCTCGCGCACGTCGTACTGCTCGGCCAGGTCGAGGAACTGCTGAATCAGGATGTCGACGTCATCGACCACGTCGACGGACATATTGGGCGGTTCGCCGGTCATCTCCCAGTAGGCGGCGTCCTCGCAGGTGTCGACGGGATCGAAGCGGCTGTCGTTGTCGGGGATGCCGTCGGAGAGGAAGAACATCACGTAGCGGGCGTTGCGCAAATCGTCTGGCGCTTGCAGGGCCAGGTCGGTGGCCAGGGTGCTGACGGCGGTCTGCAACGCCAGCACGAAGTCGGTGGTGCCGCCGGCGAACGCGACGTCGCCCACGCGCGTGAGCGCCTCGGCTGGCGGCATGAAGCCAGGCATGCAGTCGGTGTTCGGGTTGTACGTGGCGCAGTGCTCGGTGAGCACGCGGTTGCCGGCGCCGAACACCTGGATGGCGATCTCGACGCCGGGCTGGTTGAGCGTCAGGTCGATGACGTCGAGCACCGCGTCGAGCCGCGTGAGGTTCGGGTCGGTGGCGTTCATCGACTGGCTGGTGTCGATGAGGAAGTAGAGCTTGACCGGGAAGTCGAGCTCGTCGGGATCGGTGGTGCAGAAGCTGCCGCTCACCTGCAGCTTGTTGTCGGCGCGCTCGACCTCGGGAGGTGGCACCGGCTCGAGCTGCGCGTCGGTGCACGCGCTCGCCACCAGCGCGGCCGTGGCGAAGGGCAGGATCCTCATCAGCGCACCTCGAGGTTCTTGCAGAAGGGCTGGCCGTTGGCGTCGCGCGCGCCCGACAGATGGAAGGCCTGCCCATAGTAGAGCAGGTTGTCGGCCGACGGCGGCGGCGCAATGGCGAGCTGCACGTCGGGGTCGGACAGGTCGTAGAAGGCGTCGTTCTCGATGATGAGCTTGCCCGTGGCCGGATCCTTGAAGCTCGGCGCCGCGTACTGCACGCGCACACAGGCCACGCGCATCTCCATGCGCCCCGTGGGGTTCTCGGCGGGCGCCTCCGCGATCCACACCGCGATGTCGTTGTAGCCGCGGCGTCCTTGGACACGCCGCGGGGCCGTCGATGCGAGGTGCAGGCCGCGCGTGATGCTGGTGAAGCAGGTACGCCCGTCCTCGGTCTGGCCCTCTTCGATGAGCTCGTAGCGCACCGCGTCCTCCTCGCGGTCAGCGTCGGGCACCAGCGGGTCGGTGCCCTTGCGCACCTCGTCGGTGTTCTGCACGCCGTCGAAGTCGTCGTCGCGCCCGGCCTCGTTCTCCAGGGGGTCGAGCCCCAGGCGCACCTCGATGCCGTCGGGCAAGGTGTCGCCGTCGCTGTCGGCCACCTTCGGGTTGGTATCGACGATGAACTCTTCGCAGCCATTGAGCCCGTCACCGTCGTCATCCTCGCGATCGACGCCGGTGGGGTCGAACATCGGGCAGTTGTCGAGCGGCAGGCCCGTGTAGCGCGGCTCGAAGCCGATGTTGGCGCGCGCCTGCTCGAGGCCATCTTCCCAGCCGTCGCCCGGCAAGCCGGTGCAGGCCGCGCTCGCGGGGTTCGGATTGCACGGGTCGCTGGGGTCGGGATCGAGCGCGGCGTTGGCGTCGTCGAAGCCGTCGACGTCCTGGTCGATGAGGTCGGCGCGCAAG
The DNA here is from genome assembly GCA_020850995.1 of Deltaproteobacteria bacterium. Classification (GTDB taxonomy): domain Bacteria; phylum Myxococcota; class UBA727; order UBA727; family VGSZ01; genus JACOUT01. Next base: position 41,541 of record JADZDP010000105.1, read on the forward strand.
GGCTCCTCGAGCCGGTCGCTGTCGGCGACGACGGCGCTGGTGCCGAGCAGGTACTCCGTCTCGTCATCGAGACCGTCGGCGTCGGAGTCGGCGCGGTACTCGACCACCGTCGGGTCACCGCCGGGCGCCAGGGCGTTCAGGTTGGTCGCGTACATCGACACCAGCGAATAGCCCGACTTGAGCGAGGTGAAGTTGAACGACAGGAAGTCGATCTCGCCGGAGCCCTCGAAGTCACGGTATTGCCCGCCGCCGATTGCCGCCAGGCTCATGAGCAGGCTCTCGGAGCGGCACTTGTTGAGGCGGTAGATCTCCTTGACCGCGTCGGGCAGCGCCGAGTCGAAGAGCAGGGCTGTGTTGATCTGCAGTTGACCTACGCCGAACTCCTCACCGAGCTCGACGATGTCCTCCACCAGGCCTTCGATCTGGTAGGTGCGGTTGTAGTTGCCCTCGAGCTCGAGATCGTTGAGCGCCGACAGCACGTCGTCGCCGTAGTTGGGCGTGGGCATGGTGCTGCCCGCCGGCGACTGGCCCGACACCACGTCGGCCACGTTGTCTTGGAACTGGTCGAGGAAGTCGGACTCGTTGCACAGGTCGAGCTCGCTCTCGTCCTCGCAGTAGCGGCGGCCCGCCTGCGGCGCCTCCCATGCCTCGAGGGGACAGTTGTAGGGGTTCGCGCCGAGCGTGCCCACGGTCTCGTCGGCGCTGGAGCAGCAGCGCGGGTCGGGGGCGCCGTCGGAGAAGAAGATGACGATGTACTTGGTGCGCGCGCGCTCGGCGGGCGCGGTGCGCAGCATGTCGATGAGCAGGTGCTGCTGCACCGCCGACCAGGCGCCGTGGTAGTCGGTGGCGACGTCCTTGAGCTGCAGGAAGGGCGGCTCTTGCCAGTCGGCGGCCGGGATGAACATGGGGTCCGACGCGGGATCGGCGATGGGCGGATCGAGGTAGATGTTGGAGCCAAAGCCCATGGTGGCCACCAGCACGTCCTCTTGCGTGGCCAGCGCGCTCATCAGCTCGCGCACGGCGTTGACCCGCAGGCCCGGCTGATCGGTGAACTGCATCGAGCCCGAGGTGTCGACGACCAGCAGCAGCTTGACGGGGAAGGTGATGTCCGCCGACGGCCGCGTGCAAAAGTGCGTCTCGATCTCGAGGAGATCATCGACCGCGTCGGGCTCGGGCTCCGTCACGGGTATGAGCTTCTGGTTGGTGCACCCTTGCGAGGGCAAGAGCGCGAGCGGCAAGAGCAGGGCAGCGCGGACGAGCAAACGCATGGGTGCCTCCCCACGAGGACGAACAGAGTGTACCACGGACCGACGCGCGCGAATTCTGTGCACGTTCAATGCCGGGCCCCGATGGCGACCGTCGGTGCACCCGCCGAAAAAAACGAGGCCCCCTCGCGGGGGCCTCGCTGCCGAGGAGGCGCTCTCGCCTAGCGCCGGCGGCGCACGAGGGCGAGGAGGCCGAGGAGCACGCCGGCGGCGGCCGTGCTGCCGGGCATCGCGCCGCAGCCGAAGGAGGGCAGGGCCTCACCGGTCACGCTCACCGTCACGCGGCCGTTGCCAGCCTTCGCGTCCGGGTAGTCGGCGTCGGGCCACACGAGCTCGCCGCGCAGCTCGAGGACGTAGTCGCCGGGCACACGGGCCGAGAACTCCGCACGCTTGTCGTCCTCGTAGCGGTACTGCGGGCTCTGACCGGAGAAGCTGACCGAGCCCACGGGGTTCACGATGCTGTACTCGCCATCGGCGGGCTGCTCCACCACGGTCCAGGTGTACTTGATCGGGGTGTCGAAGCGGTTGGCGAACACAGGCAGCTCGATGCCGCTGCCGGTCTCGACCGCGCGGGGCTTGCCGGCGTGCACGGCGAAGGGGTCGGCCGGGTCGAGGCAGCTCTCGCTGTCGGTGATGACGAAGCAGAGGCGGTCGTCACAGGCGTCGCCGAGGAAGTCGTGGTCCACGTCGCCCTGAGCGCCGTTCGGCAGGTTGATGCAGTTGTCGAAGGTGTTGTCGATGCCGTCGTTGTCGCGGTCGTTGTCGCACTCGTCGCCGGTGCCGTCCGCGTCGCTGTCGCCCTGGCCCACGTTCGGCATCGCGATGCAGTTATCGAGCGCGTCGTCGATGAGGTCGCGGTCTTGGTCGGGGAAGCAGGTGGCGTCGAGCGAGCGCGCGCCGCTGCAGCTCGCCTCGAAGCGCAGCGGGCAGTTGTCGATGGCGTCCTCGCAGTCATCAGCGTCGTCGTTGAGGTCGCACGCGTTGCCAATGCCGTCCGTGTCGAAGTCCTCGCCCACCGGGTTTGGCACGTAGATGCAGTTGTCTTCGAGGTTCAGCACCTGGTCGTTGTCGGCGTCGCCATCGCAGGCGTCGCCATCGCCGTCCGCGTCCGAGTCGGCGAGGTCGAAGTTGGACGCGCTCGGGCAGTTGTCGCACTCGTCGCCGCGCACGTCGCCGTCGCCGTCGGCCTGGGTCGGGTTGAACATGAACGGACAGTTGTCGAAGTCGTCCTCCATGCCGTCGTCGTCGAAGTCGTCGGCGTACTGGTAGGTGTCGCCCTGGTCCGTGAAGGCGATCAGGATCGAGCAGCCGCAGCCGCAGCCACAGCCGCCGCCGCTGGTGTCGGGGGTACCGCACAGGCCGCCGGTGCACTCACCATTGTCCTGGGCGAACGCCGTCAGTGACAGCGTCAAGGTCGCAAATACGGTGAAGACGATCTTTTGCATCTGTTGCCTCCTCTTGGCGGACCACACATAAGCGAGAAGCGGGCCAACTGCGGCCGCCGCATCGACATCATGGAAAAACAACCGGTTACGCGTGAAGGCCGCGTTCGTGTCGCCAGGATTGGGGAGTTCAGTCGCCATTCGCGCAGCCGGTTGGGGAGTCCACTCTACGTCACGACTGTGGAGTCCAGTCACCTGCGGGCCGCTTGCGAGACAGCGCACAGCGTGCGCCGCTGTGGGTACGCGCGGCCGGCTGCGCGCACGCCGAGCTCCACGCTGAGCACGGCGGTGCACGAGCGAAGGGCGTCGCCCTTGCATGGTACAAGACCACCATGCGCGCACTACCTACGCTCTCGCTCGCTGTCTCGTGCACCGCTCTGGCCGCCGCGGCCCTGGTCGGCTGCCCAACCCAGGAAGGAGAGGCGGAGGGCGAAGGGGAAGAAGGTGAGGGCGAGGGCGAGGCAGGCCCCGAAATGGTGCTGCTCGAGACGCACCTCGTCGACACCGACGTCGACGTCTCGATCCCCTCGGGCTTCGCGCTGGCCGTGCGGCCCGACGGCCGCTTCGCGGTCGCCTACGGGCGCGCCTCGTCGTCGGCGCCGCAGGTGGAGTGCGAGGACAGCTTCGGCGGCGCGCCCTTCGTCGACGCGTGGGACGTGCTGGTGGTGGACGAGCAGGCAGACGGCACCTTCCGCACGCGCGTCGTCGACAGCACGGCGCCCTTGCGCTCGCCCTTCGTCGACATGGTGGCCGACCCCACCTCGGGCGCGCTCATCATCGGCTACACCGGTGGCGCGGTGGCGGTGGGCGCATGCGAGGCGTGCGACAGCCGCTTGGCGGTGGAGAACGGCGACACCTTCACGCTCTCGACCGTGGCCACCGACGGCGGCTCGTCGCCCACGCCCTGCCGCGCCATCTTCCAGCCCGTGTGTGGCGAAGGAGACTGCGTGGGCCTCAACCCTGGCCTCGCCATCAACGCCAGCGGGCAGCTCGCCATGACCTACGTCGATCAGCACTTCGGCTTCGGCGAGACCGACATCTACAAGGCCGACCTCGAGATCGGGCTTGGCAACTCCGGCGGGCTCACCCTCGAGAGCGTGGCCACCGACTCGGGCTCGGGCTACTCCAACACCGTGACCATGACCGACGAGGGGCGCGCCATGACGGCCTACGCCACCATCGGCAACGCGCGCGTGGTCGACCCCGACGACACGTCCAACGACTACATCATCGACGAGGGCATCTACGCCAGCACCCAGCAAGAAGACGGCAGCTGGAGCGAGGTCTTGATCCTCGAGGAGGGGTCGAGCTCCGGACGCATCGCCACCGCCTACCGCGCGGGCAGCGGCTTCGCCATCGCCTGGCGCGACGACGGGCTCGAGCAGCTCTTCCTCTACACCAGCGTCGACAACGGCGCGTCGTGGACGCCGGTGGCCATCGAGCAGACGTCCAACACCGGCAAGGACCCGGCCATCGCGTTCCTCTCCGATGGCACCTTGGTCGCCGCCTATTCGCACTGCAAGGATCGCGACGACGGCTCGGACTTCTGCTCACAAGCCGAGGACGGCGTGCGCATTGCGATGCGCGAGCAAGGCGGGCCCTTCGTGCGCAAGACCTTCACCTTCGATGACGAGGACGTCGATGGCAAAAACGTCGACATGGCCATCGCGGCCGACGACACCGTGGTAGTGATGTCGTTCAACGCATCCTCCGCGCGCATCGTGGTGCAGCGCTTCCGGAAACAGTAGTACAGCATCCGAACATCGAGGCACCCATGACCACAAAGCTCGTCGCCATCGCGGGCGCGCTGCTCTTCGCCACTGGCTGCCCACCGCCGGCCAACTTCTTGGACGGTTCCGTCAAGGAGTCACACGACCTCGCCTTCGACACGGTGGAGGTGCGCTTCTTCCCCGATCAAGAGACCTTCCAGGTCGCCTACTTCAAGCAGCTCGCCGAGGACGGCTCCACGGGCGTCGACACGGTGGCCAAGCTCGTGTTCGCCCAACCGGAGGGGGGCGTGGTGGTCGAGGAGGTCATCACCCTCGATCCCGCGGTCGACGTCATGCAGCGCATCACCGCCGCCGACGATCCCTTTCCAGACTTGCGCGAGGGCCAGGTTTCCTTCACGGCGGCGGCCACCGTGGGCGCGACCACCGCCGGCGAGTTCTCGACGACATTCACGAACGGCAAGACGCTCAACGGCGCCTTCGAGGGGGAGCTGCTCTCCTGCTCCTTCGACAGTGACGACGTGTGCGGCGGCGAGGGCTGAGACGCAGGGCGTCACGTCAACGAGCCGGTCAGACGTCGACCCACAGGTAGGCTACCACCTCCGATCGGAGCCGAGCTATGGTGCGGCGATCTGGAGGATTGACATGGCGGACGCCCCTGGGCGTGTGCTTTACTGCCGAGCGTCTCGGTCGGCTGCGCGTCGCGGTCGATGTCGGTCCCCAGACGCAAGCTCACCGCTGCATCGATCACCTCGACACCACTGCTGAGAACCGCTCGAGAACCCGCATGAAAAACGTAACGTTGGAGGGAAGCATGTATTCGTATTGGCGTTATTGCGCGACCGCGCTCCTCGCGGCCGCTGCCGCTCTTGGTCTGGTCGGCTGCGAGGGCTGCGAGCCAGAGCCAGAGCCCGGCGAGGGCTGCGCTGCCTACTGCACGAACGTGATGGCCGGCTGTACCGGCGACAACCAGATCTACGACGACGAGGCGGCCTGCCTCGCGGCCTGCGCGCTCTTCCCCACCACGGGCGCCGACGGCGACGCTGACGGCGACACGCTGCAGTGCCGCTTGTTCCATTCGGGCGCCGCGGTCGACGACGCCACGCACTGCGCCCACGCCTCGTCGCAGGGCGGCGGCGTGTGCGGCACCAACTGCGAGGTGTACTGCCGTTACATGACCGAGAGCTGCGGCGACGGCTTTGGCACCGACGTGCCCACCTGCCTCGCCACCTGCTCCGCCTACCCCTCCGACGGCGCCATCAACGCGGCCGACGGCAACACCGTGCAGTGCCGCACCTTCCACGCGCAGGCCGCGGCGGGCGACGCCTCGCACTGTGAGCACGCCGGCATCATCGGCGGTGGCGCTTGCGGCACCGACGCCTGCGACGCGTACTGCGACCAGGTGATGGCCAACTGCCGCGACTCGACGCAGCTCTACCCCGACCGCGACGCCTGCGTGGCGACGTGCAACAACATGCCGGCGGACGGCGCTTGGGACGCCAACAGCGGCAACAGCGTGCAGTGCCGCGCCTACCACGGCGCCGGCGCCGCCAAGATCGACCCCACGCACTGCGCGCACGCCTCGGCCAACGGTGGCGACGTGTGCGGCACCTACTGCGAGGGCTACTGCGACCAGGTGCAGGGCAACTGCACCGGTGGCAACCAGCAGTATTCCGACGCGACCGCCTGCGCGACCGCGTGCGGCGGCTTCCCCGAAGGCTCCAACTTCGCCACCGCCGGCGACAACGTGCAGTGCCGTACCTTCCACGGCTCCTACCCGGCCGCGGCCGACGCGGCCACGCACTGCCCGCACGCCGGTGAGGCCAGCGTGGGCGTGTGCGAAGACCCGGCCCCGCCCGCGCAGAACGTCGACGTCAGCGGTGCCGTGCACGAGCTCGCGAGCCACCTGGACGGCACGCACACCGGCGTGGTGGGGGCCACCGTGGTCGCCTACGGCGCGCAGGGCGTCACCCCCGCGACCACGGCGGCTGGCGGCAACTACACCCTCGCCAACGTGCCGGCCAACGGTCAGGTCATCCTCGCGGTCACCGCGGCGGGCAACCAGGCCACCTACCAAGCGGTGTCGGTGGGCTCCACGGACCTTACCGGCGTCGGCCTGGTGAGCGCCGGCGGAACGTGGATGGGCAACGTCAACACGCAGTACCTCGGCGGCACCGACCCGACCACGCAGTTCACCTGCCAGTACGATGCGACCAAGCAGTGCTTCTACTCGGTGGTGGTGGGCCAGATCCTCGATGAGACCGGCAACGCCGTGGCTGGCATGTCGGCGAGCGACATCCAGGTCACCGGCGGCGACGACAACGTCGATTGGCGCAAGATGGGCCCCTACTTCCTGAACGCCAACGGCTCGGCGGGCAACAACAGCACCTCGCAGGGCGCGGGCCTGTTCGTGGTCTACGTCGAGATGCCGGCCGGTGTCGCCGACCCGGCGTCCATGCACATCGAGCTCGCGGCCAGCACGGGCACCGGCGACGCCGCGAAGTACTACGGCCCCACGCACACGGCCGCCTACCGCGGCACGCCGGCGGTGACCTGGGCGAACCTGCAGGAGACGGGCAACGTGCCTCCGGGCGTTGGTACCGTCGCCTTCGACGGCCAGATCTACCCGCTCTTCCTGCCCACCAGCGACGGCGGCTACGGCTGCCAGGGCTGCCACACCAACCAAGGTGGCGCGACGCCGGCCGGTGGCCTCAACCTGTGGGGCGGCGCCGACGTGGCCTACCAGTCGCTCGACCCCGCCAACCACCCGGCGCGCGTGAACCTCACCACGCCTGCGACGAGCACGCTCTTGACCAAGCCGCTCTACCCGGCCACCGCCCACCCGATCTTCGCCTGGGGCAGCACCAACGACGCCGCCTACAAGCTGATCCTGAAGTGGATCGAGGAGGGCGCTACGCGCTTCGCCGTGGGCTCGCGCGTGAGCTTCGTGGCGCAGGTGAAGCCGCTGCTCGGCAACGCGAGCGGCGCCGGCGGCATCGGCTGCTCGTCGTGCCACGCGGGCGCCGCGAGCGCAGCGCTCCAGCTCGATGTCGGCGCCCAGGAGATGTACAACGAGCTCACGGTCGAGGCTGCCGTCGCCGGTGGCAGCACCGGAGAGACCCGCCGCGTGAACCAGCAGGGCTACCCCGAGCGCAGCCTGCTCTTGACGAACCCGCTCGAGGCGAGCGGCGAGGCCCACCCGACCAAGATCTTCCAGAACGCCGCCGACCCGCGTTACCAGCTGCTCTACCGCTGGATCTCCGAGGGCGCGCAGTACGACGGCTACTGCGAGGACTACTGCGACGAGCACATCGCGAACTGCACCGGCGACGCCAACGAGGCCTACGCCAGCCGCGACAAGTGCCTCGCAGCCTGCGGCGGCATGCCGAAGGGCGCGACCACCGATCAGGCGGGCGACACCGCGTACTGCCGCCTCTACCACGCCACCGCCGCCAACAATGACTCGCACTGCGCGCACGGCGGCCTCGGCGGCGGCGGTGTGTGCGGTACCTGGTGCGAGTCCTACTGCCGGAACATCCAGAACCTGTGCACCGGCACCAACCAGCAGTACGCGAACACCGGCGCCTGCCAGACCGCGTGCAGCGCCTTCGCCACCACCGGCACCGTCGGCGACGCCGCTGGCGACACCGTGCAGTGCCGCCTGTACCACCTGAGCTTTGCCATCGACGACGCGGCCGGTGCGACCACGCACTGCCCCCACGCCGGCGAGGCGAGCGCGGGCGTGTGCGAGTAGCAACGCGCTGACCCTGACGCCCGTCGCGTGACGACGGGCGCGCCACGGCGGCACCCGTATCGCGAGGGCGAGCGGGGGCCGCCGTGGTGTTTTGTGCGGTGGTGCACCGCGCCCCATGCCCACACCCCTTGCGCTCCGTCGGCGGTGTTGGCATTGCCTCTCTCTGCCCGCGGGGAGCACCCGCATCGGAGGACTTCGTTCTGGCGTACCGCGACTCTTCACCGCCCCCGGCTGCCCCCGGACCCCCTCGTCCCTTTGGTGATCGCCCGCCTTTCGGCTCAGGCCCGCGCCCCGGTGGCTTCCAAGGCGGTGGTCCGCCCGGCGATCGTCCTGGCTTCGGCGGTGGCGGCCCGCGCGGCCCGCGCGACGACCGCCCGAGCGAGCCGCGCGTCAACCGCCGCATCCGTGTCCGCGAGGTGCGCGTCATCGCCGACGACGGCGCGCAGCTCGGCATCCTGCCCACCGAGGAGGCCATGCGCCGCGCCGAGGAGAAGGGCCTCGATCTCGTGGAAGTGCAGCCGATGGCTCGGCCGCCGGTCTGCAAGATCATGGACTACGGCAAGTTCAAGTATCAGCAGAAGCGCAAGGCCGCCGAGCAGAAGCACAACCAGAAGGTCATCGAGGTCAAAGAGGTCAAGTTCCGTCCCAAGACGGGCAAGCACGACTTCGACACCAAGGTGCGCCACCTGCGCGAGTTCCTCGGTGAGGGCGACAAGGCCAAGGTCACCATCATGTTCCGCGGCCGCGAGATCGTGCACCCCGAGATCGGGCACGACGTGCTCAAGCGCGTGGCCGAGGCCATCGGCGACGTCGCCATGATCGAGCTGGCGCCCCGCATGGAGGGCCGCTCGATGTTCATGGTGGTGGCGCCCGCCAAGCCCGGGCAGAAGAAGACCATGTTCCCCGCGGTGGTGCCCATGCCGCCGCCGCCGCCGCCGCCGGCGACCGGCGCAACGACGCCCGCGACGACGCCCGCGGCGACGCCCGCGACGACGCCCGCGGCGACGCCCGCGACGGCGCCCACTGCCACCGCGACAGCAGCGACGGCGCCGGCCACCGTGGCTGACGCGCCGCAGGCTCCCCGCGCGCCCGCCCCTCCGGCAGACACGAAGAAGTAGCGCCGGCGCCCCTTGCCAGGGGCGCCCCGTCGGCTACAAGGAGCGCTCCCGCTTTCCCTCGAATCGGGACCGTCGTGAGACGCTCCACAGGTGACCCATGGCTCAGAAGCAGCGCAAGAACCCGAAGATGAAGACCAACCGCGCCGCCGCCAAGCGCTTCAAGAAGACCGGTACCGGCTTGGTGGTCTACTCGCCCGAGGGTCACCGCCACGGCCTCTCGAACAAGAGCCGCAAGCACAACCGCAAGCTCAAGGCCTCGCGCACGATGTCGAAGGGCGATCAGCGCCTGGTGAACCGGCTCATCCCCTACCTCTGAATCGTGGCACGGGCGCGGGTGACACTCACCGAAGGGTGATTGCCGCTTCGCGCTCCCGGGCCAACAGCCGCGCCGCTGGCGCACGCTGGATCGAACGCTTCTTTTTTTTGCTTCGGAGTACGTCATGGCTCGTGTGAAGGGTGGACCGAAGACGCGTCGTCGTCACAAGCGCGTCCTCAAGATGGCGAAGGGGTACTACGGGACCCGCCGCACCATGTTCTACATCGCCAACGAGACGGTCGAGCGCGCGCTCGCCTTCGCGTTCCGCGATCGCAAGGTCAACAAGCGCGACTTCCGCAAGCTGTGGACCGTGCGCATCAACGCTGCCGTGCGGCCGCTCGGCATGAGCTACAGCACCTTCATTGCGGCGCTCAAGAAGAAGAACGTGGGGCTCGACCGCCGCGTGCTCGCCTTCTTGGCGGTGAGCGACCCGGCGGCGTTCGCGTCGGTCGTCACCTTCGTCAAGACCTGAGCTGTTCGAGGGGATCGCGGCGCGCTCCTCGGACGACGAGGAGGGCGCCGCGATCTGTGTTACAGCGTGGACCCGTTGCCATGAACGTGACCGGCGACCATCAACGCAACTGGTCTCCGCTGTAAGGACGGCCCCGTGACCCTCGCCGAGATCGAACAGATCCTCCAGCGCAGCGTCGACCAGGCGCTGAGCGCGCTGGGCGCGGCCACGACCGCCGACGAGCTCGAGCACAGCCGCGTGCACTACCTTGGGCAAAAGGGCTTCCTCACCCAGGCGAAGAAGAGCGTGGGGCAGCTCGCCACGGTCGACGACAAGAAGCAGGCCGGCAAGCTCGTGAACGAGGCCGACGCCCGTTTGCGCAAGGCGTACGACGACCACAAGGAGCGCATCGAGGCGGCGCTGCGCGAGGCGGAGCTGGCCGAGCGCTGGGACGTGACCTTGCCCGGCCGGCGCTCGCTGCGTGGCAAGCGGCACCCGCTGACCATGACCGCCGACGACATCCTCGACGTACTCGGCTCGCTCGGCTTCATGCGCGCCGAAGGGCCCGAGATCGAGCACGACTGGTACAACTTCGAGGCGCTCAACATGCCGCGCGAGCACCCCGCGCGCGACATGCAAGACACCTTCTATATCGATGACGACGTGGTGTTGCGCACGCACACCAGCCCGGTGCAGGTGCGCGCCATGCTGGCGTTGGCGCGGCCGCCCATCCGCGTGGCGTGCTACGGCCGCGTGTACCGGAACGACCACGACATCACGCACTCGCCCATGTTTCACCAGGTGGAGGGCCTGTACGTCGACGAGACCGTGACCTTCGGCGACCTCAAGGGCACCCTGCAAGTGTTCGTCGAGCGCATCTTTGGTGCGCGCTCCAAGGTGCGGCTGCGGCCGAGCTTCTTCCCCTTCACCGAGCCCTCGGTCGAGGTCGATCTCTCGTGCTTCTCCTGCGGCGGCAGCGGCAGCGGAGGTGCGGCCCTTGGCGACGACGGGCGCTGCCGCCTGTGCAAGGCCACGGGCTGGATCGAGATCATGGGCGCGGGCATGGTCGATCCGGAGGTGCTGCGCTTCGGCGGCCTCGATCCAGACAAGCTCACCGGCTTCGCCTTCGGCATCGGCGTCGAGCGCGTCGCCATGCTGCGCTGGGGCGTCCCCGACATCCGCCTCTTCTTCGAGAACGATCGGCGCTTCCTCCAACAGTTCTGATCCCCAGGTGCTTGCATGCGCGTCTCCATGAGCTGGCTCACCGAGCTCGTCGAGCTCCCCAAGGGGACCACGTCCGCGCAGGTGGCGGAGCGCCTGACCGCCGTGGGCCTCGAGGTGGAGGCGGTGGAGGACCTGGCAGCACCCCTCGCCGGCGTCGTGGTCGCGCGCGTGGCCGCCGTGGAGCCGCATCCGCAGGCCGACAAGCTGCGCGTGTGCACGGTCGAGGCAGGCGGCGCGCCGCTGACGGTGGTGTGCGGCGCCGCCAACGTCGAGGCCGGGGCGCGCGTGCTGCTCGCCACCGTGGGGGCGGTGCTGCCCGGCGGCAAGGCCATCAGCGCGACCGCCATCCGCGGCGTGCAGAGCCAAGGCATGCTGTGCTCGGCGCAAGAGCTTGGGCTGCCGTTCTCCACCGACGGGCTCTTGCTCCTCGACGACAAACAGGCGCCTGGCACGCCGGCCGCCGTGGCGCTCGGACGCGAGGACACGGTGTTCACGTTGGGGGTGACCCCGAACCGCCCCGACGCGCTCTCGCACCTCGGCGTCGCGCGCGAGCTTGCCGCTGCCATGCGCGTGCGCCTGCGCGCCGCGCCTCCCACCTGTCCCGAGCGCGCCGGCCCCGTCGACGACCTCGCCGCGGTGACCATCGAAGACCCCGAAGGCTGCCCGCGCTATGCCTGCCGGGTCATCGAGGGCGTGGTGGTTTCGCCGTCGCCGTTGTGGCTGGTGATGCGCCTGGCCGCGTGCGGCGTGCGCTCGGTCAACAACGTCGTCGACGTGACCAATGTGGTGATGATGGAGCGCGGCGTCCCGCTCCATGCCTTCGACTACGACACCATCGGCAAGGTCAAGAACCGCGCGGCCGTCGTGGTGCGCGCGGCGCGCACCGGTGAGCAGCTCGCGACGCTCGATGGTAAGACGCGCGCGCTCGTCGAGAGTGACCTGGTGATCGCCGACCCCGAGCGCGCCATTGCGCTGGCGGGGGTCATGGGTGGCGCTGACACCGAGGTGGGCGCGGGCACCACGCGCGTGCTGCTCGAGTGCGCGAGCTTCGCGCCCGCGCGGGTGCGCAAGACCGCGCGCCGCCTGGCACTGCACTCGGAGGCGAGCCACCGCTTCGAGCGCGGCTGTGACCCGAACGGCGTGGTGGCGTCGCTCGACCGAGCCGCGGCGCTGGTCGCTGAGCTGTCGTTCGACGCCACCAAGGGTCCCGAGCGCCCCGGCACCGGCGTGCACAACGTCAGCGGCGGTCGCGTGGCACGCGGCGTCGTGGACGTGGCGCCGAAGAAGGTGGCGCCCGCGGTGGTGGCGCTGCGTCCCAAGCGCGCGGCGCAGCTCCTCGGGCTGCCCGCCAAGGTCGTCGACGAGGCCACCATCTCGAAGCTCTTGCTCTCCATCGGCCTCGAGGTCGACGGGCGCGACGCCGAGGCGCTGCGCTTTCGTGTGCCCACCTTCCGCCCCGATCTGACGCGCGAGGTCGACCTGATCGAGGAGCTGTTGCGCCTCCTCGGTACCGACGCTGTGCCCTCGACCTTGCCGGCGCGGGCCTCGGAGGCAGAGGGCCTGTACGACCCGCGGCGTCATCGCGTGGTGCAGGCGGTGCGCGGCGCCCTCGAGATCGCCGGCTTCGACGAGGCCGTCAACCTCGCCTTCCTGGCGCCATCAGCCCTCGACCCCTTCGACGGCGGCGACGTGGCCGGCCGCATCACCGTGGGCAACCCGCTCGGCGAAGAGATGAGCGTGATGCGGCGGACCCTCTTGCCCGGGCTGCTCGCCAACGCCGCCACCAACCACCGGCGCCAGGTGCTCGACGTGCGCCTCTACGAGGTGGCGGCGGTGTTCCTTGGTCGTAGCCCGTCGGGCAGGGCCCCGCAGCGCGAGCGCGACGGGGCCGCCGGCGGCGACGCCTGGGCGCGCGAGGTCCCGCGCCTCGCCGGCGTTGCCACCGGTGAGCGCAGCGGCTTGGGCTTCGATGTCGAGCGCGCCGCGGTCGACTTCTACGACGCCCGCGGCGCCGTCGAGCAGATCCTCGAGGCGGTGGGCGTGGCCTGCCACGGACCTGCGTCGCCGGTGTCGTTCGTGGCCGCCGACGATCGCTACCCCTTCCTGCACCCGCGCGCCCGCGCCGAGGTGTGGGTCGCGCGCAAGCCGGGAGAGGGGGCCGCCACCAAGAGCTTCGTGGGGGTGGTGGGCGAGGTTCATCCCGACCTCGCGCGGCGTTACCAGCTCAAGGCCCGCGCGGTGGCCTTCGAGCTCGACATCGAGACCTTGGCGCGGGTGGCCGGCGATCGGCAGCGGGTCAAGCCGCTGCCGCGCTTCCCGTCGGTGCGCCGGGATCTGGCGCTGGTGCTCGACGACAAGGTGACGGCCGCGGAGCTGTGCGCACGCTTGCACGACAACGGGGCCGTGCGCGGCATCCTCGAGACCCTCGAGGTGTTCGACGTGTACCGCGGCGCCGGCATCCCTGCGGGCAAGCGCTCCATCGCACTGGCGCTCACGCTGCGCGCCCAGGATCGCACCCTCACCGACGACGAGGTCGCGCGCGCAACCAGTGTGCTCCTCGAGGACGCGCGCGCCCACTTCGGCGCCGAGGTCCGTGGCTGAGGGCGGGGGCAGAGGTGACGCCGCAGCTGCGCGCCCGGATCCGGAACGTCGCCGTCGTGGGGCTGGTGCTCGCGGCCGGCGCCGGCGTGGGGTGGTGGGCGACCAGGCCCGCACAGGTGCGCGGGCGCGAGGAGACGCGCCAGGATCGGCTCGACGCGCGCTTCGACGACGCGTTCGGCGAGAAGACCGCTGCACCGCCGCCACGGACCCTCGACGCGGGCCCGGTGTTGTTGGATGATGCCCAGACGCACTTGGCTCCCGATCGCTGAGCGCAGGCAAGGGCAGGCAGTAGGCTCGGACGCTGGTTGACGACGGACGGTTCGCCCCACGTTGCAGGTCCACCGAGGACGACGCAGGAAGAGCCAGGGACGACGCAGGAAGAGCCAGGGACGACGGCAGGAAGAGCCAGGAACGACGCAGGAGCAGCGATGGCCACGAGCGCAGCACCCACGGCATCGGCAGCCAACGACACGCGAAGCGAGGGCGACGCGAGCACCGTGACCAAGGCCGATCTCATCGAGGCGGTGTACACGAAGGTCGGCTTCTCGAAGAAGGAGTCGAGCGAGATCGTCGAGCGCATCCTCGAGACCATGAAGGCGACGCTCGCCCGCGGCGAGAAGCTCAAGGTGTCGGGCTTCGGCAAGTTCGAGGTGCGGCACAAGAACACGCGGCGCGGCCGCAACCCGCAGACCAACAAGGAGCTGCAGATCCCCGCGCATCGCGTGGTGGCGTTCAAGCCGAGCCAGGTGTTGAAGGCGGCCATCGCGGGCGAGTCGCTGGCCGGTGTCTCCGACGACGATCTCGACTAGTGCTCACCGGCGGAGGTTGTCAGCGGATGATCGCGACGTGGATTCTCGACGAGGGCGAGGAGCACCGCACGGCCATGCCGGTGGTATGGACCGAGGACGCGACGATGGCGTCGTCGAGACGGCCGAGCGAGCGCCGCTCAGAACCTGTGCCGGGGAAGCGCTGGAGGCCGTGCCCGTGATGTCGCCGCCGGCCATCTCCGCACCCGCTTCGCCGATCGCGGAAGCGCCCACGTCCGTAGGGAATGGCGCGCTCGATGGAGCACCGTTGGTCCCGCACGACCCTGGGGTCAGACCCACGGAGGGCAGCCATGGCCGCCGATGAGATGGGCGCCCCCCGACGCCCTGTGCTGCCGGAGAAGAAGTATTTCAAGATCGGCGAAGTCGCCGACCTGGTCGGCGTGGAGCCCCACGTGCTGCGCTACTGGGAGACGCAATTCCCCCAGGTGCGGCCGCACAAGGCCCGGAGCGGCCATCGCCTCTATCGCCGGCGTGAGGTGGAGACCTTGCTCGCGATCCGAGAGCTCCTGCACGTGCAGCGCTTCACCATCGCCGGTGCGCGCCAGGCGCTGCGTCAGGCGGGCGGCGTCTCGTCGCTGTTGCCGCGCTTCTTCGACCTCCCCGGCGCCGACGGGGCGTCGCCGCCCACGCCGCGATCCACAGAGGCAGCGGCAGACCCGTTGACGGAAGACGGCGACGGCCTCGACGCCACCGATCCAGACGGCGCCCCAGCGGAGGGCGAGCTCGCGGCGATGGAGGCCGTCGGCCTCGAGCCCGACGCGCTGCGTGCCGCCCTCTCGCGAGAGCAGGCGGAGCTCCATGCGCGGCACGGCGTGGTCGAGGTCGAGGTCGAGGTGAGCGACGATGAGGCGATGACGACCGTCCCGGTGCGGCCCCTGGCGGCGCGCGGCTCGCTGTCGCTCGGTCCGGCGCGACGCGCGCTCGTGGAGGGTGCCCTCGCGGACGCGCGCATGATCCTGGCCCTGCTCGACCGTGAGGATCAAAGAGACCGGCGCGCGCTGATCTAGCGGCTGCCGAAGCGCGGCCAAGCTCGTACCACTCCCAGGTTCCCCGACTGCACCTTGGCGATCTACGACAGACTCCCGACCACAGTACGGCTCATGGAGGTGGGCCCGCGTGACGGGCTGCAGAATGAGCCCGCCGTCGTGGAGACGCGCGCCAAGCTCGCCTTCATCGAGGCGCTCGTTGGCGCCGGGCTCACGCGCATCGAGATCACCGCCTTCGTCAACCCGCGCTGGATCCCGGCGCTCGCCGACCAGGCCGAGGTGGCTCGGGGCGCGCGCGCGCACCCGGGTGTGCGCTACGCGGCATTGGTGCCGAACGTGAAAGGCTACGAGGCCGCCACCTCCAGCGGCGTCCACGAGGTGGCGATCTTCCTCGCGGCCACCGATGGCCACAACCAGAAGAACATCAACTGCAGCACGGCAGAGGCCCTGTCCCGCTACCGCGAGGTCACGGCGCGCGCGCACGCCGACGGACGGCCCTTTCGCGCGTACGTCTCCTGCGCCTTTGGCTGCCCCTACGAGGGCAAGGTCGCGCCGGGGCGCGTCGTGGACCTGGTCGGCAAGCTGTTGGCGCTCGGCGCCTACGAGGTGTCCATCGGCGACACCATCGGCGTGGGGAATCCGCGCCAGACCGTCGAGCTGGTGCGCGCGCTCAAGGACGTGGCCCCGCTCGATCGCCTCGCGCTCCACCTGCACGACACCCGCGGCACCGCGCTCGCGAACATCGCGGCAGCGCTCGACGAGGGGGTGTGCTCGTTCGACAGCTCCGCCGGCGGGCTCGGTGGCTGTCCTTACGCGCCGGGTGCGTCGGGCAACGTCGCCACCGAGGACCTGGTGTACATGCTCGAGGGCATGGGCGTGCGGACCGGGGTCGATCTCGACAAGCTCGTTCGGGCCTCACTCGCCCTCGAGGATGCGCTCGGACGGCGCTTGCCGTCGAAGGTGCTGGCTGCCATGCGGAGCGCATGCGCGTGACGCGTGTGCTCACCCTCGCCACGATTGGGACGCTGGCGCTCCTTGCCGGGTGCGAGGGCTGCGTGGCGCGCGAGGCGTTGCCCGTCCGCAAGGTGCTCGTCGACGTCGACCCACCCGCGGCAGCCGCGGGCGTCGATCGCGAGCTGGTGCGCGGCGTGGTCAATGAGGTGCTCGGCCGCGCGCGTGGCTTCCGCATGGTCGAGGCCGAGCGCGGCGAGGCGGCGCTCGTGCGCGTGCGTGTGGAGGCCTACCGCTCGGAGGAGCCGAACGCGACCGAAGCGCGGGCGCGGGGCACCGCCACGCTGACGGTCGAGGTCACCGACGTGCCCGGCGAGAGCGGCGCCGGCTACCGCGGTCACTCGGTGGCCAACGCGTCCGGTCGCGTGGAGCCGCGTGCCTTGATCGAGCAGGCGCTGCGCGACGCTCTGGCGCAGGTGCAGATGACGCGCACCGCGGCCGATCTCGACAGCGCGCAGCTCGTCTCCTGGATCGGCGACCCGCAGGCCTCCGCCGAACAGCGGCACCGCGCGGTGCGCATCCTCGGGTCCCGTCGCGAGCGCTCGGCCACCGAGGCGCTGGCGCGCGCGCTGCTCGACCGAGAGGACATCGAGCTCTCGCAGCTCGCGCTCGTCGCCATCACCAACATCGGCGATCCTGGGGCGCTCGACGCCGTCATCGAGTTCTCCGAGCGCCAGCCCGGCCCGGTGCGCAAGCAGTGCATCGAGGCGGTGCGCGCCATGGGGACGCCGCGCGGCCAGGCGTGGCTGTTCGTGCTGGCGTCGGGCCACCCCGACGACGACGTGCAGGCGCTCGCCGCCGCAGCGCTGGCGGCGCTCGAGAAGCGTGGGCCCTCGGGTCCGGCGGTGGCCGACAACGCCACCAGCAGCGCGGCGTCGCCCAAAGACACCGCCGCCCCCTGAGCCTAGTACTACTTGATCGGATCGGATCGGATCGGATCGGATCGGATCGTCGTCTGCTGCGGCCGCGTCTGCCGGGCGCCTCACGGCGGGAGTCCTCGGCGGCGCCTGCGCCGTACAGCAAGTACGGCTCGGCGGCGCCTCCGGGCTCCGCCGCGATCCGCCTCGCCAGTCGCGACCTCGCTACGACGCCGATCCGACCAAGTAGCACTAGCGCCGCATCGGCGCCGTCATGCTATGGCAGCGACCATGCTGCGTCCCATCGTCACCACGGCCGTCTCGACCTCGCTCGCGTTGGCGCTCGTGAGCACTATCGGGTGCGCCAGCACCACCGCGGGGCCGGCTGCCGGCCCGGTACGCGCACGCGACCTCGTGCCGCTGGCCGTGGGCAACTCGTGGGAGTACCGCGTGTCGGCCGACGGCCCCGCGGCGACCTCGTCGGTCACCATCGTCGACAAGAGCGCCGACGGCTACTTCATCGACAACCGCGGCAACCGGCTGGCGCCGCGCAGCGACGGCCTGTTCGACGGTGACCGCTTCCTCGTGCAGGAGCCGCTCGAAGAGGGTCATAGCTGGATCGCCGTGCCCAAGGACCAGCCGAGCGTGGTGGAGAAGTACCGCATCGCGTCGGTGGCGGCCTCGATCAGCGTCCCCGCCGGGGCCTTCGAGCACTGCGTGGAGGTCGAGGCGGAGCAAACGCTCCAGCAAGGCGTCATGAAGATGGTCTGGACCTTCGCGCCCGGGGTCGGCCTCATCAAGATCCAACAGCGCGTCACGCCGACTGGGGAAAGCGAACGCACCACCATGACCATGGAGCTGGTGCGCTTCCAGGTGCAGCCCGCAGGGACGCCCTCGAGCTGAGCGCCGCCACCATGAGCCAGGCGCAAGAGATCGCCGCCTTCGGCCTCGAGCTGGTCCAGGCCTGGCGACGCACGAGCGCGAGCCGCGCCCTCATCCGCGAGGTGCAAGAGCGCCGCGTGCGCTTGGTGCTGGCGGCGGCGTCGCGCACGCGCTTCTACGGCGGTCGGCGCCTCGAGCGCCTGAGCGACGTTGAGCCGGTGCGCAAGGCCGACCTGCAGGCGCGCCTCGACGACACCTTCACCGACCCGGCGCTGTCGAAGGCCGCGCTCTTGTCGTTCGTGCACGGCGGGGCTGCGCCCGGCACCTTGCTGCAAGGCCGCTACCTGGTGGCCACCACCTCGGGCACCACCGGCCACGTGGGGCTCTTCGTCGACGACGTCGCCGGCTGGGCTCGCCAGCGCGCGGTGGTGTTCGCGCGCATGTTTCAGGGGCTGTTGACGCCCGACGGCTTCGCCATGCTCGCGCGCCGCCGCTACCGCCTCGCCTTCGTCATCGCCAGCGGTGGCCACTGGCTCACCTCGATCCTCGCCGGTCGCATGCCCACCCTCGGGCGCGCCTTCGCCGACTCGCGCGTGGTGCCGGTCGACGCACCCTTGCCCCACGTGGTCGCCGAGCTGAACGCCTTCGCCCCCTTGCTCCTGCACTCGTACCCCACCTTCATCGAGGTGCTGTGCGCCGAGGCGCGCAGGGGTCGGCTGCGCATCGATCCCGAGATCGTGAGCGCGGGCAGCGAGCCCATCTCGCAAGCGTGCCGCGAGGCCGTGCGCGCGGCCTTCCCGCGCGCGCGCTTGGTGGAGACCTACGCGGCCACCGAGTGCCTGGCCATGGCGACGTCGTGCCCGCACGGCGCCGTGCACGTCAACGAAGACGCGTGTGTGCTCGAGCCCGTCGACGACTGCATGCGACCCGTGCCGCCGGGCACCGACGCGCCCCGCGTGTTGGTCACCAACCTCTCGAACGTGGTGCAGCCGCTGGTGCGCTACGAGCTCACCGACAGCGTCACCATCATCGACGAGCCATGCCCTTGTGGATCGCCGTTTGCGCGCATCGTGGTGCGCGGCCGGACCGACGACACCTTCTACTTGCTCGACGGGGACGGGCGCGCCCAGGCGCACCCGCCCATCCCCATCGAGGTGGCGTTCCTGGGCGTACCCGGGCTGTTGCAGTACCAGATCGTGCACGAGGCGCAGAACCGTCTGCGCTTGTCCTTCGTCGCCGACGACGACGGGCGCCCGTCGGAGGTTGCCGCGGGCCTCGAGGATCGCCTGGCGCGCTACCTCGGCGATCACGGGCTGCTCGAGCACGTGAGCTACGTGGTGGACCAGGTCGACGCCGTCGAGCGGCACGCGCGCTCGAAGAAGCTGCGCCAGATCGAGAGCCGCGTGGGACGTCCTGCCGGCGAGGTGGTGGCAGCCATCGCCGCGCGCCGCTGAGGCCGCGGAAGATCCGCCGCGCCGGAGGGCGCGGAAAAGTGCTAAGCCCGGCCCATGCGCGGCCGCTTCATCGTCCTCGAGGGAGCCGACGGCACCGGCACCACGACGCAGGCCCGGGCCCTGGCTGACCACCTGATCGCCAAGGGGCGCACCGTCCACGTCACCGCGGAGCCATCGCGCGGACCCATCGGCGCGCTCATCCGGCAGATGCTCGGAGGCGAGCGGCCGCGCGAAGCCATCCACCGCGAGCTGGCGCTCCTGTTCGCGGCCGACCGCCTTGATCACCTGGCGCGCGAGATCGAGCCCAAGTTGGTCGCCGGTGTCGACGTCATCAGCGACCGCTACGTGCTCTCGAGCCTGGTGTACCAGAGCCTCGACCTGCCGCTCCCGTGGATCGAGTCGCTCAACCAGCACGCGCCGCCCGCCGAGGTGACGGTGCTCCTGACGCTGCCCGTGGACGTGGCGCTGGCGCGCGTGCTCGGCCGCGCTGGCCAGCGCGAGGTGTTCGATGCGCGCGAGGTGCAGGCGCGGGTGCACGCGCGCTACCTCGAGCTGGCGCAGCGGGCCCACGCTCGCGTCGTCGACGGAGACGGCGCCATCGCCGAGGTCAGCGCGCGCCTGTGCGCGGCCGTCGACGCGGCGCTCGGGACCTGACGTGCGCTGCGCGCTGCGCTGTGGCGATCGCAGCTTCGCGCTCGGCACGCGCACCTTCGTCGTGGGTATCGTCAACGTCACGCCAGACTCGTTCTCGGACGGTGGCCGCTTCCTCAGTGTCGAGGCCGCAGTGGCGCACGGGTTGCGCCTGCTCGACGACGGGGCCGACCTGCTCGACGTGGGCGGCGAGAGCACGCGCCCCGGCGCTGCGGAGGTCAGCGCCACCGACGAGCTCGCGCGCGTGCTCCCGGTGGTCGAGCGCCTGGCGGCGCGCGGCGCGCGCTGCCTCTCCGTCGACACCCGGCGCGCCTCCGTGGCCGAAGCGTGCCTCGCCGCCGGCGCCTCGTGGATCAACGACGTGAGCGCGCTGGTCGACGACCCCGCGATGAGCACCGTGGCTGCGAAGGCCGACGCTGTGGTGCTGATGCATCGGCGCGAGATGCGCGCGGGGCACGCGGGTGACGACGTGCGCTACCGCGATCTGCTCGGCGAGGTGCACGGCTTCTTGGCCGAGCGCGTGGCCGCCGCGGTGCAGGGCGGCGTGCCGAAGGAGCGCATCGTCGTCGACCCGGGCCTCGGCTTCGGCAAGTCGGTCGACGACAACCTGCGCCTCTTGCGGGCCAGCGCGCGTCTGCGGGGTCTGGCGCCAGTGCTGGTGGGCCCGTCGCGCAAGCGCTTCCTCGGTGCCATCTCGGGCATCGAGCTGCCCGAGGAGCGCGACGCGGCCACGCACGGCGCGGTGGCGCTGGCAGGCCTGGCGGGCGCCGACTTCGTCCGTGTCCACGACGTCAGAGGTGCCATCGCCGTGCTGCGCGTGGTGCAGGCAGCCGTGGCGCTCGGATCCTGATTCAGCACCTGAGCACTTCCTGCTAACCATTCGTTGCTCATGGCCCGCGCCCGCTCTGGTAAGCGCAAGAAGGGGAAGAAGAAGCGCGCCGCGGTGCCGGCGACGGCGCCGCGTCGTCGGCGCGCGCCGCGCGTCAAGGTGCGCCGCGGGCCCGTGCAGCTCTGGCTTCCCCTGCAGATGCCGCTCGGCCTCTCGGGCGGGGTGGCGCTGGCGCCCGCCCCGCTCGATGACCGGGGCGAGGGAGAGGCGCCGGCCGCGGGCGCGCCGCTCGGGGTGCAGGAGAGCTTGTTTGGCTGAGGAGCGAGCGGGGTTCGACGGCCGTTGACAGGGGCCTCCGGCCGCAGCCCGCAGCGGCTACTCCGGCTCGGGCTCGCCCTCCGCGGTGTTCAGCCCCGCGAGCTTGCGCGCCAGCGTGTTGCGCCCGATGCCGAGCTTGCGCGCGGCCTCGCTTTGGTTGTTGCCGAGCGCCTTCAATACCAGGCGGATGTGCTCGTGCTCGAGGGCATCGAGCGTGAGGTTCGGGTCACCCACCACCACGGCGCCGGGCATGGTCGTCGACGACACCGTGCGCGGCCGCGGCAGCGACAGATCGCGCGCGCTGATGACGCCGCCGTCGCACAGCACCACGGCGCTCTCGATGACGTGCTCGAGCTCGCGGATGTTGCCGGGGTAGGGGTGCTGCAGGAGGCGCTGGGTGGCGTCGTCGGCGAGGCGCACGTTGGGGCGACCGTGGCGGCGGCCGTACTTGTCGACGAAGTGCTCGATGAGGCGCAGCAGGTCGCTGGTGCCGCGATCGCGCAGCGCGGGCATGCGCAACGCCACCACGTGGATGCGGTAGTAGAGGTCCTCGCGGAACGCGCCCGCCTCCACCATCGCCTGCAGGTCGCGGTGGGTGGCGCACACCACGCGCACGTCGGCGGCCAGGGTCTTGGTGCCGCCCACGCGCTCGAACTCGCGGTCTTGCAGCACCCGCAAGAGCTTGCCCTGCAGCTTCAAGGGCAGCTCGCCGATCTCGTCGATGAACAGGGTGCCACCCTCGGCCGCCTCGATCTTGCCCGGCATGGTGCGATCGGCGCCGGTGAACGCGCCCTTCTCGTGACCAAAGAGCTCGTTCTCCATCAAGGACTCGGGCAGCGTGGTGCAGTCGACCTTGACGAAGGGCTTGCCCTTGCGCGGCGAGTTCATGTGCACGGCGCGCGCGATCAGCTCCTTGCCGGTGCCGCTCTCGCCGAGCACGAGCACGGTGACCGAGGTGGGCGCGGCCTTCTCGACCAGCGCGTACACCCGCTTCATCGGCTCGCTCTCGCCGACGATCTGGTTGTAGCGGAAGGCAAGGCGCGGCCGCTTGTCGTCGGCCAGGGGGCTCCTCTTCTTGAGCTCGGCGTACAGGCTGGTGCGCTCGAGCACGCTGCCCGCTTGCTTGGCCAAGGCGGTGGCCGCCTTCTCGTCATCGTCGAGGAAGCGGCCCTTCTTGGCGTTCAAGAGCTGCAAGACGCCGATGACGTCGCCGCGGCTGTCGAACATCGGCAGCGCCATCACCGAGCGCGTGACGTAGCCCGTGGCCTTGTCGGTGCGCGGATCGAAGCGCGGGTCGCTCTGCGCGTCGACGACCCGGACGGCGGCCCCGCTCTGGGCCACGGTGCCGGCCAGGCCCTGGCCGAGCTGGAGCACGATGCTGCCGGGGGCGTCGGAGACGATGGAGGTCACGGTGCGCGCAGCACCGTCGACCAGGTAGAGCGTGCCGCGATCAGCGCCGATCTGGCGCACCACCGCGTCGACCAAGGCGCCGAGCAGCTCGGTGAGCTCCACACCGCGCGTGAGGAAGGGCGCGGCCGCCAGCGCCACCGACTCGACGATCGTGTCTTCCTCGCCGTCCACGCGCCCAACCTTTGCAGGCCTGGCGCCCGCTTCCAAGCGGCCGGCATCGCTGGCGGGAAGGCGGACATATGGTAGCTTGCCGGCCTCATGGGTCGTCGTCATGCTGGCTCCATCAGGATCGTGTCGGCGCTGGCAGTGGCGTTCGCCACGTTGCCGCTGTCTGGCTCGGCCTGCCTCTCGCTCCTCGGCGACGACGAGCGCGAGCAGTGCGAGCAGGTGTGCGCCAAAGAGGCTGCCTGCGATCTGCGCGGCGAGGCCGCGTGCGTGGCGTCGTTGTGCGACGCCGAGGGCTTCAAAGTAGTCGACGCCGACGGCGACGCGCACGATCTGGCCGCGCTCGACGCCAACCAGTGCGAGCAGGACGCCGAGGACTGCGCCGAGCTGGCCTTGTGCGCCTGCCCCGATGCGTGCGCGCGCGTCGACGAGTGCACCGGCGATCCCGACGCCACCTGCGTCAACACGTGCGAGACGCTCATCGAGCAGGCCCCCGCGGCGGCCTTCCAGGAGAACCGATGCAAGATGGAGAGCGCCTGCGCCGACGTGCCTGCCTGCTCGTGAGCGGCGTCGTGCTCGCGTGGGCCGGGCCCGCGGGCGCCATGGCCGAGGAGCTGGTCGAAGGCGAGCTGCCCACCGAGAGCGCGGCGCCGGTGTTCTTGGTCACCGAGGTGGTGGTGGGCGAGGGCGTGGCCGTTGACAAAGACGCCGCGCGCGACGTGCTGGCAAACCGCTTCGGACGCTTGAAGGACAAGATCGAGGTGCGCAGCCTGGCCGAGGTCAAGAGCTCGCTCGACCGCGCGGCCATGGCGCAGATGCTCGGCAGCACCGAGAGCGACGGCGACCTGGCCAAGATCGGTGAGTACGTGGCCGTCGACCACATCGTGTTCGGGCGCATCGCACAGGTGGCTGGTGTCACCGAGGTGCAGGTGAAGATCTTCAACACCAAGGACGGCGTCACCGAGGCCGGCTACTCGCGCCGCCTCAAGGCGGGCGCGCCGCCGCAGCTCGTGCTCACGCTGCTCGACACCCTGGCCGACAACCTGCTCGCCTTCGCCATCGACGCGTACACCGACGCCGTGCCCGACGCGCAGTTCCTCGCGCTCAAGAACAAGAAGCTCACGCCGCGCGCTGCCACCGTGGCCGCCTCGCCGTGGTCCATGCTGGGCGTGGTGGGCGGCGCGGTAACCGGCGCGGGCGTTGGTGCGGGCGCCTTGGGCGGCTACGTGCTCGCGACCGGGCAGGGCGATCAGACCATGGGGCTCGTGCTGGCGGGCGCCGGGGCCGGCGCCGCGCTGGTCGGCACCGGCCTGGTGGTGGCCGACGGGCTCACCGAGTAGCCGGCGCATCAGAGCGAGAGCTCCAGGCCCTCTTGCGCGATGGTGGTGCTGGCGAAGCGCGCGCGCGCGCGCGACGCCAGGCGATCCATGAACGCGTCGTCGTGGCCGGGGTCGTGGTGCGTGAGGCACAACGAGCGCACCTTGGCGCGCTCGGCGAGCGTCGCGCCCATCTCGAAGGTCGAGTGGCCCCAGCCGCGGCGCGAGAAGGTGCCTTTGCCTTCGTACTCCTCGGGCGTGTACATGGCGTCGAAGATGAGCAGGTCGGCGCCGCGCGACAGGTCCACCAAGCCGTTGAACACCTCGCCGTCGATGCCTTGGGCGAGCTCGAGGTCGGTGGCGTACACCACCGCGTGCCCGTCGTGCTCCACCCGCCAGGCCACGCAACCGTTTGGGTGATCGACGCCGATGTGGCGCACGATGATGGGCGCGCTCGACGCGGGCAGGGTGATGCGCTCGCCGTAGGGCACGTCGAAGAAGCGCAGGTCGGCGCGCATGGCGTCGAGGCCCACGGGGAAGTGCGGCGCCGTCATCTGCGCGGCCAAGGCGGCGCGCACGCCCTTGGCGTCGTCGACCGGGGGGCCGTCAGACAGCGTGGCCATAGGGAACTCGATGGTCTGCGGGTGGCCGCCGGGATCGAGGTCCGACTGCACGCCGTAGACGTCGAGGCGGTTGCCGGCCCCAAAGGCCGGGCCGAAGAAGGGGAAGCCCTGGATGTGGTCCCAGTGCAGGTGCGAGAAGAACAGGTGCGCGCGCACGCCCTGGAAGCCGAGCTCGGTGCCCAAGCGCCGGATGCCGGTGCCCGCGTCGAAGATCAGGGTCTCGCCGCCCACCTGCACGGCCACGCACGAGGTGTTGCCGCCGTAGCGGCGCGTCTCGTCGCCCGCCGTCGCGATGGAACCACGAACCCCGTAGAACTTGACCTTCATCACGGCTTCCTCCTGCCTTCGGGTTGTCCCATTGCCAGCCTCGTGCCGATCGACAAAAGCGAGCAACATCAAGCACGTACACCGGAGCTCGCCGCCGCCCTGCACTTCCATGGAGCGGCGCTGCGCTGATCCGATCCAGAGTCGGGCATGGCCCCTTCAGCCACTGCCACCCGGCGCGCGCTGCAGCCCTTGTGGTCAGCGCTCGACGCACACCTCGCCCCACGCCTGGCGAGGGGCGCGCTGCTGTGCGTCAGCGGCGGCAGCGACTCACGCGCGCTCCTCGAGGCCACGGCCGGTTGGCAGGGGCGCGCGGGGGGCGAGGTCGCGGTGGCCTGCGTCGACCATCGCGTGCGCGCCGCCGGCGGCGCCGAGGCGCGCGCGGTGGCGGCTCTGGCGGGGGCCCGCGGTTTCCCCGCCGTCGTGCTCACGCTGCCCGCCACGAGCCCCTCCGAGGGCGCGCTGCGCGAGGCCCGCTACCAGGCGCTGGCGGCGTTGGCGCGCCAGCGCCGCCTCGGCAGCCTGGTCGTGGCGCACCACGAGGACGACGTGGCCGAGGGGGCGGTGCTCGCGTGGCTCGGCGCTGGCGGTGGGCCCGGCGGCGCCGCGCCACCGCGCGTCACCGACCTCGGTGGCGTCGACGTGCTGCGCCCCTTCCTGCACCTGCCGAGGGCGACCCTGCGCGGGGCCCTCAGCGCGCTCGGCGCGCTCGACTGGATCGAAGATCCCGAGGCGCGCTCGGCGCGCGCGCGCGTGCGCCGGGTGCTCGGCGCCCTCGGACGCGGCCGCGACCTGCGCGGGCCCTTGGCGCGCGCCGCCCGGCGCCGCCGCGAGGACGAGGACGCACTGGCGAGTGCAGCGCAGGCATGGGTGCGCGGCGGTCCAGGGGCCCTCGAGGTGGACGCAGGCGCGGCACCGGCGGCGCTGGCGCGGCGTGCCCTGGAGCAAGCCGTGCGTGCCCGCGTGGCCGGCGAGCCCAGGCGTGCCGCCGCCGGTATCGCCACGGCCCTCTCGCTCGTGGCGGGTGGGCGCGCGGGCCGCGTTGATCTGGCCGGTGCTCGACTCGAGGTGGATCAGGGGGGTGTGGTGCGGGTCCTCGGTGCGAGCGCAGTTGCCGGCGAGCCTGCGCCAACGCAGAATGTCCCACAGGCGCCCGCCACCCCGCTTGCCGGCCCGGCATCCATGCGTACGGTTGACGGGAAGCGTTTTTCGGACGAGGCAGACGGTAGGCGACCGTCGGACGAGCAGCCATGAAACAGCACCAAAAGACCCTCCTCGTCTGGCTCGTCTTCCTGCTCATCGTCGTGGGCATCTGGACGGCCTTCCGGAACGCCGGTGAGCGCCAGGACCAGGCCAAGTTTGCCGAGCTCGTCTCCGCCATCGAGAAGGGCGAGGTGCGCGAGGTGCGCATCCAAGAGACCAGCAAGGGCGTGGTGTTCGAGGGCACCTACAAGGCGGGCGGCAAGTTCACCACGCTAGGGGTGCTCGACGAGGGCCTGCGCAAGGACCTGCAGAAGTCGTTCCGCGAGCACGGCACCACCTACGTCATCGAGCCGCGTGAGGCAGGCACCATCTGGGTCGTGCTGATCCAGCTCTTGCCGCTGGCGCTCATCTTCATCGTGCTGTTGGTGCTCATGCGCCAGATCCAGTCGGGCGGCGGCAAGGCCATGAGCTTCGGCAAGAGCCGCGCGCGCCTGATGAACGAGAGCCAGAACAAGGTCACCTTCGCCGACGTCGCCGGCGTCGACGAGAGCAAGGCCGAGCTCGAGGAGATCGTCCAGTTCTTGAAGGACCCGAAGAAGTTTACGCGCCTGGGCGGCCGCATCCCCAAGGGCGTGCTCTTGATGGGCCCGCCGGGCACCGGCAAGACGCTGCTGGCCAAGGCCATCGCCGGCGAGGCGGGCGTACCTTTCTTCTCCATCGCCGGCTCCGACTTCGTGGAGATGTTCGTGGGCGTGGGCGCCAGCCGCGTTCGCGACCTGTTCGAGCAGGGCAAGAAGAGCGCGCCCTGCATCATCTTCATCGACGAGATCGACGCCGTGGGCCGTCACCGTGGCGCGGGCATGGGTGGCGGCCACGACGAGCGCGAGCAGACCCTCAACCAGCTGCTGGTGGAGATGGACGGCTTCGAGAGCAACGAAGGCGTCATCATCATCGCCGCCACCAACCGGCCTGACGTGCTCGACCCGGCCATCTTGCGTCCTGGTCGCTTCGACCGCCGCATCGTGGTGCCGCGCCCCGACGTCACGGGCCGGGAGCAGATCTTCCGCGTGCACCTGCGCAAGGTGCCCGTCGGTACCGACGTCGACGTGGAGGTGTTGGCACGTATGACCCCGGGCATGGCGGGCGCCGACATCGAGAACATGGTCAACGAGGCGGCGCTCATCGCGGCGCGGCGCGACGGCTCCAAGGTCGCCATGCTCGATTTCGAGCAGGCGCGCGACAAGATCCTCATGGGCAGCGAGCGCCGCAGCATGGTGATGAGCCAGCGCGACCTCGAGACCACGGCCTTCCACGAGGCAGGCCACGCGTTGGTGGGCCAGCTCTTGGTGGAGCAGGAGCCCGAGGCCGAGCATCGCGGCGACACGGATCCCATCCACAAGGTCACCATCATCCCTCGCGGCGGCGCCCTGGGCCTCACCTCGTGGCTGCCCGACGACCGAAAGACCATGTCGAAGAGCTACGCCGAGAACCGCGTGGCCATGGCCATGGGCGGGCGCATCGCCGAGGAGATCGTGTTCGGCGAGTGGAACACCGGCGCCGCCAACGACATCGACCAGGCCACCGAGATCGCGCGCCGCATGGTGTGTGAGTGGGGCATGAGCCAGAAGATGGGTCCGCTCGCGTTCGGGCGTAAGGAAGGCGAGGTCTTCCTCGGTCGCGACTTCACGAGCACGCAACAAAACTACTCGGACCAGACCGCTGTCGACATCGACGACGAGGTGCGGCGCATCGTCACCGAGCAGTACGCGCGCGCCAAGAAGCTCATCGAGGCGCACCCGGAGACGCTCAAGGGCATCGCCAAGGCGCTGCTCGAGTACGAGACCCTCGACCGCAAGGACATCGAGACCTTGATGACCGGCGGCTCGCTCACGCGCACCAAGCCTTCGGTGCGCATCAAGACGCGCGAGCAGATCGAGGACGAGCGCAAGGCCAAAGAGAGCGCCGGCGCCCCACCCATCCTCGGCGGTCCCTTGCCGGAGCCCGGAAGCGCGTAGGGCCCACGCCGACGTGCTATCCCCTCACCGTGCGCACGCCGGTGTTCGCCATCGTCGGTCGGCCCAACGTGGGCAAGAGCACGTTGTTCAACCGGCTCGCGGGCCGTCCCATCGCCATCGTCGAGAACGTCCCCGGCGTCACGCGCGACCGCATCTACGCGAAGACCGACGTGGACACAGGAGAGGGGCTCGGGCGCGTCATCATCATCGACACGGGCGGCCTCGGCTTCGGCAAGGCCGACGACGAAGAGGTGCTGACCAAAGAGATGCTGCCTGGCGTGCGTGAGCAGACCCAGCTCGCCATCGACGAGGCTGACGTCATCTTCCAGGTGGTCGACGCGCGCGCCGGCGTGACCAGCGACGACCTCGAGGTGGCGCGCCTGCTGAGGAAGAGCGGGCGCCCCGTCGTCGTGGCGGCCAACAAGATGGACAGCCCTGCGCAAGTCGGCCTCGAGGGCGAGCTGCACCGCCTCGGCATCGGCGATGTGGTGCCGATCTCGTCGGCGCACGGGCGCGGCATCGGTGAGCTGCTCGATACCGCCATGTCCAAGCTCGACGACGAGCTCCGGGCCGCGGCGCGGGTAGCGGCGCTGGCCGAGGAGGAGCCTGAGCTCGACGCCGCCGCGGTGGACGAGGCGCTCGACGCGGCCGAGGCAGACGCCGAAGGCGAGGAGCTGGCGCCGCCCCCTGCCGAGAGCCGGCTCCCCGAGGTGTTGAAGGTCGCCATTGTCGGCCGTCCGAACGCGGGCAAGTCGAGCTTGGTCAACCGGCTGCTCGGCGAGGAGCGTCACCTGGTGTCGCCCGTGGCTGGCACCACCATGGACGCCGTCGACTCGTTCCTCGACCACGGCGGCCACCGCTTTCGGCTCATCGACACGGCAGGTATCCGGCGCAAACGCAGCATCGGGCGGCAGGTGGAGCGCTTCGCCGTGGTGAGCGCGCTCAAGGCCATGGACCGCGCCGACCTCGTCATCTTGCTCATCGACGCCGAGAGCGGCATCGCCGACCAGGACCTCAAGATCGCCTCGCTGGCAGACGACAAGGGCAAGGCGGTCGTGGTGGTGGTCAACAAGTGGGACACGGCGCGCGCCCACGATCTCGAGGCCGAGAAGGTCGCCGAGCACATTCGCCATGAGATGTCGTTCCTGGCGCACGCGCCCATCCGCTTCGTGTCTGCCAAGACCGGCAAGCGCGTGTTCGACGTGCTCGATACCGTGGTGGCGCTGGCCGAGAAGCACTTCCTGCGCGTGGGCACCGGCGAGGTCAACCGCGCGCTGCGCGCCGCGGCCGAGGCGCACCAGCCGCCCGTGTACCGCGGGCGCCGCACCAAGATCCTCTATGGCGCGCAGGTGAAGGTCGCTCCCGTCACCTTCGTGATCGCGGCCAACGACCCCGACGGCTTCCACTTCTCCTACCGGCGCTACCTGACGAACGCGCTGCGTGAGCACTTCGGCTTCGGCGGCGCCCCCATCCGCATCTTCTTCCGCGCGCGCAAGCAGCAGCGCGCCCGTCGAGGGCGCAGGTGACGCGCGCGTGGCTCGCGCAGGCGCGCCGCGTCGTCGACGACCTCCACGTGCGGGTGCGGCGCCACCCGGTGCTCGGCGAGGCCTATGAGGTCGTCGACGCCACCGTGGGTGACTACGCCCGCGATCACGGCCCCATCTACGCGGGTGCGCTCGCGTTCTACGCCATCCTCTCGCTCATCCCCTTGGCCATCCTGCTGGCGTCAGCGGCAGGCTTCTTGGTGGCCGGGCAGCCCGACCAGGGCGAGGCCGGCGTGGCCGACGCCGTGGAGCAGATCAACCGCCTGGTGCCGTACTTCGATCGCGCGTTCGAGGACGACCTGCGCACCATCCTGAAGAACCGCAGCAGCCTGGGCCTCGTGGGTGTCGCCGGCCTGCTCTTGTCGGCGTCGCAGGTGTTTCGCGGGCTCGAGTTCGCGCTGGCGCGCACCTTCGCGCGCTCGGATCACGAGCTGCCCACCGACGAGAAAGCGCGCCCGCGCAGCTACGTGGTGAGCAAGCTGTGGTTCGGCGTCTTCGTCACCGCGCTGGTGCTCGGCTACGTGGCGCTGCGCGTGCTGGCCGGGATCTTGGAGCACGTGGTCGACGACGTGCCTGCGCTCGAGGGCATCCTCGGCGACCCACTGTCCAACGATACCGCCGTGGGCAAGGTGGCCACCGCGGCGCTGATGGTGTTCGGCTTTGTGGTGGTGCTCAAGATCTTCACGCACCAGCGCGTGCATGCCCGCTTCGCGCTCTTGGGCGGCGCGCTGTTCTACGGGCTCTTTGTGGTCGCGCATGCGGTCTACGATCTCTACATCGAGCGCTTCTCGAACCTGGGTGCGATGTACGGGGGCTTCGCTACCCTGGTCATCGTGGTGCTGTGGATCTACTTCTCGGCGACGCTGTTGTTGGTCTGTTGCCACGTCGTCAAATACGCGCAGCGCCGCGTGCTGCATGGGCCGCGCTGGCCCAAGGACGGCGGCAACGCACCGTTGCCGGTGCCTGCGCCGATGAGCGGGGAGGCGAGCGATGCGCCAGGGTAGCGGCACGGTGGCCGCGGCATTGGTAGTTCTCGTGGGCGGAGGCTGCGTCACGGTGCAGGAGCGCGAACATGGGCCTGCGCCCTACCGACGACCTGCGCCCAAGGTCGACGCCGCGTCGATCGTCGTCGACACGCCCGGCTTCGAGGGCGAGGCGCCGTACGCGTACTTCGATGGCGCGACCGGCGCCGCCATCAGCTTCGACGACGTGGTGGCGAGGGCGCGCGCGGCGCAGGTCATCGTGCTTGGCGAGCAGCACGATCAAGCGACGCACCACGAGCTGCAGCGTCGCGTGGTGGCCGCGCTGGCCGCGCCCAACGTGCGGCTGACCGTGGGCTTCGAGATGCTGAGCTGGAGCTACCAGGGGGCGCTCGATCGGCTGGCGGACGGCAAGCTCGACGCCGACGCCTTCGCTGCCGAGATCGATTGGAAGAAGGCCTGGGGCTTCCCCTTCGAGCTGTACCGGCCGATCTTCCAAGCGGCGGTCGACGGCGGAGCCCGCATGCGCGCGCTCAACGCGCCGCGCGAGCTGGTGCGCGCCGTCAGAAAGAAGGGCATCGACAAGCTCTCGGCCGACGAGCTGCGACAGCTCCCCGACCTCGACCTCGGCGACCCGCTCCATCGAGAGTGGTTTCGCGGTGTGTTCGCGTCGGGCGGCCACCCTGCCACCGCCAGCGACGTCGACGCGTTCTACACGGCGCAAGTGGTGTGGGACGAGTCCATGGCCGACGGCGCGGCGCGCGCCCTCGCCGACGGCGCCGAGCAGGTCATCGTCATCGCCGGCGCCGGGCACGTGGCGCGCGGGCGGGGCATCCCGCAGCGCGTCGAGCGCCGCCGACCGGGCGTTCGGGTCGTGTCGGTGGTGCCGCTCACCGGCGTCGACGGCGAGAACGCGCACGACCGCATCCGCCAGGCGGTGCTACGCCGCGAAGCCGACATCCTGGTGGTGCCGCGCTTCGAGCGCGAGATCGATCTGTAGAGCTCGTTTCCTGCGACCTTGTCAGGACAATTGGGTTCTCCTGGAAAGGGAAGCGCGCTAGCAGGCGGCACCCTCGCCAGAAGGAGCCCGCGATGCTCGCCCGCGTTCCCGCCCTCGTCCTCCCGCTCGTCCTCCCGCTCGTCCTCCCGCTCGTCCTCGCGCTCGGCGCCGCGCCCACCCAGGCGGCCACCAAGGCGCCCGCGGTCGACATCCCCTTCGAGCAGTTCACGTTGCCAAACGGCATGCGCGTGGTGGTGCACACCGACAAGAAGGCGCCCATCGTGGCCGTCAGCGTCTGGTACCACGTGGGCAGCAAGGACGAGCCCGCGGGCAGGAGCGGCTTCGCGCACCTCTTCGAGCACCTGATGTTCAACGGCTCGGAGAACCACAAGGGCGAGTACTTCACCCCCTTCGAGCTCGTTGGTGCCACCGACATGAACGGCACCACGTGGTTCGACCGCACCAACTACTTCCAGAACGTCCCCACCACCGCCGTCGACTTGGCGCTGTGGATGGAGTCCGATCGCATGGGCCACCTGCTCGGCGCCATCGACCAGGCCGTGCTCGATGAGCAGCGCGGCGTGGTGCAAAACGAGAAGCGCCAGGGAGAGAACCAGCCCTATGGCCAGGTTGAGGACGAGGTCTACAAGCTCCTCTACCCCCAAGGCCACCCCTACCATCACAGCACCATCGGCTCCATGAACGACCTGAACGCCGCGTCCCTCGACGACGTCAAGGGGTGGTTCCGCGCCGCCTACGGGCCGAACAACGCCGTCATCGTGCTCGCCGGCGACATCGACCTCGCCACGGCCAAGGAGAAGGTGACGCGCTTCTTTGGCGACATCCCGCCGGGGCCGGCGTTCCCGCACCCGAAGGCAGGTCCTGCCAACGCCAAGCCCACGCGCGGCGCCATGACCGACAAGGTGCCGCAAGCGCGCATCCAGCGCTCCTACGCCGTGGCGCGTATCGGCGACGCCGACCTCGAGCGCTTGCATGTGCTCGCGCAGATCCTGGGTGGCAGCAAATCGTCGCGCCTGGATGAGCGCCTCTTGTTCAAGGACAAGCTGGTGGACCGCGTGTGGACCAACATCGACGACTTCGAGCTCGCCTCGACCTTCACCGTGGGCGCCGACGTCAAGGCCGGCGTGGACCCGCAGAAGGTCGAGGCCGCCATCGACGAGGAGCTCAAGCGCCTGATGAACGCCGGCCCCACGGCCGCCGAGGTGGCGCAGGCGCGCACCTTCTTGAAGGCGAACTTCATCCGCGGCATCGAGCGCATCGGCGGCTTCTCCGGCAAGGCCAGCGCGCTGGCGGAGTGCGCCGTCTACACGGGCAACCCCGGCTGCTTCCGCGCGAGCCTCAAGGCCCTCGACGAGGCCACGCCGGCGAACGTCAAGGCCGCGGCCAAGGCTTGGCTCGGCAAGGGCGGCGCCACCATGGTGGTGACCCCCGGCGAGCGCACCGTCATCCCCGAGCCGCCGGCCGTCACGCCCGCGCCCATGAGGCTCCCGGCCCCCGACAAGAAGCTCAAGGCCGTCGCCAACGTGGTCGATCGCAGCAAGGGCGTGCCCATGCCCGAGGGTTTCCCGTCGCTGACCTTCCCGGCCTTCCAGCGCGCCAAGCTCAAGAACGGCGCCGAGCTCATTCTCCTCGAGCGCCACGGCGTCCCCGTGGTGCAGGCGAGCTGGTTGTTCAAGGGCGGCTACACGGCCGACCAGGGCAAGAAGCTCGGCACCGCCAGCTTCACCATGGGCATGCTCGACGAGGGCGCGGGCGCCCTCGACGCGCTCGCGTTCGGCAACAAGATGGAGTCACTCGGCGCTCGCGTCTCGGCCAGCGCATCGCTCGACGGTAGCAGCGCCGACCTATCGGCGGTGCGCGAGCACCTCGATGCGTCGATCGCGCTCTACGCCTCGGCGCTGCGCGAGCCACGCTTCGACCAGGCGGAGATCGAACGGGTGCGCGCCACCTGGATCTCGGACATCAAGCAAGAGAAGGCACAGCCTACGGGCTCGGCGATCCGGGTGCTGCCGCCGCTGCTCTACGGCGCCGGCCACCCCTACGCGATGCCGCTGAGCGGTACTGGCACCGAGGAGTCCATCGCCGCGCTCACACGGGACGAGGTGGTGAGCTTCCACAAGGCGTGGATTCGTCCCGAGGGCAGCACCCTCATCGTCGTCGGCGACACCACAGTGGCCGAGCTGGTGCCGCTGCTCGACAAGCACCTCGGGGATTGGAAGGGCGCCGGGCCCGCGGCCAGCGCGCCCGTCGTCGCCACCGTCAAGCTGCCGGGCAAGCCGCGCGTGTTCCTCGTCGACCAGCCCGGCGCCATCCAGGCGACCATCTTCCTTGGCCAGGTGGTGCCGCCCTCGAGCGACGTGGGATCGGTGAAGCTGGCGGTCGCCAACGGCGTGCTCGGCGGCGAGTTCTCGTCGCGGCTCAACATGAACCTGCGCGAGGACAAGCACTGGGCCTACGGCTCCTACAGCTTCCTCCTCGACGCCGTCGGGCAGCGGCCATGGCTCGCATTCGCGCCGGTGCAGATCGACAAGACCGTCGAGTCTTTGCGCGAGCTCCAGCGTGAGATCGGCGACTTCGCCACCGGCAAGGCGCCCGCGAAGGCCGAGGAGCTCAAGAAGATCCAGTCCACCGAGGTGCTCGGGCTCCCTGGGGCATACGAGACCTCGATGGCCGTGCTGCGCACGGTGGTCGAGATCGTGCGCTTCGGCCGTCCCGAGGATTGGGTGAGCAAGCGCAAGGCCGAGATTGAGGGCATGACGCTGCCGGCGGTGCACAAGGCGGCGAGCACCATCGATCCCAAGGCGCTCACCTGGGTGGTGGTGGGCGACCTCAAGAAGATCGAGGCGGGCGTGCGTGCCCTCAAGCTCGGTGAGGTCGCCATCGTCGACGCCGACGGCAAGCCAGTGGCGAGCGCGAAGGCGCCCTGAGCTGACGAGCTCAGGCGCGGCGGCGCCGGCGTAGCAGCGCCGCGAACACGATGGAGCCGGTGAGGGCTTGGGCACCGAGTGCGGAGCAATCGCCGCAGCTCTCGGGGGGCTCGCCCTCGCCCTCGCCCTCGCCTTCGCCTTCGCCCTCGCCCTCGCCTTCGCCCTCGCCCTCGCCTTCGCCTTCGCCCTCGCCCTCGCCCTCGCCTTCGCCTTCGCCCTCGCCTTCGCCTTCGCCTTCGCCCTCACCCTCGCTCCCCTCGGGGGTGCAGGTGTAGCCGTCGCCCTCGAAGCCGGGCAGGCAGGCGCAAGCGAAGGAGCCCGAGGTGTTGATGCAACGCGCGTTCTCGCCGCAGTCGTCGCTCTCGTTGAAACACTCGTTGACGTCTGCGCAGGCCACGCCATTGCCGGTGAAGCCGCTCAGGCAGGTGCAGGTGAACCCAACGCCGCTGCCGTCGCAGCTCGCGTTGGCGTGGCAGTTGTCGGTCCCGAGCGCGCACTCGTCGGCATCAGCGTCACAGGCGTCGCCCACCCCGTCGCCATCGTGGTCGGCCTGGTCGCGGTTGGCGAGGCCGAGGCAGTTGTCGCAGGTGTCGCCCGCGTCGTCGTCGTCCTCGTCCTCTTGGCCCGGGTCGGCGAGCTCCGGGCAGGTGTCGCACAGGCCGCGCACCCCGTCGGCGTCGGGGTCGGCGCCCGCCGGATCGCAGACCAAGAAGCGCACCATGGTGTTGGCGATGCTGTCGCCGGCGTTGCCGAGCATGCCGTCGGCGTCGTTGCCCGCGACGTGCAGCCGGTGTCGGCCCTCGCGCAGATCGGTGAGCTCGATGTTCCACGACGCCTCGCCGCTGAGGTCGTAGGGCTCCCAGCCGAGGTCGTCGTCGATCACGCCCGGATCGTTGAAGAAGGTTGGCCCGTGCGTCAGCTCGTTGTCGAGCAGGTCCTCCTCGTCGACCTGGATCTGCTCGGTGACGCTCGGCAAAAAGACGCCGGCCGCCGTGCTCGACATGCCGAAGCCGGCGTGGACGCCGGGGCTCGAGGCCTGCTTGCGCACCCGCAGCGTGAACTGCGCGTCGTCGCCGACCTGGTACTCGGCCGCGAGCCCCTCGACCAAGAGCTCGGGCGGCAGCGTGCCCGTGGTGTGGCACATGCGGCACGTGATTGGCGCGCCGTTGGCGTCGAGGTGCTCGCCGCTATAGCCGAAGATGCCCGTGGGCAGCGCGCGAGCCTCGGGCGCGCTGCTCAGCGCGGCCAGTGCGGTGATGACGAGCGTGATGGCAAGCGCGCGGTGGTGCATGGTGGCGTCCCTCAGCCCTTGCGCAATCCGGCGACGATGCGGGTCGCCGCCAGGTGCGCCAAGCCGTAGATCGAGAGCTGCGGGTTGACCCCGGTTGCGGTGGGGAAAACGGAACCGTCGACGACGTAGAGGTTCTGGATCTGATGGTGACGGAGATCCGTGGAGCGCACCACGCCCTGCTTCGGGTCGTCGCTCATCATGCAGCCGCCCATCTGGTGGGCCGAGAAGATCACCACCGAGCCGATGCGCCAGGGCAGGGCGTCGACGCGCGCCAGCTCGGCGTCTGTGGTGAGAACATGGTCGCCCTCGTGCAGCGTGACGGAGCTGCGCGCGCCGGCGGCGAAGACGAGCTTGATGAGTGTCTTTTGCGCCTCGATGAAGCCGCGCCACTGGCGCTCGACGATGGGATAGTCGAGCGCCGCGCGCCCGGAGGACAGCACCGACACGGTGCCGCCAACGACGTCGTCGTGGAGACCGTCGATCTGCAGCGCGATGAGCGCGCACGCGTTGCGCAGGTGGGCGAAGAGATCGGCGTGGGCACCGCCGAAGCCGGTGAACGACGTGGCGGAGAGCATCGGGTGGATGGGCGCGGTCTCGAGGAAGTAGCCCATCTCCTCGCCGCGGTGGGCCGGCGCGTGGCTGGCAATGGACTGCGGCGGGCCGCGCCAGCCTGCCACCTCGTCATCGAAGAAGCCGGCGGCGGCCACCACCGGGTGCAAGAAGGTGCGCCGGCCAAGGCGGCCGCTCGCGTCTGGCGTGTCTGATCGCAAGAGCAGGGCGGGGCTGTTGATGGCGCCGCCCGACACCACCACGGCGCGCGGCTTGATGGTGGCGCGCAGCCCCGTGGGCTCGAGGCCGTAGGCGTCGAGCAGCGTGCACTCGATGGCCACCGCGCGTGAGCTCTCGTAGAGCACGCGATCGGCGCGGGCGCGCGTGATCACCGCGGCGCCCGCCTTGATGGCGTCGGGGATGAGCGTGACGAGCATCCCCTGCTTGGCGCCGATGGGACAGCCGTGCCCGCAATTGCCCGTGCCCGCGCAGCCGATGACGTTGCGCCGCAGCTTCTCCACGTCGAGGCCGAGCTTGGCGGCGCCGGCGCGCAGCTTCTGGTTGTTCGCGTTGATGAGCGGCTCGGGCACCTCGGCGATGCCGAGCCGCTGCTCGGCCCACTCCCAGTGCGCGGTCAGCTCGGCGACCGAGACGCCGCCGACGGCGTGCTTGGTGCGCCAGTGCTCGACGATGTACTCGGGCGTGCGAAAGCAGGTGGTCCAGTTGACGGTGGTGCCGCCGCCGAGCGCGCGGCCCTGCAGGATGGAGATGGCCCCGTCCTTGGTCGCGCGCTGCCCGCCGTCTTGGTAGAGGAAGGGATAGGCCTCGTCCTCGCGGCCGCGGAAGCGCTCGGTGCCGAAGGCGCCGCCCTCCTCGATCAGCACGACCGACAGGCCCGCCTGCGCCGCCGTCGCAGCCATGACGGCGCCGCCCGGTCCGCTGCCGATGATGGCGAGATCGCAGCCCACCTCGAGATCGGCGCTGAGCGTTTGGCCCTCGGTGATGCCCGCCGGCAAGGTCTTCATGGTGCACCCCCGTCGACGGGCGCTGGCGATCCTGGGGGCATCTCCACCTCGTCACGCGCGCGCACCGCCGCGGGATCGACCATGAGCGCGCCGCGCGCGCTGATGGCGGACGGCTCGGGCTTGGGGATCGGGGGCGTGTAGCCGAGGGCGGCCGCGGCAGCGGGGGTGGCGTAGTGCGCCGCCAGGCAGAGCTTGCGCAGACCTTGATAGGCCGAGCGCAACAGCGCGATGCGCGAGCTGCCCCAGCGAGCGAACGCGGCGTCTTGGTCCGCCTCCTTGAGCATGGTGAAGGGCGTGGGCGGCCCGCCGGTCAAGAGCGAGACCAGCGCGTTCTCGAGCAGGCCGAGGGCGAGGCCGAGGTCTTTTTGCACCTCGGGGGGCGCGAAGCGGAGCGCGGTGTCGACGCCATGGGCCGCGCTCAGGGGATCCGCCGTGGTGCGCGCCAGCACCCGTGCTGCCACCGCTACCAAGACGGCGAACTGCGCCTCCGAGAGCGTGGCGAGCGGCGTGCGCGGCCGCACCGAGCGATCCCCGGGGAGGAGCGCTACGGTGGTGCCCGACGCGAGCAAGAGCGCACCGCCGATGATGCCGAGCCTGAGGAACCCGCGACGCTTCATGCGCTCCTCACCGCGGCGACGGCCCCGCACACGGGCCCATCGTCGTCATTAGAAGTAGCTTATCCGACGGGCCGACGCGTGGCCCCAGCCGACGAAGCGCACCAGATCCAGGCACAAGAGCGCGGCCGTGAGCCCGCGAATGGTGCGGGCCGGCACGGTGTCGAAGAGCGTGAGCAGGTCGCCCACCGTCTTGGTGCCGTCCATGGCCACCACCACGCGCGCCTCTTCGGCGGAGAGCGGCAGGTCTTGTAGGCCG
This sequence comes from Deltaproteobacteria bacterium, assembly GCA_020850995.1. GTDB lineage: Bacteria > Myxococcota > UBA727 > UBA727 > VGSZ01 > JACOUT01. Next base: position 80,520 of record JADZDP010000105.1, read on the forward strand.
TAGCCGGCATCGCCCGACGGGGAGAAGCGCGCGTCGTCGGGGGCGGCGGCCAAGAGCGCGGCGTCGCTCTCGGTCAAGAGGACGCCACGCAAGATGATGTCGGGCACCGTGACCTGCACCGGCACGACCTCGCGCGTCGCGCGGCCCTCCAGCGTCACGCGCATGGTGCCCGTGGGCCAGGCGAAGGACGCGATGGCGATGCGGCGCGCATGCTCTTCGACGAGGGCGCGCAGATCTGGCTCGGCGAGCAGCCCGCGCGCGAGGATCGCCTCTGCTACGGTCTTGCGCCGGCCCGACAGCACGTCGCTGCGCACTTCGCCGATGTCGTCGGCCGAGATGAGGCCCCGCTTGTGCGCCAGCGTCGACAGGTCCTCCGAGTCGAGGTTCGAGCGCGCACCCACGACCGATCCCCGTCGCATCAGCAAGACGCGCCGGGCGCGGCCGTTGCTGACCCACAGCTCGCCGGTGGTCTGCGACTGCGCGAAGGCGTCGAGCATGTCGGCGTAGCTGCGCGGCGTGAGCGGCAACTCGCCGCGCGCCTCCGGCATGGGCGCCGCCGTCGCGCGCCGCTCCTTGACGCGCGCCCAGAGGTCGGCGAGCGCCCCCGGAGAGTATGCGCGTCGGATGGCGGGCTCGGCTGCGTCCGCGCCATGCGGGCCCGCGCCGCTGATGGGCTTGGCGATGCCCGCGTCGGCGGCGTGGCCCGGTGGGGCGCTGGGCTCGCGCACCGCGGTGACGGCGACCTCGACATCGAGCAAGAGCTCGTCGTCGTCATCGGCCTCGATGGCGGCGCCTTCACCGGACGCGAGCGGCGAGCTCGGCACGTTGGTGTCGGCGCTGCCCTTGTGCAAGGCCAGCCCGGCGAGCCGGGCGGCGGTCTCGATGAGGGTGAGCGATCGAAACGGGCGCGAGAACGACGCGTCCAGCGTGGCGATGCGCGCCATGGCCGCCTCGTCGTCGACCGGCAGGCTCTGCGGGTAGGTGACCACCACCACGGCGCCGAGCTCGGCGCGCAACAGCTCGCCCACCTCCTCGCCCGTGGCGTCGGCGAGATCGTGTTCGAGCACGACCACGCGCGGCTTTTGCTCCAGCGCTCGCTCGAGCGCCTCGACGCCGGTCTTGGCGCGCGCCGCGTGCAAGCCGTACTGCTCGAACAGCGCGGCGAGCAGGTCACCCAGCTCCCCCGGATCGACGACGAGCACCTCGGCCATGCGAGGCGCTCCATAGCAGAGATCGCCGCCGCTGTCGTGGCGGGGCAGCTCGGGAGACGTCCGAGGCGGCACGGCCGGTGCGCGGAATTGCTGGCATCGGCCCCGCTGGTTATCCTTGTGGCATGACCCCGTGGGACCTGGCCGAGCGCTTCGTCGACGACGACGTGGGCGCGTCTGCGCCGCGCCCCACGGGTCGCCCGCTCTTGTGCCTGTCGGACATCCACGGCGACCGCGCGGCGCTCGAGGCGGTGCTCGACGCGGCGCGACACCTGCAGATCGAGGGCATCGTGGCGGCAGGCGACCACTGCCTCGGCGGGCCCGACCCCTTCGGTGTCTGGCAACGCCTGCTGCAGCTCGGGGCCACAATGGTGCGTGGCGCGTCCGACCTCGCGCTCGGCACCGTCCACGCCGGCGACGTGCGCCCCCAAAGCGCGCGCGAAGAGGCTCGCTTGCTCACCTTCTTGCGCACGCAGGAGGCGCTCGGCGAGATCGTGTGCCGCAAGCTCGCGGAGCTGCCGGTGACGGCGGTGGTGTCCCTCGCGGACACCAGCGGCGTCATGGTGATGCACGGCTCGCCCAACGACGACCTGCGCGGCCTCCTCGACGACGAGCACCTGGCCGACGAGGTGGCGTGCGTGGCCGAGGACGTCCTGGTGGTGGGCGCCACGCACCGGGGCTTCGAGCGGCGCGTCGCGAAGCTGCTCGTCATCAACGCCGGGTCGGTGGGCAGGAGCCCCACCCGGCTGCAGAACGCTCGCTCCGCGCACGCCGTGCTGGTGCAGCCCTTCAGCGACGGCGTGGTGCGCGCCTATGGGCGCGACGTCCCGGTGTCGGCCGCGGCTGTTCGTCGTGCAGGCTAACCCCGCGCTCGACGGCGAGCTGGCGCAAGAGGCCGAGCGCCTGGCGCGCGCCGAGCAGGTGCTCGGGCACGCCTTCCGCGATCGCGCGCTGTTGCTACGCGCGCTCACTCACAGCAGCGCCAAGAACGAGCGCGTCAGCGCCGTGGGCGACAATGAGAGCCTCGAGATCCTCGGCGATGCCGTGCTCTCGCTGGTGACGCTCGAGGACATGCTGCGGGCGACGCCGGACGCGCGCGAGGGCGAGCTGACCGTGCGGCGCGCGGCCTATGTGTCGGCGGCAGCGCTTGGGCGCGCGGCGACGGCGTCGGGCTTGCCGGCGCTGTTGCGGACCGGCAAGAGCATGGCGCCCCAGAGCGCAGGCTCCGCCGGCGCCGACCTCATGGAGGCGCTCATCGCCGCCGTCTACCTCGACGGCGGGCTCGATGCCGCGCGCGCGTGCGTCGCGCGCCTGCTCGGCGAGCCGCCGCGCGACGTGGCAGCGCGGGTGCAAAACCCGAAGGGCGCGTTGTCGGAGCGCCTGCAACGCGTGCTGCGCGAGGCCCCCTGCTACGACGTCGAGACCGAGGGCCCGATCCACACCGCGACCTTTCGCGCGCGCGCCACCGTGCGTGGGCGCGTGCTTGGTGAGGGCACGGGGCCGAGCAAGCGGGCCGCCACCGAAGCCGCGGCGGGCGCGGCGCTCGCTACCCTGCCCGAGGACGACGGCGAGCTGCGCGCGCGCTTTGCGCCGAGCGCCACGTGAGCGAGCCGGCCGCGAGGGCGACGCAGGGGGCCGCCCTGGGCGCGTGGCTCAAGGAGCGCGCAATGGCGGAGGGCTTCGACGACGCCGAGGTGGTGCCGGCCGACACCGTGCTCGTCGACGCGCCCCGCCTGGTCGAGGCGGTGCGCAGCGGGCGCCTCGAGCCCTTCCCGTGGATGGCCGAGACCCTCGAGCAGCGCACCGATCTTCGCCGTCGCCTGCCTTGGGCCACGAGCGTGCTCGTGGTGGCGCAGAGCTACTTCACCGGCAACCACGACGAGCACGCTGGTGCGGCCGCGCTCGCGGGCAAGGCGCGCGTGTCGCGCTACGCGTGGGGCAGCGACTACCATGGTTTCCTGCGCCGACGCCTCCGCCGATTGCGGCGTGCGCTCCTCGACGAGGCGGGCGGCGGCCGCTGCGCTCCCTTCCTCGACGTGGACGCGGTGCTCGAGCGCGCGTGGGCCAAGGCCGCGGGGCTCGGCTTCGTGGGCAAGAGCGGCCTGTTGATTCATCGCGGTCTCGGCACGTGGACCTTCCTTGGTGGTCTGGCGACCGACGTCGACCTTGGGCCCTGCGCGCGCCCGCCGGTGGCAGAGGCGTGCGGCACCTGCACCGCGTGCCTCGACGCCTGCCCCACGGGTGCCATCGTCGCGCCCCAGGTGGTCGACGCGCGGCGCTGCCTGGTGACCTGGAACATCGAGGAGGCGAGCGATCCTCGCGGCGACGCGCCAGGCATGACGGGCCACGGCTGGGCCGCCGGCTGCGACGTCTGCCAAGAGGTCTGTCCCTGGAACCGCTTCGCCAAGCGCACCACCGAGGCGCGCTTCCTGCCGCGCCCGGGTCACGTGGCCTTCGACGCGACCGACGCGCCCACTGACGTCGAGGGGACGCCGCTGGCGCGGCCGGGCGCGGCGGTCTTGCCGGCCTTGGCGGCGCGCGCGCTCAAGCCCTGAGCGCGGGCAGCGGCGGCAGCGGCGGCGCCTTCGTGTCGGGGAACAGGGTGCCGGCCGCGACGAAGGGCGCCAGCCCGTCGGCCAACGCGTTGCCGACGCGACGCGCGACGTCGATCTGGGGGTCGTCGAGCATCCCTTCGCCGCGGTCGACGTAGAGCAGCGCCGTGACGCGCTCGCCGACGATGATGGGCAGCACCGCGAGCGAGGATGGTGGCGGCAGCGCCAAGTGGCGAAAAAAGGTGCGTTCGGTGGTCGTGGGGTCGCCGGGGTTACCGAGCGCCACACGCCGCCAGGTGAGCGCGCGCTCGAACACCGAGGGAGCGGTCAGCGGCAGCAGCACGTCGCGCACGCGCTCGCGCCCTTCCGTCGGTGTGCGGCCATCCCAACCCACCGCGACGCTGTCGCGCACCAGGAACAGCACCGCTGAGCGCAGCGGAGGCACCAGGAGCCGCAGCACCTGCGGCGGCAGCGAGTCTCGCGCCTCGATGACGCTGGCGGGCGGCATGGACGCACGCAAGCGCTCGAGGTCGTCCAAGCGATCCTCGGGGAAGCGCGGCGTCGACGAGGGACGCGTGTCTTTCAGCACCTGCTCGAGCGCGGCAGTGAGCTCGCTGCCCTCGCCAGGGCGCGTATCGGGCACGCTGCCGAACATGGCGGCGACGCTGCGGGCGATCTCGGAGCTGCGGGGGTCGCCCACGGGCTCGGCGACGGCACCAAACACGCGCACCGGCTGGTCCGGCGAGGGCGCGGGCAGCGCGTCGCCCTCGTCGCTGTGGGGGACGGCGTCTTTGCGCCGCGACGCCAGGAAGGCGGCGTCGGGGAGCACCTTGGGGATGCCGTAGGCGTCGAACAGCGCGCCGAACAACACGCGCGGCCGAATGGCGCGCGGCTCGACGGCGAGGCCACAGAAGAAGGTGAGGCGCTCGAGCGCCTCGGTGTCGGAGGGGTCGAGCATGCCCACGATCAGGCGCGCGCGCTCGACGCGCAGGCCGATGGTGCGGTGCTTGTCGGCGAGGTGCCGCGTGAGCGCACCGAGGGCGGCGGGCGGTGGCGTGCCGGCGAGCAGATCATCAGTACCGTCGGTGGCGCCGAGGGAACGGAACACGTCCATCAGCTCCGTGTCGTTCACCAAGCCCGAGCGGTAGAGGCGCTCTGCCAGGCGCGCGCCTTGATAGGGCGCCCAGGCCACGAGGGCCTCGAGGTCTTGCGGGGTCACCAGGCCCCGCGCGAGCACGGCGTCACGCAGCGCGTCCACGAGGCATGGGTAGCACACCTGGCGGGTCGAATACCGCCTTGGCGCCCCCGCGCCGCCTGCCATGCTCGAGGCGTGAACGACGCCGACCCACCCGAGCTGCGCGCCGCGCACTTCGTCGTGCCGCGCGCCCCCCGTCCTCGTCGGGTCGTGGTGGCGCTGTCCGGCGGCGTCGACTCCACGGTGGCCGCCTGGCTCTTGAAGGAGGCCGGCCACGAGGTCATTGGCGTCTCGCTGCGCCTGGCGCCCGATGCCCACGGCCCGGCGCGCGCGGGCCGCTGCTGCTCGGTGGACGACCTGGGCGACGCGCGGCGCATGGCGGGCGCGCTCGGCATCCCCTTTCACGTCGTCGACGCGCGCGATCGCTTCGTCGAGGCCGTCGTGGCGCCCTTCGCCGAGGCCTATCGCCAGGGGCTGACGCCCATCCCGTGTCTCGCCTGCAACCACGAGATCAAGCTCGGCGACCTGCTGCGTACCGCGCGCTCGCTCGGCGCCGCGCTCGCCACCGGGCACTACGCGCGCAAGCTGTGGCGCGGCGAGCGAGCGGCGCTGGCGCGCGCCGCCGATCGCGCGCGCGACCAGAGCTACTGGCTCTACGGTACCCCCGCGGATGACATCGCCGACCTCGAGCTCCCCCTCGGTGAGCTCGACAAGCCGCTGGTGCGCGCCTTGGCGCGACGCGCCGGCTTGCCGGTGGCGAACAAGCCCGACAGCCAGGAGATTTGCTTCGTGCCCGACGGCGACCACGCGCGCGCGGTGGAGGAGCTGCGCGGGGCCGGCGCGCCGGGCGAGTTGCAAGACGCACAGGGCGTGGTGTTGCGCCGTCACGACGGCGTGCACCGGTTCACCGTGGGCCAGCGGCGCGGCACCGGCGTCTCGTCCGCTGTGGCAGGGGAGCGTCGCTACGTCGTCGACGTCGATGGCCAAAGTGGCCGCGTGGTGCTGGGTGACGCGCGCGATCTGCTGGTGCGCCGCGTGCGCGCGGCGCCGCTCTTGCTGGCGCAGCCGATCAACGCATGGCCGCCGACGGTGCGGGTGCAGGTGCGCGCGCGCCACGCGGCGCAGGCGGCGCGCTGGCAGCTCATCGACGACGCCATCGCCATCGAGCTCGAGGAGCCCGTTCGCGGTGTGGCGCTCGGGCAAGCGGCGGTCTGTTATGACGGCGACGTGCTGCTCGGCGGTGGCATCCTGATCGAGCGCGACGGTCCGTGGGCGCGCTCGCAGCGGCTCGCGGCGCGCGCTGCGGACTGAACGGTCGGCACCACGATCTCCTCCTCTTCGCCGGCTCATTGGACTATCGAGGCGCCGTGGGGATCGACATGGCACTCGGCATCGACTTCGGCACTACCCGCACGCTCGTGGCCTGTGCCGATCGGGGCAACTACCCCGTCGTCAGCTTCGTCGACGATGCGGGCGACGCGCACGAGCACGTGCCGAGCGTGGTGACCGAGCAGGGCGGCCGCCTGTACTACGGCTTCGACGCGCTCCGGCTGGCGCGCGAGGGCGCGCCGCTGGTGCGCAGCTTCAAGCGCATGCTGGCCGCGGCCGACGTCACCTGCGACACGCCGGTACAGGTGGGCGCGCTCGAGGTCCCGCTCCTCGAGCTTGTCACGGGCTTCCTCGGGCACGTACGGCAGGCGCTGCGCACGACCTCGAACGCACCGCGCACGGCGAGCGCCGGCGCGACCGCCGTCGCCGTGCCCGCCCACGCGCACGGCGCACAGCGCTTCATCACGCTCGAGGCCTTCCGCGCCGCCGGCTTCGAGGTCGCGGCGATGCTGAACGAGCCCTCCGCTGCTGGGCTCGAGTACACGCATCGGCAGGAGCGCACGCTCACCGCCCGCCGCACGCGGGTGGTCGTCTATGACCTTGGCGGCGGCACCTTCGATGCGTCCTTGGTCAAGGTCGACGGCGGGCACCACGACGTGCTCGCCACTGCGGGCCTCAACCGCCTGGGCGGCGACGACTTCGACGAGGTGCTGTGCGAGCTGGCCTGTGCCCGCGCTGGGGTGCGCGCGGGCGAGCTTGCGGCCGATGCGCGCGCCGCGCTCCTCGATCACTGCCGCGACGTCAAGGAGCGCATCTCGCCGCAGGCGCGCCGCGTCACCATCGAGCTCGGCGCGGCCGGGCGCGGCGAGGTCCAGGTCACCGTCGACGAGCTGTACGCCGCGTGCGCGCCGCTGGTGGAGCAGACCATGGCGGCCATGGCACCGCTCCTGCGTGGGCTCGACGACGACGCGCTCGCCGACATCGCGGGCATCTACTTGGTGGGCGGTGGCAGCGGCTTGCCCTTGGTGGCGCGCGTGCTCAAGGAGCGCTTCGGTCGACGGGTGCACCGCTCGCCCTACCCGGCGGCGTCGACGGCCATCGGCTTGGCGATCGCCGCCGACGGCGCGCTCGGCTTCTCGCTCGCCGATCGCTTCTCGCGCTGCTTCGGCGTGTTCCGCGAGCGCGACGGCGGCCGCGCGCTCGCCTTCGACCCGATCTTCCTGCCCGAGACCGTGCAGCCGCGCGAGCATGCCGCCGTCATGGTGAGTCGTCGCTACCGCGCGGCGCACAACCTCGGGCACTTCCGCTTCGTCGAGTGCAGCCGCGTCGACGACGCCGGCGATCCCGTGGGCGACGTCATGCCCTTTGGGGACGTGCGCTTCCCCTTCGATCCCTCGCTCCGCGGTCGCGCCGACCTCGAGCACGTGCCCGTGGAGCGACGTGACAACGGGCCCGAGGTCGAAGAGCGCTACCTGATCGACCCGGCCGGGCTCGTCGAGGTGCAGATCGAAGACACCCGCACCGGCTTCGCGCGATCGTTCCGTTTGGGACGCGTGGAGCGGTAGCGAGCCCCGGTGCCACCTGACCGACACCCTCGATCGACGAACGGGATCGCGGCACTGGGGATCACAGCTCGACGGCGCGTCGCGGGCGCGCCTTCGCGTCGCCGTGGCGCGCGTCCATCTCGCGATCGAGATCGTCGAGGTCGTCGCGGCTGAGCCGCGCCGCCGCCAGCGGGAACAACGACTCCTCTTCCAGCTTCATGTGCGCGTCGAGCAAGTTGCGCAGCGCGCGCGCCTCGGCAGCGCCGGCGAGCAGGTCGGGGCTCGCGCAGGTGCCCGCCGCCATGGCGGTCATGAGCGGCCCGAGGTGCTCGAGCAGCTCTTCCATGCGATCGTGGCCGCGACTGGTGGCGTCGATGATGGCGCGCTCGGCATCGGAGAGCTCGACGCGGCGCAGGCGCGGGAACAGCCCCACCTCCTCGTCCTCGTCGTGCCACAAGAGCGGGCCGCTGAAAAACTCGCGTAGCTGCAGCGCCTTGCCCTTGTCGAGCGCGCCGCGGCTGGCCGCGTCGAACAGCGTGGTCAGCACCGCCATGGACTCACGGATCTCGGCGTGAAAGGCGGTGAGCCGCGCGAGCGGGCCGCCGGCGCCCGAGCCGCTCGCCGGCGCCTGATCGATGCGCGGGCCGGTGTTCTCGCGGGTGACGCGGGTCTTGCCGGAACGCGGTCGTCTGGTCATGCGTGGAGCCGAGCACTGAGCGTGCCACGCCGCAAGCCCGCGCCCAGCCGCAGCAGCGCGGCGCGCGCTGGCGCGATTTCGCACAAGGGCGTGCTCGCTGCCGCGCTCAGCGGCGAGCGCGCAGCAGCAGCGCCGCCACCAGCGCCAGCCCGGCGAGCGCCACGGGGGCAGCGCGGCCCTGCGCGTGGTTGCAGTTGCAGTCATCCGGCGGCGCCGGCTCGTCGACCTCGCACTCGCTGTCGGTGGCCAGGTTGTCGACGTCGATGTTGGTGAGGGCGGCCCCGCCAGCGGGCGCGACGATCTGCACCACGAAGCTGCGCGCGAGGCAGGGGTCGCTCTCGAGCGTGTGGGTGAAGCTGGCGTCCGCCTGGCCCGTGGACTGGTTCGGCTCGCCGATGGTCGCCACCGACGAGGTGGCGCTCACGTCGAAGTCGATCTCCTCGCCCGCGGCGTTGGTGGGCGTCGCCAAGCTGCCGCCCGACCCCTCGTAGGTCCAGGTGATGCGCTCCTCGCCCTCGACGACGATGACGCTCATGGGCTCGGGGTCGCCGCCGCCGCCCACAACGCCAGCTAGACCGCCCGCGCCTTGCGCCCAGGTGAGCGTGAAGCCGCCCGAACCCGGGGGCACCTGCACGCGGACCTGCAGGATGCCGGGCGCGAAGTTGGTCAGACCCACGTCGGACTTGCCCGGCTGGTTGAGGAGCGCGAAGGGCGTCGAGTCGAACGCGCCCTCGTCGTCGGCGGCGGACAGCGTCACGATGCGCGCGCAGTCGGACAGGCCGCGCCTGTCGAGCTCGGCCTGCGCGGCGTCGGCCACCGATGCGCCGAGCGTGCTCTCGTCGCGAACCGCCTGCACCAACGCGGCCGAGGCCTTGCCGAAGTCCTCGTCTGGGTCCGACACCGCGATGGCTGCCAGCGCGGCGCGCTCCAGCCCTTCGATCTTGTCGACGTCGCCGCCCAAGGTGGCGCGGATCGACCACAGCGCGCCGGCCCAGGGCTCGCTGTCGCCGTGGACCTCGCCGATGAGCGACTCGGGGCAGCGCTTGTCGTTGTCGTTGTTGCGCAGGCCGGTCTCGCCGCCCTCGGTGAGGCCCGCAGAGGCGTACTCGCCCATCTCGGGGTCGTTGGCGTACGACGCCGAGAAGTAGTCGGACCAGCCCTCGTTCATGGCCCCCGGCTCCACGTGCGAGCCCCAGTCGTCGACGCCGTTGCTGGCGAGCTGCGGGTTGAGCGTGTGGATGATGCCGTGCGTGAACTCGTGGCGCACGATGTCGCCGTCGTAGGCGAAGTCACGGTAGCCCTGGAAGTAGGTGTTGGAGTCGAAGGGGCGCGAGAACAGCGCCGCCAGCGCCTGGAACTCGGGCGGGATGTTGATGGGCCCACCCTCGAGCGCTGGGATGAAGGCGGCGTTCGGGATGCGCTGGAAGTCGTCGATGATGATGGGGCGCTCTTCCGACGCGCCCCGACTGCCGCCAAGGGGCGAGATCTGGATGGCCATCGACTGCAGGTCGACCTCGGGGATCATCATGTTGACGGCGATGTGGAAGGGCAGCGCCGCGCGCGTGCTGCCCGCGACCGGGTTGCCCTCGTCGTCGAGCGAGTGGCCCTGGGCGTCGCAGCGCATGGACTGCTGTTCCAGGCAGAAGGTGTCGTCGAAGATGTCGCGGATGTGTTGGAAGTACTCGTAGGACGCGTGGTAGGCGGCCACCTCGGCGAAGGCGTCTTCTTCGGCGGCGCAGCCCGCCAGGTCGGCCTGGCCCGCCGACGAGTCGGTGGAGCCGCAGGGCCGGCGCGCCTCGAGGCGGTCAGCGTCGACGGGATCGGCGAACCAGCCGTCTTCGCCAGCGGGGCCCGCGCCGTGCTGGCTCTTGGCGCGCGGCAGCTCCGCGCAGAACGCGACCTGCGCGTAGAGCATGTCGCCGTCGAAGCCGATCTGCGACAGGTCGAAGGGCAACGACGAGGTGGGGATGGCCAGGTTGATGACCGAGGTGATGGCGCCCGGCGTGTCGGCCTCGGCGCAGGTGGCGACGTCGCGCGCTAGGCCGCCCGGCGGCAAGTCGTCGAGGCAGGTCTGGGTGCCGTCGTTGCACTGGTAGTGCTTGCAGCAGTTGGCGGTCTCGAAGTGCTCGCCGACGAGGTTGGCGCCGGCGCCGAGGGGCAGGAGCCCGTCGAGGGTGCCGAGCTCAAGCTCGTCCTCGAGGTCGGCGTCGGGGCCCGAGGGTTGATCGTTGGGGAAGAGCTGGGCCGCCGTCGGCGAAGGCCCGGCCTCGCCTTCACCTTCACCCTCACCCTCGCCCTCGCCCTCACCTTCACCCTCGCCTTCACTACCTCCGAACTGGATCGCGGGTTGCGCGCGCAGCACCGCACCCGTCGCGGCGTCGACCCAGACGTCGCGCACGTCTTGCAGGCGCCACGTGGGCACGCGCACGCGCCAGGTGGCCATCAGCCCGTCCGCGCGAGCGAGCCAGACGGCGCGCCCGAAGCCGGCCGTGTTCTCGACCGTGGGGTCGCGGAACAGGCAGGTGCGCACGTGCGCGCATGCGGCGGCCACGGCGTGCGCCTCATCGACCTCGAAGGAGCTGAGCGGCACCAACGAGCGCGCCGGTCGCACCAGTCGGCCGTCCACCGACACCCGGTCAGCTCCCTCTACGGGGACGCCGTCGATCACCGGGCGCGCCCGCTCGACGACCCGCGCGCCGATGCGGTGCGTCCGCAGCTCCAGCACGGGGGCCTGCGCGGCGGCGGCGCCCGCGAAGGTGATCAGGGCGAGGCTGACGACGACGATGCGCTGCATGGGGTCTCCTGGCGCCGGGGCGCCGGGACTGTAGCAGGTGGCTCAGGTGAATCCAGCGGTGGGCCTCGTCGTCGCAACTGGTGCGCCGCGGCACAGGGCTGACGGATCCGGCCAGCGGCCTGACATTGGGCGTCTTGACAGGCGCTTTCGCTGGTCGAGTAGATTCCGCGCTCTCGCGTGAGGTTTCATGCTCCGTTGTCGCCACGTCGTCGCCATCGCCATCCTCGTCACCGCGTTTGCCACAGCGCCCGCGCGCGCGGCCGTCGATCTGAGCGAGGAGGAGTTCCGTCTCTACTGCGGCTACCTCGACGCCATCGAGCAGCCCGCGGTGGCCAAGCTCAAGGGCAAGGCGCGCGACAAAAAGGTGGCCGCGATGGCCAAGGTCAAGCTGCCGGTCTTGCTCGCCGCCATCGAGAAGGGCGAGCGCGCCGGCGCCACCTGTGACGAGATCGGCAAGAAGGTCGAGGGCGACGCCAAGACCGCCGTCGAGGCGGCGCTGCCCGGCCGCGTCGTGGTGTTCAACTTCGACGACAGCGACCCCTCGCACGTGGTCGCGCAGGTCACCTGGCTCGGCATCGACAAGAAGAAGGTGCTCGAGGAGGCGTCGCTGCTCGCCACCACCCTGGCCACCGAGGCGAAGATCACCAAGACCATCGCCATCCGCGCCGTCGACCCAGGCGCCACCGACAAGCTGGCCGACGAGGCCATGTGGTGGGAAGGGAAGATCACGCGGCCCAATGCCGTGCGCATCGACCGCGCCAAGATCACCGACTACGCCCTCACCCGGTACGTGCGCTTGTTCGACGGCTGCAAGACCAACGTGGGCGCCGATTACTGCGTGAGCAAGTAGCCACGGCCAGGTGCTGGGTGGCGCCGCGGCGCAGCGTGACACGCGCCGCTCTCCCGGGCGCCGCCAGCTGCTGCCTCGGCTGGACCTGGCGGCACAAAACCTACAGAATCGGCGGGTGACCACCGTTCACGGCAAGCGCACCGCTCACCGCCGCACGACCACCGCCAGCAAGCCGAAGAAGGCACACGCGCCGAGCACCGCGGCGACCGCCTCCGAGCAGCAGCCACCGTCAAAGCCAGGAGAGCCGCCCATCCCGAGCGCGGCGCACGAGGCCGCCAAGCTCGCGGCGTGGGCCGAGCCGAAGGCCACCTCGCTGGTAGAGCTGCGCGCGGCCGCCGAGAACGACACCCTCGACGCGACCTTCAAGAAGCACCTGGCCGACTTCCGCACCGCCTTCGCCGAGCTGCGTCGCCAGGCGCCGAGCGTGGTGTTCTTCGGAGGCGCGCGCCTCACGCCTGGTGATGCGTACTACGCGCTCGCCATGGCCTTCGGCGGCGAGCTCGCGCAGCGCGGTATCCCGCCAAAGACGGGCGCGGGCCCCGGCGCCATGCATGCGGTGCCGGCGGGCTTCATCGACGTGCGCGACCGCCTGCCGCACAAGCTCTCGCAGCACCTGATCGAGGGCGTGTCGCGCTTGGCGCACCTCGCCGACCAGAGCACGCTGGGCTTCAACATCAAGCTGCCCGCCGAGCAGAAGGTCAGCCCCGCCATCGAGCGCGCTGCCGAGATCCAGCTGTTCGCGTTCCGCAAGTTCGCGCTCTACGAGAACGTGCGCGGCATCGTGGTGTTCCCCGGCGGCTTCGGCACGCTCGACGAGCTCCTCGAGGTGCTGGTGCTGGCGCGCGAGGGGCGCACGAAGGACCCCATCGTGCTCGCGGGCAAGGCCTACTGGCAGCCGATCCTCGACGCGTGGCGGGCGTCGGCCGAGCGCAACGGGCAAGACCTGCTGGCGGGGCTCCTCGATCACGTGCTGGTGACCGATGATCCACACGCCGCCATGAGCTTCGTCGAGGGCAAGACGGACGTGCGCGCCTTCGAGGACGAGCCCGAGCAGCTCTACAAGCGCATGGTGCGCGAGCTCAAGCTGGCGAGCTACGTGACCACACGTCAGGAGAAGGCGGTGACCTTCCTCGGCGGCGCGCAGCTCGCGCCCACCGACCCCGCGCTCGCGCTCGCGCGCCTCATCGCCGAGCACGTGGCGGGGCAGGGGCAGCCCGTGCGCGTCGGTGACGACGGCAACGGCGCCAACGCGGTCAAGGACGGCGCCGGCGAGGTCCAGCGCGTCCGTTGGGATCCCGCGAGCACCCAGTCGCAGCAGCGACGCAAGAAGCACTCGGTCGACGATGTCACCTTCTCCGAGCGCATCCCCCACAAGGAGACCTTGCTGCGCAACTCGTCGGCGTACGTGGTGCTGCCCGACGCCGCCCGCGGCCACGACGAGCTGACCACGGTGCTGTGCCAGATCCAAACCGGCAAGCTGCCGCGTCGGCCGCTGCTCCTCGTCGACTCGAGCTACTGGAAGCCGATCATCGACTCCTGGGAGCGCGCCATGGTGTCGAGCACGCACGCGTACATCGAGCCAGAGGACATGAAGCTCCTGCGCCTGGTGGACAGCCTCGACGACGCCAAGGAGGCGCTGGCGGGGGCGAGCGCAGGGCCTACTGCGTGACCTTGGTCTTCGCGAGGACCGCGTCGTAGGCGGCGCGCGCATCGGGGAAGCCCTCGACCGGCGACGTGAACGAGATGATCACGAGCTGGTTCTCGTCGCCCCGCTTGACGGCGCCGCGCCACGACATGCTGCGCAAGCCGGTGCCGTCGGTGGCGAGGAAGAGCGCCTCGTTGGTGGCGTCGGCGCCCTTCTCGATCACCAAGCGATCGAGCGCGTCCTTCGAATCGGGCCCGTAGCCCACCAGCAACAAGCCCTCGACCTCGCCCACCTTCAGCGACGACGACGACGACAGGCGCCCAAGCTGGATCAGCTCGTCGAGGTCATCGGCGGTGTAGCTGTGCGCGATCTTGTCGAGCGGCACGTCGGCGCGCAGGGAGAAGAAGCTGACCTCGACGCAGTGGCCGTCGGAGGTGCCCGAGGAATGAAACGCGACGCTGCGGCCGTCGCGCTGCTGGCCGAGGTAGCGCCAGCCCTCGGGCAGCATGAGCTCGACGCCGCGCTTGGCGAGCCAGCGGCGCGCGTCGGGCGCCGCGGGCGCGCCCAGCGTGGCCGGATCGAGGCTGCCCGGTCCCGCCATGGCGGCCTGCTCGAGGGCGCCCTTGTTGATGATGTGGGCCTTGCCCTCGATGGAGCTGTGGGTGGCCGCCGAGGGCGCGTGCTCGCCGCCGAGCTGCTGCTTCTTCTTGGCGCCACTGTCGCCGCTACCGGTATCGATGAGATCCTCGTCGTCACGAATGGCGGGAAGCTCGGTGCCGCCCACGCCCGGCCGTGGGCGCGCCGACTGCTTCTTGCCCGCGTTTTGCGCGCGCGCATCGGCGGCGTTCTTGGAGAACCAGGAGCCGGGGTTGAGCTTCACCAATGCAGACCTTGGGCAAGTGTAGCGGCAAGGTCGTAGATGTGGAGGGCCTTCGCTTCCCCATGTGATCGGACGCGGTTGACGCACGGTGTCAACCGCGAACCTTGGGGCGTGGGCGTCGATCGCGGCCTTCTGCACCCATGGCTCGCACGTGCATCGCAGGCGGCGAAGTGATCAGGGGTTAGGGCCCGCGAACGGACAACTCAATCGTCCTCGCGAGCGATCCATCGTCGCTGGCGGCGTCGCGTCCTCGGTCCGTGGCGACGGCCACGGCCCTGCGGGGCTCCTTGCCATCGACGCG
>JADZDP010000106.1 GCA_020850995.1 Deltaproteobacteria bacterium
AGGAACTCTGCTGCGCGACCCGCTGGCTGCGTTAGGGGTCCCTCCGCTTCGGCGTCACGTACGCCGGTACGCTCGCCTTGCGGCCCCGCCCGCGCCTTGCCAGCGGGCCGCTCGCGACGATTTCCTGCCAGATGCTGAGGTCGCGGAACTGTTCGCGCGTGCCGCCAGGGCGGCGCGCCGGCGTCCGGCGTCACCGCAATTCGGCCGCTTCGGGCCCCACTGCGAACCACCGCGCAGCAGGTCCGCGAAGCGTTGGCGACGAGGCTCAACCAGCTCGGGCCGAATGCCCGCGCGCGCAACCACACCTCCGCTGTAGGGCCACCGACGGGCGCGCTCAGGGGCGGCAGGCGCGCGCCGCGCTCGCGCGTACGGTGTGAACGACGCTGCCGTCGGGTCGCACGGCCTGCACGTACACCGCCGCGCCACCCTCGGCGGTGGCCACGCGCACCGAGCCGCCCTCTGCGTCGATGAGCTCATCGCTCGAGGTCCCGCCCGGCGCCACCGTGGTGACGAAGAGCGCGCCCTCGGCGAGGCGCCCGTCGAGCACCGCCTCGACGACGCTGGCGTGCGGTGAGTTGAGGTGCGCGGTGCTGATACCGGCGATGGCGCTGCGGGGCCGGCCGTCGGCGGGCAGCAGGGCGTCGAGCCACGCCGTCGACGACGAGGTGTCGCGCGCGTGGTGCGACAGGTGCAGCACGTCGGCGCCGAGCTCGAGCAGGTCGTCGCCCAGGTGCTGGGCGACGAAGGCCTCGACCGGGTCGGTGTCGGAGCCGCCGCCGGTCAGGTCGCCGGCGAAGAGCAGGCGGAAGGGCCCGTGCCGCACCACCGCAACCACGCTGCGCGCGTTCTCGCCGTTCGAGTCATCCGCGAGCAGGCCGCCCACCTCGGCCTGGTAGGAGCGGCCAGCGACCCAGCCGTCGACGGCAAGCACCTCCAGCGTCGACGTGCCGGCGCCGGCGATCACCGTCGGCGTCGCGCACGCGAGGGGCGCGTCGCCGAACGCCGCCGACCCGCAGCCGGTGGCGGCGCGCGCGCACAAGGCACCGTCTCGCGCTGTGCCCTCGACGGCCGCGCACAGCTCGGCGACCACCGTATCGTTGGCCGCCGGCGTGACATCGACGAAGCCGCGGTGCACCACGCGGCCCACATCGAGCTGACCCAGCAATTGCGTGAGCGCGCCCTCGTGATCGGCGTGGTGGTGGGTGAGCACGAGGAGGTCGATGCGCCCGTCGCTCTGGTGCTCCGCGAGCGCGTCGAGCACGTCGTCGTCATGGCTGTCGTTTCCCACGTCGACCAGCGCGCGCGTGCCGTCGGGCAGCACCAACAGCGCGGCCTCGCCGAGGGCGAAGCCGCCGAGGCCGATCTGCTGCCAGAACACCTCGCCGGCGACGGGAGCCAGGCGTGCGTGCTCGACGTGCTCGGCGGAACAGGGTGCCACCTCGCCTTCACCCTCACCCTCGCCCTCGCCCTCGCCCTCGCCCTCGCCCTCGCCCTCGCTTTCGCCCTCGCCCTCGCCTTCACCCTCGCCCTCGCCTTCACCCTCACCCTCACCTTCACCCTCGTGTGCCAGCGCGCCCGCGTCGAGCTCAGGCTCGGAGCTCGGGCAGGCACCGACGAGGGCGAGCAGCAGGGAGGCGGCCAGCGGTGGACGCAGCATGCGCGCACGGTAGCGCGCACCCCACGTCGAGGCCACGCGATCTGGCGCGACTGGCCACCCCCGGCTATAGACCCTCCATGGCGACGCGGCGCGACGACTCCCAGCTCAACTGCTCTTTTTGCGGCAAGTCACAGCGCGACGTGAAGAAGCTGGTGGCGGGCCCCTCGGTGTACATCTGCGAGGAGTGCATCGGCCTGTGCAACGACATCATCGCCGAGGAGGTCGAGGCCGAGGCGGAGACATCGTCGTCGCCCACCATCCTGCGGCCGAGCGAGATCAAGAACGTGCTCGACGAGTACGTCATCGGGCAAGAGCGGGCCAAGAAGATCCTCTCGGTGGCGGTGCACAACCACTACAAGCGCATCTTCACCCAGGTAGAGACCGACGACGTCGAGCTGCAGAAGTCGAACATCCTGCTCATCGGGCCCACGGGCTCGGGCAAGACCTTGCTGGCGCAGACCCTGGCCCGCATCCTCAAGGTGCCGTTCACCATCGCCGACGCCACCACGCTGACCGAGGCGGGCTACGTCGGCGAGGACGTCGAGAACATCATCGTCAACCTGCTGAACGCCGCCGATCACGACATCGAGCGCGCGCAGCGCGGCATCGTCTACATCGACGAGATCGACAAGATCGCGCGCAAGGGCGAGAACCCCAGCATCACGCGCGACGTCAGCGGCGAGGGCGTGCAGCAGGCGCTGTTGAAGATCATCGAGGGCACCTTGTGCAACGTGCCGCCCAAGGGCGGCCGCAAGCACCCGCAGCAGGAGTTCCTCCAGGTCGACACCTCGCAGATCCTGTTCATCTGCGGCGGCGCCTTCGCCGGCCTCGAGAAGGTCATCGAGCAGCGCATCGGCCAGAAGGCCATCGGCTTCGGCGCCGACCTGCAGGGACAGGGCAAAGGCAAGAAGAAGACCGGCGAGCTCTTGCAGCTCGCGCAGCCCGAGGACCTGCTCAAGTTCGGCATGATCCCGGAGCTCATCGGCCGCCTGCCCGTGGTGGCTGCCCTCGAGGACCTCGACGAGAAGATGCTGATCAACATCCTCACGCAGCCGAAGAACGCGCTCACGCGCCAGTACAAGCGCCTGCTCGAGATGGACGGCGTGCAGCTGCGCTTCACCGACGACGCACTCAAGACGGTCGCGGGCGAGGCCATCAAGCGCAACACCGGCGCGCGCGGTCTGCGCTCCATCCTCGAGTCCGCCATGCTCGACGTCATGTTCGATGTGCCGAGCCACAAGGGCGTGCGCGAGGTGGTGGTCAACGATCGCGCGATCCTCAAGAAGGAGCCGCCGCTCATCGTGGTGGGTGGCGACGAGTCGACACCGCCCGCCGAGACCAGCGGGCGCACGCCGCGGCCCATCAACTGACGACGTGTTCATTCGCGGGAGGGGGTGGTGAAGGCGCGCTCGCAGCGCACCACCACCGGCTGCAGCCGTCGATCGACCTCGACGCGCAGGCGGCCACGTGCGTCGGCGCCTGCGCAGGGCGCGGCGTCGGTCTCGATCCACACGTCGCCGCAGGGAGCGCGCGAAAAGCGCGCCACGCCGTCGGCGCCGCCGACGAGCGCGACCTCGAGCGCGCCCTCGCCGGGGACGAAGCCGATGCTGACGGCGAGCGGCTCGGCGGGGCCGCGCACCTCCACATCGACGACGCAGCCGACGCTGTCGGTGGCGTACACCACACGATCGAAGGCGAGCTCGCGCGCGAAGCGCAGGTCCTGGCCCCCGGCCCAAAGCGCCGCGCGGTCGTCGGCACGGCCGTAGACCACGAGGCCGTCGACGGCGAGCCCCCAGGCGGCGAAGGCGCGCACCACCGCGGCGTGGCGATCGCCGTCCAGATCGGCGGCCCACGCTTTCGGCCACATGCCGGGAAAGGGTGGTGAGATCAGGCTCGTCGACGGGTTGCGCGCGACGATGCCGTGCGCGGCGGGCCGCTCGTCCTGCGCGTAGGCCGGGCGCCCACCGAGCTCGAGCGCGGCGAGCTGGGCCACGTGCAGCCAGGGCGTAGTGCGGCTCGGCGCTACCGGTTCATCGACCACCGTGACGACGGCGGCCCACGTCCGCGGCTGTGGGGGTGCGAGCCGCATGCCGTCGATGACGGGGCGGAAGATCAGCTCCAAGCGCTCGTTCGCCGCGCGCGCCGCAAGCGCGCTCGACACGCCGAACGCGAACAGCGCGCCGGCGAGGAGCAGGCGCGCGCGCTGCGGCAAGCGCTCGACGGGGAGGAGGGCGAGCAACGCGGCGAAGGCGAGCGGCAGCAAGCGGGGCCGAAAGAGTTGCCACTCGCCGAGGTCCTCGGGCGCAAACAGGGTGCCGCCGAGGAAGAGCAGCGCGATGGCGCCGAGGGCGAGCTCGCGACGCGCACGCCGCCGATGCTCGCGGATCAGCAGGAGCGCCGAGACGCCGGCGAGCGCGAGCACGCAGCCGCCACGCCATGGCTCGCCGAGCACGAAGTCGCGCACGAGGGCGACAGCGGCGTCGAGCGGCGCGCCGGGGGCGCTCGCGGAGCCCAGCTCGGCGTTCATCTCGCTCACCACCGCCAGGTCGAGCAGCAGCGCGGGGAGGCCGGCCACGAAGGCAGCGCCGACGTCGCGGACCGGTCGCGGTCCCGCGGCGCGCACCGCCACGACGAACAGGCCGGCCATGGCGGCCGCCATCACGTGCAACGCGGCGATGGCGAGGAGCGCGCCGCACAACAGCGCGTCCCGGCCGAGGCTCGAGCGCTGAGCGCCCACCTCGCGCGCGAGCAGCAGCAGGGCGCTCGAGGTCCCGAGGAGAAACGGCAAGGTGCCGAGCCCGTAGGAGAGCTGAAAGGCCGTGGCGAGGCCGAGCACCGCCATGGGCCAGCGCTGCGGGCACAGCCGCACCACCAGCGTGAAGAAGGCCGCCACCCACAGCAGCAGTGCGACGTCGATGACGATGGTGTGTGCCAGCCCCGAGCTGGCACCGAGCATGCGTGCGAGCAGATGCAGCTCCAGCGCGCCCCGCGCCGTGGTTGGCCAGGTGAGCTGGTAGATGCTCTGCCACCCGAGCGCGGGCTCGTCGTAACGATGGTGCACCTCGGCTGCGAATCGGTGCTGCGGACCGTCGTTGTGCAGGGCGTACGAGGCATCGCCGACGGTGGCCACCAGGACGGCTGCGCACACGAGGAAGGCACCGAGCGTCAGCGCGCGCTCGATGGCGGACGGAGCGTGCGGCGTGGCGACGCCCGCGTCCGTGGGGTTGGGATCGGCAGCCGGATTCGCGCGATCGACGGGCACGGGCAGATTCACGGAACCTACCGAAGATGCGCAGGTGGTGGGAGCGCGAGCCCGGAGCTCCCCTCGACGAGGGCGGGATCGCCCGCATCATCGCGGCCAGCCACCGACCCTGCCTCGCCGGTGGTGGCCGCTGTCGCGCCACCGACCACGAAGGGAGCCGACGGCGGGCGCCCCGTTGCGTCGGGCTCGACGCTGGGGGTTCGTGCCTTGGTCACGTTCCCGGCGTGTGCCCGCTCGGACGAGGAAAGGGCCGGGGCCAGCGTTGGGCATGGCTCGGCGGCGCCGCGTCGCCCCTTGCATGATGGCATGGACACGCGCAGGCGCAGGCGCGCGCGGGGCCTGCGAGCCGACCGGACGACGGGAGCAAGGCTGCGGCGGCAGCGCGGATGACGGCGGGTGCAAGCGTCAATCCGGTCCGGATGGCCGGCGGCAACGCGGGGTGTCGCACCTGCGCGATCGCTTGCGCCGCGGACGGACCGTCGCCATGATGGGCGACGAGGACGGCATGGCCGAAACCCTGATACTCCCCCTGCTCCCCCTGCGCGACATCGTCGTGTTCCCCGAGTCGCTGCAAGCGCTGTTCGTGGGGCGGCCGCGCTCCGTGTCGGCGCTCGAGACCGCGATCCGCGCCACGGCGCCCGGCACCGAGCGCCGCATCGTGCTCTCGGCGCAGCGCACCGCGCGCACCGAGGAGCCGGGCGCTGAGGACATCCACGCGGTGTGCGCCATCGGCGTCGTCAAGACGCTGTTGCCGCTGCAGAACTCGATGATGAAGGTGCTGGTGGCCGGCGAAGAGCGCGCGCGCATCAAGCGCTTCGCGCCCGCCAGCGAGCTGCCGGGCGGCTTCCCCCAGGGCAGCGGCGTCGAGCCCTTCGTCGTCGAGGTCGAGCGCGTGGCCGAGCTCGAGGTGCTGCCCGACCCCGCCAGCGTGCCCGAGCTGATCGGGCGCCTGCAGGGCAGCTTCGAGGAGTTCACGCGCCTGTCGAAGCGCCTGCAGCCCGAGGTGTCGAAGAACGTCGCCGAGATCACGCACCCCGGTCGCCGCTGCGACGTCATCGCCGGCTACGTGCCCATTCGCCCGCAGGACAAGCAGGCGCTCCTCGAGGAGATGAGCGTCGAGGCGCGCATCAAACGCTTGGTCGAGCTCATCGATCAAGAGTGCGAAGTGGTGCGCATGCAGCGCAAGGTGCGCGGGCGCTTCACCAAGCGTCCCGAGCAGGGGCAGCGCGAGCAGTCACGCCCCGAGGGCGCGCCGCCGCCGCCGCAGCAAGGAGGCCCCGAGGACCTGCAAGACGAATTCAAGAATGAGCTCAACGACCTCGAGGAGCGACTCAAGAAGAAGCCGCTCACGGCGGAGGCGCGCGAGCGCGTGCAGCGCGAGCTCAAGAAGCTGCGCATGATGTCGATGATGTCGGCCGAGGCCACGGTGGTGCGCAGCTACCTCGATTGGGTGGCCATGCTGCCGTGGAAGCACTACAGCGACGATCCCATCGACATCAGCACGGCCGAGAAGATCCTCGACGAGGACCACTACGGCCTCGAGAAGATCAAGGAGCGCATCCTCGAGCACCTGGCGGTGCAGAAGCTCGTCGATCGCATCAAGGGGCCCATCCTCTGTCTGGTGGGGCCGCCGGGTGTGGGCAAGACCTCGCTGGCCAAGAGCATCGCGCGCGCCACCGGGCGCGAGTTCGTGCGCCTGTCGCTCGGCGGCGTGCGCGACGAGGCCGAGATCCGCGGCCATCGACGCACGTACATCGGCGCGCTGCCGGGCAAGATCATCGCGAGCTTCAAGCGCGCGGGTACGTCGAACCCGGTGTTGTTGCTCGACGAGATCGACAAGATGTCGACCGACTTCCGCGGCGATCCCGCCGCCGCGCTGCTCGAGGTGCTCGACCCCGAGCAGAACCACGCCTTCGTCGATCACTACCTCGACCTCGACTACGACCTGTCGAAGGTGCTGTTCATCTGCACGGCGAACTCGCTGCAAGGCATCAGCGGCCCGCTGCAGGATCGCCTCGAGATCATCCGCCTCTCCGGCTACACCGACCTCGAGAAGCTGGCCATCGCCAAGCAATACCTGGTGCCCAAGCAGCTCGAGGCCAACGGCCTGGCGCGCTACCACCAGAACGATGACGCGACGGCCACGCGCGGCGAGCAGCTCTCGGGCGCCAAGGTGGCCTTCGACGACGCCGCGGTCCGCAAGCTGATCAACAGCTACACGCGCGAGAGCGGCGTGCGCGGCCTCGAGCGCGAGATCGGCACCTGTTGCCGCAAGTCCGCCATCGAGCTGCTCAAGCGGGTCGGCGAGGCCGCTGCTGCCGCGCCCGAGGTCCCCGCGCCTGCGAGCGCCGCGCCCGCCGAGCAGAAGCCCCCCGAGGTCGTCGCAGAGCGCGGCACGGGCGCGCCGCCGCCCTTGCCCGGTCGCGGCGCCAGCGCGCACCCGGAGACCGACGACACCGACGAGGGCCCGCCCGTGGCCGACGGCGAGGTGGTGGCGCTCGACGGCAAGAAGGCGGCGCTGCGCGCGCGCATCGAGGGCGAGTCCCTGCGCGTCACGCCAGCCAAGGTGCGCGAGTATCTCGGTACCGAGAAGTTCCGTCGCCACGACAAGGACAGCCACGACCAGATCGGCGTCACCAACGGCTTGGCCTGGACTCCTGTGGGCGGCGAGATGCTGATGACCGAGGTGAGCGTGACCCCCGGCCGCGGCAAGCTCATCACCACCGGCAAGCTCGGTGACGTCATGCAAGAGAGCGCGCAGGCCGCCATGAGCTACGTGCGTTCGCGTGCTCGCCAGCTCGGGCTCAGCCCCGACTTCTACGAGCGCATCGACGTGCACATCCACGTGCCCGAGGGGGCCACGCCCAAGGACGGCCCGTCGGCCGGCGTGACCATCGCCACCTCGCTGGTGTCGGCGCTGACGCGGGTGTCCGTGCGCCACGACGTCGCCATGACCGGCGAGATCACGCTGCGTGGGCGCGTCATGGCCATCGGCGGGCTCAAGGAGAAGTCGTTGGCCGCGCACCGGGCCGGCTGTCGCACCGTGGTGTTCCCCAAAGACAACGAGGGCGACCTGGCCGACATCCCCGAGGCGGTGCGCAAGAAGCTGCGCTTCGTGCCGGTGGAGCACGTCGACGAGGTGCTGCGCTTGGCCTTGGCGGTCGAGGACTCCGAAGCGCTCTTCAAGCGCCTGTCCGAGGCCACTCCCGTGGACGTGTTCGACGAGTCCTCGCTCAAGCGCCGACGCACCACGCCCGACGACGACGAGCAGCCCGCGAAGGTCCATTGAGCGAAGCCGGCGCGTTGTTGGCGGCGTTGGCCGCGCTGGCCGCCACACCCCCGAGCGCACCCGCGGCCGCGCCCTCGCCGCCGCCGCTTGCCGTCGGCGCGCTCGAGGTGCGCGCCGACGGCAAGCTCGTCGCCCTCGCCCGTCCCGCCGAGCTGCAGAGCGGCGACCCCACCGCCGGCCCCGCGCGCATCGAGCGCGTCGACCTGGTGTGGGGCTGTCGTGGCGACCGCCGGCGCGCCGTGCTGCTCGAGGGTGATCAGCGCGTCGGCGCGGCACCGCCCGACGCATGCGTGGTGCGCGTCGACGTGCGCCCTCCCTGCCCCCCCGAGGTCGACGATGCCGGGCTCGACGACGCCGACGCGCGCGCCTTGGCCGCCGCCGTCGCCGAGCAGCAGCGCGCCGTGTTGGCCGCGCACCAGCAGCGCATGGCGCGCCTGGGCATGGGCTTCTCGCAGTGGGGACCGGGGCTGCGCGTGGTGGTGCGCGGCGGCGGCCCGCTTACGCTGACCAGCGCCCGCTTGGCGCTCGAGCGCTGTGAGTGCGAGGGATCCACGGCGCGCGCGCTTGGCGATCAGCGGGTCACCATCGTGCTGCCGAAGCTCGCCGGGCCCACGGTGCTGTGGTGGCCGGTGCCGCAGTACCTGGGCGCCCTGCATCGCCTCGCGCGCGGGCCGGCGCCGGAGGTGGGCGCGCTCGCCTTCGTGGATCCCTTCCACGCCGAGGATGCGGGCGAGACCGAGGCCGGCGACGCGCTGGTGTCGGCGTTCTCGGCGCCGGCGGGCTGCGACTGCGCGCCGTGCGACACTCTGGAGTAGGCTCAGCACCAATGCCCCCCTCTGGCGCAGCCTCCAAGAAGAAAGGCGAGCAACGCGTCGGCGACTTCGCCCTCGCCGACGAGCTGCAGTCGAGCGGCAGCGCGCGCGTGTTCCGCGCGCTCTACGCGCCGGAGAAGCGCGATCGCTCGCTGCGCATCGCGCCCGGCGAGCACGTGGTCCTCAAGGTGCTGCGCGACGTGGCCGCGCGCGACGACAAGATCTCGCAGTTGTTCGCCCGCGAGGCCGAGCTGTTGGCGATGATCGATCACCCGAACATCGTCCGCTTCATCACCCGCGGCGTCACCGGCGGGCGCGTGTGGACGGCGCTCGAGTACGTCGAGGGTGAAGAGCTCGCCACGGTGTTTCGCGTCATGCAGCAAGAGAAGGTGCGCCTGCGCCCCGAGCTGGTGGCCTCCCTCGCCGCCGATCTGCTCGCCGGCCTGTCGTCGGCGCAGCAGCTCACGGATCACCGCGGTCGCACCCTCGGGCTCATCCACCGCGACGTGACGCCCAAGAGCGTCATGCTCGACCTCAAGGGGCGCGCCCGCCTGGTCGACTTCGGCGCCGTGCTCTTGTCGCTACGAGAAGAGCCCACCGTCGAGGTCGTGGGCACGCCGGGGTACCTGGCGCCCGAGCAGGCCAAGAAGGACCAGCTGACCCAAGGCGTCGACGTGTACCAGGTGGGGCTCGTGATGTTCGAGCTGCTCACCGGCGAGCGCGCCTTCCCCATCGAGAGCGCCACCGACGAAGCGCTGTTGCGCGCCCATGCCAACAACCGCCGCGCGCCGTGGCCCCGTGGCCTCGACGTGCCCATCGAGATCAAGGCGCTGGTCGATCAGGCGCTCGGCACCTCGCCCGAAGAGCGCCCCACCGACGCCGCGGCCTTCTACGCGCTGGTGGAGCAGCTCGTCCAAGACCCCGAGGAGTCGCACCGGCGCCTGGCCCTGGTGGCGCGCGACTTGGTGCGCACCAACCCCGAGAAGCCCGAGCCGCTCTACGCCTGATCTCCGCGCCAGGCGGCCACCACGAGCAGGGTCCACGCCGCCAACAAGCTCACGCCCCCGAGCGGGGTAACGGCGCCGAGCACGCGCGGGCCGCCGAGCGCCATGGCGTAGAGCGTGCCCGAGAACAGCGCGACGCCAAGGAGCGCGCAGGCCCCCGCCGCATGCACCAACCTCCCCGGGTGCGACCTTGCCCACATGCCCACGGCGACCAGGAGCAGCGCGTGCACGAGCTGGTACTGGGCGCCCGTGTGCCACCAGGCCAGGCGTTGCGCGCCGTCGTCGGCGGCCTGCAGCCAGCTCTTGAGCCCGTGTGCGCCAAAGGCGCCCATGGCGACGCCGAGCGCGCCGGTGAGGCCACCGAGGACGAGCAGGGAACGGTGATGCATGTGGTGACTCCTGGCACCGGACACTCCGGGCATCGACGTGAAAACTCCGCGCGTGCTGGCTACACTCGGGCTGGTGGAGCCCATGATCGCAAGCCCGTTGATGGTCATGACCGTGGCCTACCTTTGCGTGGGGCTCTTCACCACCACGCTCGCCTGGGTCCACAACGGCGACGACATCGAGATGAACATCCTGCTCGAGGACGAGGGTGATCGCCCCGCGGTGCGCTCGGCGCTGGCCGTGGTGTTCGTCATCGCGTGGCCGCTGCTGTTGGCCGAGCTCATCAAGAAGCGTTGAGCGGCGTGCTTTGCCGCGGGCCGCGGCGCTGCTAGACCAAGCACATGTCCGCCGCCACCGAGCCCGCCGGCACCGCCGGCACCGCCCCCCCATCCGACCACCTCCCCACCGGCCGCCCGGCGCTCGAAGGGGGCCCGCTCGAAGGCGAGGACGTGGGCTCGCTCGTGGGCATCATGTACTCCGAGCGATCGTGGGCGGTGCCTGGGTGGCTCAAGGCCGCCTTCTTCTGGGTGGTGGTGCTGAGCTTCGGCGGCCTCGCGTTCTACTCGGGCAGCAAGCGCATCGAGTTCACCCAGCTCATGGTCGCCGGCGCCGTCGAGCCCGAGCCCTGGGGCAACAAGGCCGCACCGGCGATTGCCCTGGCCCCCGGCGACGGCGGCGCTACCGTCGACGTCGCGCAGCTGCGCGGCACCTGGGTGCTGGTGAACTTCTGGGCCACGTGGTGCGCGCCGTGCCGCGACGAGATGCCCTCGCTCGAGATGCTCAACCGGCGCTTCACCAAAGACGGCAAGCCCGTGAAGCTCATCGCCGTGTCGGTCGACGACGATTGGGCCGAGGTCAACCGCTTCTTCGGCGCCACCGCACCCACCTTCAGCGTGCTTTGGGACAAAGACAAGAAGACCGCGTTCTCGTTCGGCTCGCGCAAGTTCCCCGAGACCTTCTTGATCAACCCCGAGGGCGTCGTCGTCGCCAAGTTCACCGGTCCGCGCGATTGGTACACGCAGGGCGCGGTGCAGTACTTCGACGAGGTGTTCGCCGGCAAGCGCAAGGCGACCTGAGCACGCGAGGGCTGATGCGGCTACATCGCCTGCTGCGCGTGAGCCGGTAGCGCGACGGCGGCGTCGCGTGCTCGGCACCTGGCTACGGCCAGGAGCCTGCGGTGCTCCTTGCCCTCGCGCGAGCGGCTCGCGCGCGCGACGGCGCTGCAACCGACCCAGCTCTCTGGCTCGCCGCCGGCCCTTCCGCGATCCGATCGCGCGCGTTACCACGTCGGTGTGGAAGCCGCGCGCGTGGTCCTTTCGAGCCCGTCGGCATGGGCGCTGTTCGGCGCGGGCTACCTCGCGGGCTCCATCCCCTTTGGCCTCATCCTCGCGCTCTTGGTGGGCAAGAAGGACGTGCGCCAGGCCGGCAGCGGCAACATCGGCGCCACCAACGTGGCGCGCGTGGTGGGCAAGAAGCTCGGCATCGTCACCCTGGTGCTCGACGCCGCCAAGGGCGCGGTCCCCGTGCTGGTGGCGGGGCAGCTGCTGTTCGTCGACGCGCCGGCCACGGAGCGCTTGTTCGCCGAGGGCGCCGTGGGCCTGTGCGCGCTGCTCGGCCACTGCTTCCCCGTGTGGCTCAAGCTGCACGGCGGCAAAGGCGTGGCCACAGGGCTCGGCGTGGTGCTGGCCCACCGCCCCGAGGTCGCCGCCGTGGGCCTGGTGGTGTTCGGCGTCGCCTACGGCGCCTTCCGCCTGGTCAGCGTCGGCTCGCTGGCGGCCGCCGTGGGCGTGGTGATCGCGCTCGTGGCGCTCGGCCCGCGCGACCTCTCCCTCGCCCCCATGGCGCTCTGTGTCGTCGTCATCGTGGCGCGCCACCATGGCAACCTGCGCCGCATCCTCAAGCGCGCGGAGCTCAAGGTATGACCCGCCCGGCCGACGAGCGCGTGCTCGAGCGCTTCCTCGAGAAGCGCCGGCGGCAGCACGAGCGCGGTCAGCAGTACCGCAGCTACCTCACCTGGAGCGGCCGCGCGCTCGAGGCGCCCGTCTCCGTCGTGGTTGGCCTGCTGCTGGGCCGCCTGCTCGACGGCTCTGTGCCGGCCATCGCGCCCTGGGGCACCTGGGCCGGCCTGGGCTTCGGCCTGGCCGCAGCCGTGCGCGCGCTCTATCGTCTGGTGAAGGCCTACCAGCGCGAAGACGCGCGGGCCGACGCCGCGTCCAGCGAGGAGCGCCCGTGAGCGAGTCGAGCGATCCCGATGGCGCCGGCGCCGACCACGGCGCCACCGACGACGACTACCAGCCGGACCCCGACGCGCCGCCCACCGTCGAGGGGCGCGTGGATCGGGCCCGGGGCGAGCTCGCGAAGCTCCTGCGGGCCTCGGCCATCGCCACCGCCATCCTCGGCAGCGTCATCGTCGTCATCGACGTGCTGCGCGGCGCCGGCTTCGCCACCACGACGGGCTACCTGCTCGGTGCTGCCGTGGCCACGCTCAACCTGTGGCTGCTCTCCGGCGGCTTCTTCGCCCTCATGCGCGGCTCCGCCGGCGCCGAGGGCCAGGCGGGCTGGCGCGCGCTGCTCGCCTTCGGCGGCTCCTTCGTGGCGCTGGTGCTCTTGTGCTTCTGGGTGGTGCTGGCGCGCCGCGAGCTGTGCATCGGCTTCGCCATCGGCCTCGCCACGCCGGCGCTGGCGGGGATCCTGTACGGGCGCACGCTCGATCACGAGGGATCGTAGCCGGCGATGGGCCGGCCCCGCGTGAGGGTTTTCGGGCGCCGTCGCATCAGCTAGTGCCACAAACCCGAAGTTCGTAGGGGGTCCTGCTTGGTCTTCTCGCCGGTGGCTACGTCGCGTCCTCGCCGCGTAGCGCTGCTACGCGGCTGCGGGGCTCCTTGCCACCGGCAAGAATCCGCTGCGCACTACCCCCTACGAACTTC
>JADZDP010000107.1 GCA_020850995.1 Deltaproteobacteria bacterium
AGCGCGCCATCCTCGAGTACGCAGAGCAGCTGGCGGCGTCGCGTCCTCGGTCCGTGGCGACGGCCACGGCCCTGCGGGGCTCCTTGCCATCGACGCGCCTCGCTCGCGATCACCGATCGACTTGTCCAATCGTGGGCCCTCACCGCCGCGGTGATGACAGGGTCACGCCTCGTCACCGTCATCGCGGGAGCAGTCCTCTGTGCATGCGGCGAGGGCCTGCGACGCTTGAGGGTAGGCGTGCGCGGGCGTAGGGTCGACTCGTGGCGCACCGCCTCACGTTTCTCCTCGCGCTGTTCGCGTCGCTCGCGGTGTTGTCCGCGAGCGCCGCCGCCTGCCGGCTCCTTGGAGCCGCGTTGAGCTGCACCGAGGACGCGCATTGTGGACGAGGCGCCGCCTGCAACCTCGGCACCAACACCTGCGTTCCCGCCCTTGGCGAGGGTGAAGGCGAGGGTGAAGGTGAGGGTGAAGGTGAAGGTGAAGGTGAAGGTGAAGGCGAGGGCGAAGGTGAAGGCGAGGCGGAGGGCTGCGGCGGCGCTGCGGTGCTCAGCACCGACTTCGCGACCTTGGCCACCGGCCAGCGGTGGCGTGTGCTCGAGCGCACCGACCAAAGCGAGCCCCCGTCCCTCGACGGCGATGCGCTCCTGCTCGACGCGCCCGCCCAGTTTGTCGACCTCCACGCCGGTCACCGCTTCCCGCTGCGCTTCGATGGGCAAGCGGTGGAGGTCGAGCTCTCCATCAGCGGCTCCATCGGGTCGTCGGGCGGCGTCAGTGTGCAGCTCCGCAAAGACAACAGCACCTTCAGCGATCTCGATGCCATCGTACTGGAGCTGCGCGACGACGGCGTGCTGCAAGGACGCACGACCGAGAGTGGTGTCGCTCCGGTGGAGACCCCGACGCTGGGGCATGACGCCGACGAGCACGCCATCTGGCGCATCGCGGAGCTTGGCGGCGAGGTCACCTTCTCCGTCAGCGCCGATGGCGCGAGCTTCACGGAGCTAGGGCGCACCTTCTCGCCATCATGGGTGCAGAGCGCGTATTTTTCGATCGAGGCGCGCTCCGGCATGGGCGGCGACGTGCAAGCTCGAGTGCGCCGCGTCAACCCTGGTCGCGTGCGCGCTCCCTTCTGCCCGGTGTCGACGCTGGCGACCGACCTCGGCGGCAATCGCTTCGCGCAGTTCAGCGAGGCCGACGGACCCGAGTGCTCGCTTTTCCAGGAAGGTGACGGCGTTAGCTTCTTCGCTGTTGCCGGCGGTGTGCCGAGCACCTGTTACCTGCGCACCCGCAACGCCTACGCCGTTGACACTGGCGCCCGCATCGGCATCGCCAACTGGAACCTCGACGACAATTCCGGAGGCGCACTAGCCATCCCCGGGATCGTCACCTACCTCGCGCTCATTCGAAACACGAAAGCGAACCTGCCCACGCTCGCAGGCGCCTTGCCGATCCAGTTCGCCGAGGTGCACGTCAGCGCCGATGCCATCACGTGCCTTGGTGACGTCGACAGCGTGGGCGCCACGAGCATGGCGTTCTCCACGGACGTCACGCAGCTCGACCTCCACCGCAGTGGCACTGCGATCGCCTGCGGCGTGACGACACCCGGTGACATCACGGTACTCGACGGGGGCACCCAGGCCATCGACCTCGACGTCGCGTTCGTCGAGATCGGCATCGACAAGACCAACGGCGTGGGCACCGACACCAGCTACAAGATCTCGACGCTCACCGGGTTCTGATCCCTCACCA
Organism: Deltaproteobacteria bacterium; assembly: GCA_020850995.1. Lineage (GTDB taxonomy): Bacteria > Myxococcota > UBA727 > UBA727 > VGSZ01 > JACOUT01. The sequence continues at coordinate 1,744 of JADZDP010000107.1, forward strand.
CGATGGAGCGGTCCTTGTGCGCGTTGCCGGGAGCCCTTGGTGTCCGCGCGCACGACACGCGCGCACCGCTGCTGCTCGTCACGGCCGCCCGGCCGTGCCCTGTCCATGACGACGACGCCGTGGTGCTACACCGCCAACGGCGTCGCGAGCACGCGCGCCACGGCCTCGTGGAGCGTCGCCGCCGTGAATGGCTTCCCCAGCAGCGCCGCGTGCGCCGACACCGGGACGCGCCGATCGAGCGCGTCGCCGACGTAGCCCGACATCAGCAGGAAGCGCGCGCTGCACCCCGCCTGGATCATGCGCTCCATGAGCTCGGGGCCGCTCATCTCCGGCATGACCACGTCGGAGAGCACGAGGTCGAAGGGCTCTGCAGTGCATGCGTGCAGCGCTTCAGCGGGGGTGGTGACACCCACCACGTGGTGCCCCGCGGCCTGGAGCAGCCGCACCGCGACTGCGAGCACGGTGCGCTCGTCGTCGACCACGAGCACGCGTCGCCCTGGAGGCGCCTCGGTCGACGCCGCGCGCTCGGCCGCGGCCGGCGGCGACGCGCGGCGCGCGTGGGGCAAGAGCAAGCGAAAGCGGGCGCCTCCTTCCGGTGGGGCCTCGGCCTTCACCTCGCCGCCGCTCTGCTTGATGATGCCGTAGACCGTCGCGAGCCCAAGGCCCGTGCCTTCTGACTTCGTGGTGAAGAATGGTTCGAACAGGTGCGGCAGCGTCTCGGGCGCGATGCCCGTGCCCGTATCGGTGACGCTGATCTCGATGTACGTCCCGGCAGCCAGGTCGTCGCCGCCGGGGTGGGTGACGAGCGACGTGGCAATGATGATGCGACCGCCGTTCGGCATCGCCTCGCGCGCGTTGACCGCGAGGTTCAAGATCATCTGCTCGAGCTGCACCGGATCCACGAGTACGCCGTCGGCGGTGGGATCGAGCACGGTGACGAGCTCGATGTCCTCTCCGAGCACGCGCGTGAGGAGCTTCGTCAAGCTCGTGATGGCGGCCGAGGGATCGACCACGACGGGATGCAGCACCTGCCGGCGGCTGAAGGCCAGGAGCTGCCTGGTCAACGCCGTGGCGCGCTCCGCCGCGTGCCGCACCTGCGCCACGTCAGCCTGCTGCTGCGCGCTCAGCGGCTCCGCGCCAAGCAGGTCCGAGTACGCGAGCACCACCGTCATCAGGTTGTTGAAGTCATGGGCCACGCCGCCCGCCAAGCGACCGATGGCCTCCATCTTCGCGGTCTGGCGCAAGTGGGCCTCGGCGCCAGCGAGCGCGTCCTCGGCGCGCAGACGCGCGATGGCGGCGCTCACCACGCTCGCCACCGCTTGGAGGAAGCGCCGCTGGTGCTCGTCGAACTCGCGCGGCGCCCGACTGTGGGCGGCCACGATGCCGATGCTCGTCTCACCATAGGCAAGTCGCACACACAGGCTCGCGCGCACGCCCGCTGCGCGCAGCCGCGGCGCCACGATGGTTGGGTCGTCCTCGAGATCACGGATCTGCACCGGCGCGTCGGCGGCCTGAGCTCGCAGCACCAGCGCCCCCTCTTGCAGGGTGAACGCCTCGCCTGTGGCCGCGAGCGGCGCGCTCGCGGTAGAGGCCAAGAGGCGCGCCCTGCGTTGCGGCGCGTCGACCTCGATGACGTCGACGAAGTCCACGTCCAGTGCCTTGGTCAGGTCGGTTGCCACCTGCTGCATCAAGGCGCCGATGGGCGCGCGGGTGAGCGCCAGGCGCCCAAGCTCCGCGAGCGTCGCCTGGTCGCGGGCGCGCGCCTCGAGCTCGCGCCGGCCCGCCTGGGCTTCGGCGGCGCTGCGCCCCGCATCGCGCAGCGCCTTGGCCGTATGGCGCGCCGCCAATCCCGCGAGCGCGCCCGCGATGCCGCAGTCGATCACCAGCGCCACCACGTAGCCATGCTCGGGACTCGGGAGCGCCGCAGGCAACAGCCCGTGCGCACCGGCGGCCTCAAGCGCAGTGAAGGTGGCGACGCCGAGCAGCGCGAAGATGAGCGCGCCGCGCGCGCTGAGCAGCAGCGCCGCGATGGCGATGACGATGAGGTAGGAAGGCGCCGCGGCGGAGCGCACCCCGTGATCGAAGGTGCTCATCCCAAGGATGAGCGCGGCATAGCTCAGCGAGATCGCCCAGGCGGCGGCGCGCTCGCGCTCGAAATGCACCAGCGTGCGGATGACCGCATACGCAATCACGACGCCGATTGCGGCAATGAGCATGCGCGCATAGAGGCCCAAGGTGACTGCCGTCAACGTGAGCCCGGCGAGGGCCACGGCCGCCGTGAGGTTGACGACGAAGAGCACGCGTTGCCGTGTCGTCACCGGTTCGGCATCCTCGTTCGCACCGCCTGCACCTCGCCTTCGTACGCACAGTAGCAAGGCGCGCGCGCCGGCCGTCGCGCGACGCCCTCGTGTCCCGTGCTGCGGCACTGCGCCGCGCGCCGTGCATTCGCTTCTTGGCGCAGGTGGCTGGGAGGAATCCGACCTCGCGAACGGATCGCCGGCCGCGGTGGTGGTGGCGCTACGAAGCGGCGGCACAGGCGCGGCTGTGTGGACCGCGCCCACCTCGTTGGTGATGCATCCTCACCGAATGCTGTCGACCAGGCGCGCGCGCCGACGCTGCGTAGCGCCGCGCAACGGGTCGTCCGCCAGACCGAGCCTGGTGAGCAGGCGCTCCACCTCTGCCCACGCCGCGGTCGCCTTCTCCGCCGCGCCGACCTGGTCGGCGAGCTGCTCGAGCCGGTCGCGCAAGGCGCGCTCGCCCTCGCTCAGCACCGCCTCGTAGCGCGGATCGCCGAGGTGCGCTGTGGCCGTCATGGCGCGCGCCGCCAGGCGGTCGAGGAAGATCTCAGCCAGGCGGGCTTGCGCAGCGACATCGTTCGCGTGCTCGGCGAGGGCGATCCAATCGAGATCGTCCGCCCACAGCTCGCGCACCAGGCTCTTGTCGCCGATGACCAGGTTGGTGCCGAAGGGCGCGCGACGCTCACCAGCAGTGTCGCCACGCAGAGCGCTGCGCACCGCATGCGCGATCCGGTGGAAGTTGTCGTCGGCGAAGCCAAAGCCCACGAAGAGCATGTGGCGCGTCAACAAGAGCGCCTGCACGATGCCAGCGAGCGCCGTGCGGTTCTCTTGGAACTTCAGGTAGTCCTCGCGCGTCAGCACGATGGTTTGCGGCCGAGACACGCAGCCGGGCATCTTCAAGATGAAGCGCTCGCCGCGCGCCACCGGCTGCCCGGGGATGATCTTGCAGGGGCGATCGACGTCGCGCGAGGCGAGCTCGAAGAGATCGTCGTAGTTGGTGGTCACCACCTCGTCGACGGGAAGGTTGGCCAAGAGCGCGTGGCCGAGCGCGTAACGTCGCGCCAGGCTCTGCAACAGCGTGGCCACCGCGGCGCCCATGGTCTCGCCCGGTCGCAAGCGACGCTGCACCAGCGCGGCGCGATCGAGCTCCGAGATGCCGCCCCAACCATCGACCGACGCCTCGGGCAAGCGCTCTCGTGCGAGCAAGCGCAAGAGCTCGTCCCACGAGGGCAGCCCGGCGGGCCGACTGACGCCAGCCCCGAGGAAGAGCACCAGCTCACCACGACACGCGCGGTCGGCGAGCAGGTCTGCCTGTAGGCGCAGCGGCGCCGGCAGCGAGCTCCATGCTGCACCATCGTCGTGGAGGCGTTCGTGTTGCGCCGCAGCGTGCGCTGGACCCTCGCGCAGCACCAGCACCACATCGATGGCCATGCCAGCGGCGGCGGCGCGCGCGGCTTCGTCGCGGAGCGCCGGCAAGAGGAGGCGCACCACCTCGCCCGAGAGGAAGCCGCCGCCACCGCCGCCAGTGCCAAGCAGGGGCAGGGCCAGCAGGTGGCGCGCGCGGCGATGCTTGGGCTTGCGATCACGCGCGCGCAGCTCGGCGACCGCGACGCGCACGAACGCACGCGCCCCCTCGGCGTACCACTCGGGCCCCTTGCGATTGCTGCCGGTGACGTCGGTGAGGATGGGCAAGGGCTGGTCGTCGCCCACCTCGGCCAACAGGGTGGCGCGCTCGTCGTCCGCGAGCTTGCGCCACTGCTGGCGCGGAGGAAGCGCGGCCCGCCAGGTGCCGCCGGGACCGGCGCCGCCGGGAACGAGCCAGGCGTCGCATGCGAGGTGCATGAGGTCGCCCTGACAGACGAAGACGTGGGCCGTGGTGGGTTCCATGCCGCGTTCTCCCACGGACGCTGCCGCGATCGGGAGATCTCCATGGATCCGCGGCCTTGCACGGCGGATCCGGTGGCCTGTTGCCCTAAGCTGCATGGTGCATATATGCTTAGTGCAGCGAAGGGAACCATGCGACGCACGCCCGCACCTACCCGCCCCACCGACACCGATGACGAGGCGGCGTTCCTCCAGCGCTACGACGCCAGCGCCTACCCACGACCGTCGGTGGCCGTGGACGTGGTCGCGCTCACCGTCGAGCAAGGGGCCCTGCACGTCGTCCTGGTCCGACGGGCCGCACACCCCCACAAGGGGCGCGTCGCGCTGCCGGGCGGCTTCGTTGGCCTGGACGAGTCGCTCGACGCCGCCGCGCGCCGCGTGCTCGCGAACAAAGCCGGCCTGTCGGGCGTGTTCCTCGAGCAGCTCTACACCTTCGGCAACCCCAAGCGCGATCCGCGGGGCCGGGTCATCGCCGTCGCCTACTACGCGCTGGTGGACGCAGCGCGCTTTCCCCGCGAGCGCAACGACCTGGTCATGGCGCGCCTCGAGGTGCCCTGGCAGGGAGAGACCGGCGGCCCGGTGCCCGCGCTCGACCCCGAGGGCCGTACGCTGCCCTTCGCCTTCGACCACGCCGACATCGTCGGCCTCGCCGTCAAGCGCCTGCGCGGCAAGCTCGACTACAGCCCCGTGGGCTTCCAGCTCTTGCCGCCCGAGTTCACGCTGCGCCAGCTGCAGGACGTGCACGAGGTGGTGCGCGGCGAGAGCGTCAACAAGGACTCGTTTCGTCGCCGCATGCTCGCGTCTGGACACCTCGAGGCCACCGGTGACCACGAGGTGGACGTCACCTGGCGTCCGGCAGTGCTGTACCGCTTCGTGCGCCGCTCGGCACTCTGAACGCCACTGTGAGCGGGGCCGAGCGTCCCGCAGTGAGGAGAGAAATGAACGCCCCCCACCGCCCGTTGCCGCCTCCCGAGAGCCAGACCCCAGCGCAGCCGCGCGCGGCCCGCGAGCGTCCGCCGCGAATGCGCGTCGTAGAGCCCGACGACCAACCGCCCGCGCCGTCCCTCGTGGCGCGCGCCCGAAAGGAGCATGCCGCCATGGCTACGATCACGTCGTTTCTGTTCGCCCGACACCTGCGCGTCGAGCCCACCTCGCACGTGCTCTTCTACAAAGACGGACGCCTCAAGCGCTCGGGCCGCGGCCTGGCCTTCTGGTTCCTGCCGCTCGGCGCCAGCCTGGGCGTGGTGCCGCTCGACGATCGCGAGCAGGCCTTCCTCTTCAAGGGTCGCTCGGCCGACTTCCAAGAGGTGGCCGTCAACGGCGTCGTCGTCTATCGCGTCAAGAGCGCCGAGGAGCTGGCGGCCCGCGTCGACTTCGCCGTCGACAACGCCACCGGTGCCTATGCCAAGGAGCCGCTCGATCGCTTGGCGGCGGTGGTCACGCAGCTCGCGCAGCAGCTGGCTGCCACCTGGCTTGGGCGCCGGCCACTCAAGGAGGTCCTCACCGCCGGGCCCGACGCCCTGCGCGCGGTGGTCCACGAGGGGCTCGCAGGCGACGAGGGCCTGAGCGCCATGGGCCTCGAGATCGTCGCCACTCGCATCGCGTCGGTGGCGCCCACCGCGGAGATGGAGAAAGCGCTGCAGATGCCCACGCGTGAGTCGATCCAACAGCAGGCCGACCAGGCCACCTTCGCGCGCCGCGCGCTGGCGGTGGAGAAGGAGCGCGCCATCCAGGAGAACGAGCTGCACAACCAGATCGAGCTCGCCAAACGCGAGGAGACGCTCATCGCGCAGCGCGGCCAAAACGAGAAGAAGCGTGCCATCGACGCCACCGAGTCGAAGCGCATCGAGGCGGAGGGCGCGGCCAAGAACGTCAAGGTCAGCGCCGAAGCGCAGGCCGACAGTATCCGCGTGCTGGAAGACGCCAAGGTCAACGCCGAGAAGGAGCGCATGGACATCTACCGCGACCTGCCGCCGGCCGCGCTCATGGGCCTGGCCGCGCGCGAGCTGGCCGGCAAGCTGCAGACCATCGAGCACCTGAACCTGAGCCCCGACCTGCTCGGCTCGTTGCTCGAGCGCGTGCTCGGCGCGCAGGCGAGGAAGCTCGAGAGCGACGCAGAGTAATTGCGGGCGCCGCGCCCTCGCGGGAGCGGGGGCGCGGCGCCCGGAACTCCGCAGGAGGCCGCCATGACGACGTCGAAGGGATTGCCGCCGCGCGCCGTAGTGGTGACGCGGCCCACCGACTTCGATCTGCTGCTCCTGCGCCACGGCACCCGCGAGCAGGCGCGCTTCTTCCTCGAGACGCGCGCGCAGAAGATCGAGCCCCTCGAGGAGCGCCACCGCGTACAGCAAGAGGCGCTGCACGCGGTGCTGGCAGCCATCCCCACCACGTGGCGACGCGCGCGCGTGTCGCGGCCCGATCTCGACCGCTTCCTGTTCGAACCCGAGGACGTCGTGGTGGCGGTGGGCCAGGACGGCCTGGTCGCCAACGTGGCCAAGTACCTGCAGGGTCAGCCCGTGGTGGGCGTGAACCCGTCGCGGCAGCTCTACGACGGCGTGTTGGTCCGCCACGCGCCCGCGAGCGTGGGGAAGCTGGTGCACGACACCGCGCGCGGCGCCGCGTGCGAGGAGCGCACCATGGCCGAGGCCAGCACCAGCGACGGGCAGCGCTTGCTCGCGCTCAATGAGGTGTTCGTGGGCCACCGCACGCACCAGAGCGCCCGCTATCGCTTGCGTTATGGCGAGAGCGAGGAGCGGCACTCGTCGTCGGGGTTGATCGTGTGCACGGGCACCGGCGCCACCGGCTGGGCGCGCAGCATCTCCCTGCGCCGCGATGGTTGCCCGCCCCTGCCCGAGCCCACCTCGGGTGACCTGGCGTTCTTGGTGCGCGAACCCTGGCCCAGCGTGGTCACCGGTACCAGCCTGGTGCACGCGCGCATCGCGCCCGGCGAGGCGCTGGTGCTCACCTCGGAGATGAACGAGGGTGGCGTGGTGTTCGGCGACGGCATCGAAGACGACCACCTCGACTTGCCCTGGGGCCAGGTGGTGCAGGTGCGCGCGGCGCCGCAGGCCTTGCGCTTGGTGGCGTGAGCCCCGCCCTTTCGCCCAGCTCGCGTCAGCGCTTGCCCATGGCCTCGACGGGACGCATGCGCGCCACGCGCCACGCCGGGTACAGGCCGACGAGGAAGGTCAGCGTCCACACCAGCGCGGCGGCGCCGAGCGCGCGTGGCACCGACAGGGCCGAGCGCAGCTTCATGGAGATGGCCATGCCGCTCATCTCGTAGACCTCGCCGAAGTCGGCGGAGTAGTCGAGCAGGCCGTACGCCTCGCCGTAGGCGTTGAGCGCGAGGCCGGCCAAGGTGCCCGCGACGACGCCGATGGTGGCGATCCACACGCCCTCCCACAGCACCTGCGCGACCACGTGGCGCGGCCGCGTGCCGAGCGCCATCATGACGCCGAATTCACGAGTGCGCTCGAGCACCGACATCAGCATCACGTTGAGGATGCCGAGCCCCACCATGAGAAAGATGACCAGGATGATGGCGAGAATGACGACGTCCATGAGGCGCTCGACGTTCTTCCACAGCGGCACGAGCTCGCCGAGCGTCAGCACCTCCACGCCGCTCCCCACCGTGTCGCGCAGCGACGGCGCCAGCGCGTCGGCGGTGCGCCCCTCGGGCAACACCACCACGATCTGGTGCGCCGCGTCGCGCACGCCGAGGATGCGCTCGGCGGCGGCCGTGGTGACGTACGCGACGTTGCCCGCGAGCGACGCCGTGGGTCCGCCGAAGACGCCGCGCACGCGCAAGCGCTCGGCGCCGAGCTCGCCGTCGGGGCGCTGCACGGTGAGGCGCACGCTGCTGCCCGGCTTGAGCTGCAGCCGCTCGGCGATCTTGGCGCCAACGAGCACGCCGTGGGCGTCGTCGGCGCGCAGGGGCTCGCCGTGCACCACGAAGCGAATGGCCTCGGAGACCCCGGCCTCCGCCACGGGGTCAACGCCGAGCACCTCGACGCCGCGGCTGCCCCACGCGCTGGTGAGGAGCCCGGCGCTGACCAGGCGCGCGCTCAGGGTGGCCCCTGGTGGCAGCGCCAAGCGCGACACGAGCGCCGCCGGGGCGCGCAGCAAGCGCGCGGGATCTTGCTCGTCGCGAAAGCCGGCGGCGCACAGCTGCAGGTGGCCGAGGCCGGTGCGGTCCACGCGCTCGCTGGCATCCTTGATCATGCCGTCAGACAAGCCGAGGTAGGCGATCGCAAAGAACAGGCCGCCTCCCGTCGCCAAGACGCAGAACACCGTGCGGCGCGAGTGTCGACGCAGGCTGCGCCACGCCAGGCGCGCAGCGGCGATCACGTGCGCCCCCTCATGGCGTCGACGGGCCGCATGCGCGCGGCGCGCCACGCTGGATAGAGGCCACCGACGACGCACGTGCAGGTGGCCGTGACCACGCCCATCGCCAGCGCCAGCGGGGCGAGCCGCACGTGGATGACCGAGGGCAACGCGACCCCGGCGAAGTCGGCGCCGCCCCAGGCGTCGCTCAGGTCGATGGGAGGCAAGAGCGCGATGATCGCGGCGGCGAGGGCCGCCCCCGCGACGAAGCTGAAGGCGCCGAGCAGCAGCGACTCCACGATGATGATGCCAAAGATGCGCTGCGGGCGTGTTCCGATCGCCGTCATCACGCCGAGCTCGAAGGTGCGTTCGAAGGTCGCCATGGTCATGGCGTTGAACATGCCGAGCACGACCAGCAGGAAGACGATGAGGTCCATGGCGAAGGTGCCACGGCGATCTGCTTCGATGCCACGCTCGGCGTCGGGTGCCATCTCCTGCCATGCGAGCGCCTCGTGACCCGCTGGCAGCGCGCTGCGCACACGGTGCGCCGCAGCGCGCGCATCCGCGCCCGGCGGCAATTGCACGACGAGCTGGTGGACGCCCTCGCCGAGGGCGAAGAACTCTTGCGCGTCGCCGAGGTGAAGGAAAACCGCGTTGCCGCCAGTCTCCGTGGTGCCGCCGCCCGTCGACAGGCCCACCACCGTGTACACGTCGTTGGCGATGGAGCCGTCGGCGCCCTCGCTCAACAACACGAGCTCAGCGCCGGGCTGCACCTTGAGGCGTCGCGCCAGCCGTGTGCCCACCACGACCTCGCGCGCTGGCGCGCTCGACAAGGTGCGTCCAAGGGCGATCTGCAACATGTCGCTGTGCTCGGCCTCGGGGGCGGGCTCGACGCCGATGATGACCACACCGACGGAGCGACTCTCCGAGGCCGCGAGCCCGGCGCCGGCCACGCGCGACAGCACCGTTCCCTGCGGCACCGTGCGGTCGATGAGCGCGCACACCGTCGCCCGGTCCTTCACCAAGCTGCCGATGGCCGGCTCCGCTTGATAGCCGGCCACGTGGACTTGCACATGACCGAGCAAGCCGCGCGTCGCCAGATCGATCATGGCAGCGTAGGAGGTCTCGGCGAAGCTGTGCGTGACGATGAGCGCAGTGGTGCCGAGCGCCAGCGCGGCCACCGCGATGCTCGTGCGACGGCGGTTGCGTCCGAGGTTGCGCCAGGCGAGCCGCACGAGCATGGGGCGCATGCTGCCATGGCGCTGGCCGGCGTGTCCTCGTCTTAGAGCGGAGACCAGGTGCATTGATGGCCGCCGGGCTTGATCGATACAACTGGTCTCCGCTGTAGCGCCTGCGTTGATCGGAGATGAGAGGCACGCGCTGAGCGCAGCACCCCCGGCCTGCCGCAGAAGGAACCGCCCGCACGGCCGGCATGTTCTGACGCTCGAGGGCTCGTCCACCCAACGAGCCACCGCGAACCAGCATGTCACCGCGCGCCGAGTGTGCTGGTGCGACGACGGCGCGATGGCGCGGCCGCTCGCGCGTCAGCTCGCGCGCGCCACCGGCGTCGGTGTCGCGGTGACGGCGGCGATGAGCGATGCCGGCTCGAAGGGCTTCGAGAGGAAGACCGCTCCCTGCGCCAGTCGCCGCGCGGCCTCGGCGGGGTCGGCGGTGAAGCCCGAGATGATCACGATGCGCAGCGCGGCATGCCGCGGACGCAGCGTGTCCACCAGCTCGAGGCCGCTCTTGCCTGGCAGGTTGATGTCGGTGACCAGCACATCGCCGAGGGCAGCCTCATCGTCGAGCAGCTCTTCAGCCGACCCGTAGCCACGCACCTGGTGCCCGGCGTTGGCCACCACCCGCGTGATGAGGGTTCGCACCACCGGATCGTCGTCGACCACGGAGACCGACGGCAGCGGAGAGCCCGGCTTGATGTGCGGGGGCGCCACGGCGATGGCGGGCGGCGCCTTGGCCACGGGGAGCACGACCGTGAAGGTGGCGCCCACTCCCGGCGCGCCGTCGACGTCGACGCGCCCACCGAGCCTGCTGACGGTGCCGTACACCGTGGCCAGCCCAAGACCCGTGCCCTTGCCCGTTCCTTTGGTGGTGAAGAAGGGCTCGAACAGCCTGGCCTTGACCTCGTCGCTCAGCCCAACGCCGGTGTCGGTGACGGCCAGGCGACAGACCTCGCCCAAGGCACCATCGGTCGCGCGCGCGAGCCGCACGCGGATATCACCCTTGCCGGCCATGGCGTCGCGGGCGTTGACGACGAGGTTCATCACGATCTGATCGATCTGACCGCGCGACGCCAGCACCGGCCACGCGGATCCCGAGCTCTCGAGTGTGATGTTCGCGTTTGGCCCCACCATGCGCAGCAGCAGCTCGCGCAGGTCCTCGAGCACCAGGTGCAGGTCGAGCACCACGGGCTGCACGACGTCGCGCTTGCTGAAGGCGAGGAGCTGCCGGGTCATTGCCGCGCCGCGCTCGACGGCGTCGGCGAGGGCGCGCACGTCGCCCTTGGTCTGGCTGCCGGGCGGCAGCTCGGGCTCGATCAACGCGACGCAGCCCTGCATGACGGTGAGCAGGTTGTTGAAGTCGTGCGCCACGCCGCCCGCGAGGCGGCCGAGGGCCTCGAGGCGCTGGTGGTGCTCGGCCGCGCGCGCCAACGCGTCGGCGCGGGCGTCGGCGGCGCGCGCCTCGTCGTCGCGCCGCCAGAGATCGTCGATCAGGCGCGACACGCTCAACGAGGCGAGCACCGAGACGCTGCCCGTGAGCACGTAGAGCAGCACGCCCTCGGCCCAGGCGCCGCCAAGCGACGCCGTCGGCTCTACGCTCCGCGGCAGGAAGAACAGGATCGCCTGCCCGCCGAACCCGATGGCGAAGACCACCGCCACGTCGCGCGCCGGCAAGGTGACCGACGCCAAGATGACCCCGACGCACAAGAAGAAGCCGGCCTGGCCGACGGTGCCGCCGAGGATGGCACCGGTGACGACGCCCGCGATGGCGACGAGGCTGTACGCGTAGCCGGCCACGCGCACCCACCCGCGGCGCGCCGCAACGATGCACGCGGCGACGGCGGCCGCCATCACGACGAGCAGGTTCGCCACCGGCCAATTGCGGCTCGTGAGCGCCCAGCCGAGAAACACACCGATGCCGATCAACAGGGACAGCCCCGTGACCTGCGTCGCGAGCACGCGCCTGCGCTGCTCGGCCTCTCGAACCGTCGACGCCACGCCCCACCCCCTCGATGACAAGGATAGGATCAACGGGTCGCGTTCCTGCACCTACGCCGTAGGAACTGCCTGCAAACGAGACGTGACCCGCGGGCCCCGTGACACGAGCCATGCCCGTCGCGCCCTTTGCCAGCCTGCCAACCGGTCTGGCGCGAGCGGCGGGGACCGACGACGTCGCGCACCGCCGCGCCGCCTGCGCGGCTGCCGGACATCCGCACACCCGTGCGGCGCCGGTGTGCGGACCTGCGGGCCGCGCGTTGACACGCGCGGCGGTGCGGGCGAGCAGCGCGCGATGCCAAAGACCTACCGCTTGTGGAGCCTGAACGCCGTCACCAAGCACTTCGCGTCCGGGGGGCCCTGGCGCTTCACGGTACCAGCGCCCACCAACACCGTGACCATGGTGCCGGCCTCTCGCACGCCCGCGTTCAACCTACCCGACGACGATCTCGGCGTGCGCACGACGCCCTCGCAGCTCATGCACGAAGGAACGCGGGTCAACGAGTACTGGGTCCCCATCGCGGTGAAGTGCATCGGTGACCCGACGCATGCGCGAGCGGCGTGGGTCGACACGGGGAACGCGGCGCGCAACGCGCTGTTCGATGGCATCGTTCAGCACTACCAAGCGCAGTTCGCAAACGTCGGTGGCGCATGGCAAGGGCTGCCCTGGGACGGACAACGACGCATGGGCACGAGCAACCGCCGCGGGCTCTATGACCTGCTGCAAGAGTCCACACCCGCCGGCGAGCTGAACATCCTTGTGGGCTACAGCCAGGGCGGCTTGGTGGCGCGCTACCTGGCGATGCTCGATGAGCACGTGTCGAAGCGGCCGGTGATCGCCGGCTTCATCACGGTGCACAGCCCCAACGCCGGATCGGTGTTCGGCTCGCCGCGCAATGCCGACCGCACCTTGGCGGGTCTGCTCTCGCTGGTCTTCTGCGGCGCCCGCGTCGACGCCGCGCTGCTCGACGTGTTTCACGACAAGCTCTTCTCGCTGATGCCTGCGGGCGGGGGCGCGGCGTTCCTCACCTACCTCACGCAGGCCGCAGAGGCCGGGCTCGCGGACTTTCGCACCGCGTATGATGCGGCCGAGCGAACCGTGGCGACGCGCTATCCGGCAAACGACCCGCGGCGCCAGGAGCGGATCTTCAACGACCGCACGCTCGCCAACATGCGCGCGAAGTCCGAGGTGCTCGTGATGGTGCACCGCTGGTTGTCGGGGCTGCGGGGCGACGACAGGTACGCCTTCGCGGACTTCGACCCCAAAGGGCTCGACGACGACTTCAGCGTCCTCGGCAGCCTCTACGACCACCCGCTCGATCGCATCCTCCACGCGGCGCTGGTGGGCTGGGACTTCTCGCCGTCGGGGCTGATCTTCCCTGGCATCCTCGAGTCCGCCGACAACTTCTTCCCCAAGTTGCGGGAGATCAGCTTCGATATGGAGCAACAGGCGAAGCGCCTCATGCGTGAAGGTGGGTCGCTCGGAACCGTGGCGAGCCTGTTCAGCGCCCTCATGGAAAATGGCGTCGCCGGCGTGACCGCGGAGCAGCTCAAGGTCTTCCGCGGTGCGCCGCTACGAAGCGGGCTGCCCGACTGGCGGCCCGGGATGATCCCGCCGTACGCCCACGACTTCATCGTCCCCGCCGCCTACCAACTGATCCACGCGCACGAGGCCGACGGGCTCATCGGCAATTTCGTGTTCGACGACGAGACGCACGCCGATGGCGTGGACGACTGCGCGGTCCCGCTGAGGAATCTGCTCGGGGTCATGGCGCGGCGTTTGGCCTGACGATCGTGGTGCGCGTGACCCTCCGGTCGTACAGGACCGGTGGGCCGACCTTTGCGCACCTTTCAGCCCCTCAACTGCGCGCGCTACCCTGTGCGTGTGGGGTCGGTCGGCACATTCTCCTTGAGCTTCGACAGCGGCGCCGCGCGCGCGCGCTTCGAGCGCGGTGTGCTGGTCTTGCTCGCCGCGCTCGCGTTTCAGGTGGCGCTCGACGCGGTGTCGCAGCTGCGTTGGCTCGGGCCGGACCTGGTCATGCTCGGTGTGAGCCTCGGCAGCCGGGTGGCGGTGGCGCTGGGCGCCAGCTTCTTCATCTCGTCGCCGCAACTGCTCTCGACCCCGTGGGGTCAAGGGCTCGCGCGGCGCGTCCGTTTGGTCGCGCTCGTCTACCCGGCGATCCCGCTGATCCCGCTCCTCTTCAGCTTCGAAACCGGCGAGCCTGAGGAGTCGGCGCTGGCGCTCGCCGTTGCATTGTCGGTGATCAGCCGCGCGCTCGACGCCATCTTCCTGCTGGTGCTCGTGCTCGCGACCGGAAGGGTGCTGGTTGGGCTCAAGCGCCCGTCCAACGGCATCCTGGCGGCCACCCTCGCGCTCCTCGTGTGGTCGGTGCTGTCGGCGATGTCGCCCACGCTCGACGTCGCGAGCTGGCTCTCGCCGCTGACCATCGACTACGAGATGGCGCGCATCTACGGTGAACCCGCGTCGTGGACGCAGCGCGCGAGCTGGACGCTCGCCCAGGTTCTGCTCGTCGTCAGCAGAAAGTGCGTGCAGCTCGCGCTCTTGGGGGCGCTGGTGCGCGTGTGGCGCGCCGCGCGTGTGAGGGAAGAGGCAGACCTGAGCGACGCGGCGGCGGGGGGCTAGTTCTACCCGATCACATCCGCGAGCCCCGCTGCGGCACGCACGCCTACAACGCCACGCGCAGCGCCACGCCCGCGTCGATGACCTGCGTGGGCACCACCAGGCCGTTCTCGAGCCCGGGCACGAAGGGCAGCGGGTCGATCTCGAGCCCGAGGCGCATCTCGCCCACCTCACCCCAGTGCGCGGACACGAAGGTGTTGAAGGTGAGGTAGTTGAGCAGCACGAGCGAGAAGTCGAGCCGGCTGACAACGCTCAGATCGCTCAGGTTTGCGATGGTGGAGACCGTGAAGCTCGCCTCGTCCCAGGTCCACGGCCCCTGCAAGAGCGCGTACGCCGCGACGTAGTGGCGCCCCAGATAGAAGGGCGTGAAGCCGCCGTTCAGCGCCAGCCACGGGTAGAGCTCGGCGCTCTGGTAGCCGGTCTGGTTGAAGAAGTACTCGCCGCCCACGATGACGCTGTCTTGATCGCTGTACTTGAGCGAGATGTCGCCGCCCACGACGCCGCGGAAGTACCACTCGCCCTCGGTGTCGACCTCCTCGGGGAACACGCCCTCCTCGAAGTCGAGCTCGCCCTTCCAGTACTTGCCCTCGAGCCCGCGTTGCAAGGTGCCCTCGGCGCGCAGGTCGAAGAGCCACAGGCCGAAGCTGGCGTCGCCGCCGATCTTCAGCGGTGCGTCCTTGCGCACCAGCGTGGAGAGCGCGAGCTCCATCTCGCCCACCACGATCTCCGCGCGCGCTGCCACGCCGCTCTGCTCGAGCGAGTCGATGCCGCCGAGCACCCCCAGCAGGTACAGGTTCCAGCCCAGCGCTTCGAAAGGGAAGTGCAGCTTCAAGAGATCGACGCCGGTGCGCGTGTCGAAGAAGTCGAGCGAGTCGCGCGTGCTCTGGTTGATGAAGTCGGTGGGGTTCCAGAAGCGGCCGGTGCCCCAGCGGATGCGCTGCTTGCCGGCCGTGAGGTACACGACGCGCCCGAGGTCGAACTTGATCCACGCCTGGTCGAGCAGGATCTCGAATGGCTTCTGCTCACTGCCGAACAGGTCGGTGTCGCCCTCTTGCACCGTGAAGTCGTAGGTGAGGCGCGCCTGCGCGAAGCCGCGCACGCGATCGGTGGGGCGCACGTCGAGGTAGGCGTCGAGCAGGCTCGGCGCCGATACCGGCGCTTCGGTGAAGGTCTCGTCCTCGCGCACGTTGAGGTTGCCACGCAGGAACAAGGTGCCGCCCACGTCGAGGAAGTCGTCGACCTGCTGCAGCACGCTCGGTGTCGTCGCGGGCGCCAGCGCTTCGCTCACGGGCGCGTCGCCGAAGATGGCGTCGTCGCGCGCGCTGCCTTCGCTGGTGGCGGGCGCATCGTCGGGCGTCGCGTCGGCGTCGCCGAACATCGCCGCCTCGCGCTCGGCCTTGTCTTGAGCGAGCGCCGGGGCGCCGACGAGCGCGATCGAGATCAGCAGCACACGCATGGGGCTCACCGCGACTTCGACTCGAGCCAGGCCTTGGTGAACAGGTTGGCGTCGAGCGGCTTGAGGTCCACATCGCGGATGACGATGAGCGAGCTGTTGCCCTTCTCCACCTCGTCGAAGATGCGGATCTCGGCCGGAAAGAACACGTCGGCCTTCTTCGACTCCGAGTACACCTTGTTCCACTTCGGGTAGTAGGTGGTGCGCAAGAGCTTGGCCGACAACGCTTTGTCCTCGCGCTTGAGGATGTTGCCGCTGGCCTTGTCGATCCACAGATCGACGAGCGGATAGGCGACGTCGGCGCCCTCTTTGGCGGTGAGCGAGAGGTGGTGCGTGTCGAGCTTGCCGAGCTTCTCCTCGCCCACGTACTTGGGCGTGTACTCCACGGCCAGGCGGCTCTCGTCGAAGTCTTGGCGGTTCGAGTTGGTGCCGCCGATGCGCTCTCGCTCGGTACGGCGCTCCCACTTGCCCACGGTGGGGTCGTAGAAGAACAGGTTCTTGTCGAGGCGCAGGTAGCCCTTGCCGGCCTCGGTCTTCGGCTTCGTGAACAGGATCATCAGCTTGTCGTCGGCGTCGCGGCGATAGAACGCCACCTCGAAGGCGGTGTCTTCCTTGCCGCGCTCTTTCTGCTCCAGATACGCGGTCGAGCGGTAGTCGCCGGTGTTCTGCTGCCGATCATCGACGACCGTGAGCATCTGCACCAGCTCCGCCTCGGAGGGCACGGCCAGCGCGTGCGCCGAGGGGGCGACGGCGGCGACGAACGCCGCGACGACGAAGGACGTGCTTGCTTTCATGACGGGTCCTCTCATTCCGCGCTCTGCATGGCGGTGACGGGCGTGATGCGGGCCGCGCGCAGCGACGGCAGGAACGCGGCGAGCGCGCTCACCGCGGTGAGCGTGAGCACAGCGGCCACTACGTCGACGAGGCGGGGCACCAGGTGCAGCTTGTCGGACAGGAGCACCACGCGGATGGCGTCGATGTCGAGCTGGATGCCGGCAGCGTCCAGCAGCAGCGACGCGAGCGCGCCCACCACGCCGCCGGCGCCGGCGGCGAAGATACCGAGCAGCGTCGCCTCGATCATGAACAGCGCCAGCACGCGCCAGCGCTGCATGCCGATGGCGCGCAGCGTGCCGATCTCGCGGGTGCGCTCGCGCACCGCGATGGTCATGGTGTTGGTGATGCCGATGACGATGACCACGGCGAGCAAGAGCACCAGGAAGAAGCTCACGGCGCGCAAGCCGGTGATGATCTGGGTGAGGAAGCTGGCCTCGTCTTCCCAGGTGGTGACGTCGAGCTTGGCGCCCGTCCAGTCTTCGTTGGGTACGGTCTGCAAGAGCTTGATGAAGAAGGGCTGGCCGTCGTGCTCGATCTGCGCATAGCCCTTCTTGTCGAGGTGCGCGCGCAGCTCGTTCATGGCCTCCTCGCTGCGATCGATGTCCTTCAGCCAGATCTGCACGGCGCCCGAGACGTCGGGCTTGAGCTGGTAGAGCTCCACCACCGTTTGCTTGGGTACGAAGGACGCCCACGAGGAGAGCAGGCCGAGGTCGCGCACCACGGCGGCCACCGTGGCCTCCGCGGTGTTGCTCTGACCTTTCAAGGTCTCGGTGCGCAGCGTCACCGCGTCGCCAACATCGACCTTGAGGCGCTTGGCGGCGCTGGCGAAGATGACGATGGTGCCAGGCTTCTTGAGCTCGTCGAGTGAGCCCTTGATGCGTTCAGGGTCGGGCGCGTTCTCGAGGTATTCCTTGGCGGGCGCGAGCTCGAGCAGCGCCAGCGCCTCGCGCTCCTCGTCGATGGCGATGCCATTCAGGCCCGTCTGCACGGTGCCCTGATCGGAGATGATCTTCCCCCAGCCGCGCAGGCGATCGACGATGCGCACGGCGTCGGGTAGCGCCTCTTTTGCCTCCTGCTTGAGCTGCGAGGTGTTGAGGATGATGGTCTGCGAGTCTGACGGGGTGCTCTTGTAGTAGCCGCCGATGTTGAGGTGACCCGACGAGATGCTGGTCGACGCGCGGATGAGGTTGTCGAGCACGCCGCCGGTGAGCGCCAGCATCATCACGAAGAACATCGTGACCAAGAAGAGCGCCGCGCCGAGGAAGATCGTGCGCCGGCGGCTGGCGAGCAGGTTGTTGAGTGCGATGCGCAGGGTGATCATGGCCTACTCCTTGCCCTGCATGGCGACGACGGGTTGCACGCGCATCGCCAGACGCGCCGGGTAGAGCGTGGCGAACACGCCGACGATCAGCGTGGCCACCACGCCCGCCACCACGTTGCTCGCCGTCAACGTTGGATAGAGGCGCGGGCCACCGAACAGCACCTGCAGCACGTCGGCGGGCGCGGGGATGCCCACCTTCGAGAGCCAGGTGATGAACAGCACGCTGGTGAGCGCGCCCACCACGCCGGCCAGCGCCCCGAGCGTGGCGGTCTCGAAGGTGATCATGGCGTTGACGAAGCGCTTCTGCGCGCCGATGGCCCGCAGCGTGCCGATCTCGGCGACGCGCTCGAGCGTGGCCATCACCAGTGAGTTGTTGAGGATGACCGTGGTCACGAGGAACAGGATGAAGATGGCGCCGAGCAGCACGCCCGACACCACCATGGTGAGCTGACCGACGATGCCGGTGGCCGTCTGCCAGTTGACGGCCTGCAAGCCGAGGGGCGCCACCGCCGCGGAGATCTCGCGTTGCGTCGCTCTCGCCTTGTCGGGGTCCTTCAAGAGCACGGCCGTGGTGAGCGCGAAGCCCTCGTTGGCGTCCTTGGGATCGAAGGTGAAGCTCTCCTGGCGGTCCACCTTGTCGAGGACCACCTCGGCGGCGCTCTCGGCCACTGCCTGCACCTCCACCGCGTCGCTGCCGCCAAACAGCGCAGCCTCGGCGTCTTCGCGGTTCACCTCTTTGGCGCCGCTCGCCGCCTTCATCTTGACCAGCTCGGCGTCGAGGGCGGCGGTGCGCCGGCCGTAGAGCTCACGGAAGGTCATCAGGTCGGTGATCGACAGCGCGCTCGCGATGTCGGAGCTCTCGAGCCCCTCGATGACGTAGATGCCCCACACCTTCACGTTGATGGAGCGCAGGTAGCCGCTCTTGGTGAACGAGGTCAGCGTGATGGTGTCGCCCACCTGGAAGGGGTAGAGCTGCACGCGCGCCGCGATGACGTCGTAGAACATCTGGTAGCGGCGCTCGAAGTTGGTGTCGTCCATGGTGAGGAAGTCGACCAGCAAGGGCGCCAGCTCGCCCGGCGGCTTGCCCAGCTCGGCGGCGATGGAGGCCGTCACCACGGGCAGGTCCTTGGGCGGCAGCATGTACACCAGGCGCGGCGACGCGCGACGCGCCTTGGCGAGCGTGTCTTGCAAGGTCTTGTTGGCGGCGATGGTCTGGCCCTTGACGAGCTCGTTGTGGATGGTGTCGAGGTGCATGGCCACCGCGAACTTGAGGCGGCGGTCGAGGAAGGCCTGGCCCACCAGCACGCCGCGAGTGCCGCTCGGCACGTACTCGCCGTCGACGATCTTGATGCGCTTGAAGGTCTGCTTGAAACCGTCGAGGTCGGTGCCCACCAAGCGCAGGTAGAACTGGTTGCCCTGCTCGCCGAGCGGCGCGAGCTTGGTGTCGAGCCAGTCGAGCGTGGCCAAGGGGTCGGTGGTCATGCCCGCCCACAGCTCGTCCGACAACGCGCGCGCCAGCACCTCGCCGGCACCGTTGTTCTCCGAGGCCGCTACCGCAGCCTGCTTCTGCTGCTGGTCCTGCAACACGCGCGCGATGGTGCGCACGCGATCGGCCAGCAGCATCACGTTGGCGGCGTCGTTTCCCTTGACCGCCTCGCGCAGCGCGTTGAGGGTGCGATCGAGGTCGCCGGGCGATGCCACCGCCGCGTTGGCGATGCCCATGGGCACCACGCCGGCCACGTTGTCCACCTTGAGCACGGCGTCGCGCACGGGGCCGTAGCTGTCGATCTCGCCGATGTCCTCGGTGCCGAAACCGATGCCGCCGAGCAGCGCCAGCGAGTCCTTGGCGTCTTTGCTGTAGATCTGCACGTCGCCGGCGATGGACTCCACCAGGCTGGCGCGCGTCGCGCGCGTCACGCTGTCGAGCACCGCCAGCGAGGTCACCACCAGGAAAGTGCCGAAGGCCAACAGGCCGCCCACGATGAGCGACTTGGTGCGGTGCGCGAGCAGGCTCTGCACGCCGAGCTGGAGCAAGAGCTTGATGACGGCTGTCATGATTGCGTCCTCACGCGTGCGCCGCGGCGGCTCGATCGGCGTTGGTGTCCGCCGACGGCCGCGCGCCATGACCGTCGTCGACGATGCGCCCGTCGTGCACGCGGATGACGCGCGAGGCGAGCTTCATGACGGCGGCGTCGTGGGTGGAGAACAGGAAGGTGGTGCCCTCGGTCTGGTTCAGCTCGCGCATGAGCTGCAAGATGGAGTTGCCGGTCACGCTGTCGAGGTTGGCAGTGGGCTCGTCGGCAAGCACCAGCTTGGGCTTGGTCACCAGGGCGCGCGCGATGGCCACGCGCTGGCGTTGTCCGCCGGAAAGCTCGGTGGGGCGATGGTTGACGTACTTCCCCAAGCCGACCCGCTCGAGCATGGCCACCACCTGCGCGTGCCGCTCGCTGCCCGTCATCTTGTGCTGCAGCAACAGCGGCAGCTCGACGTTCTGCGCCACCGTCAAGACCGGCACCAGGTTGAAGCTCTGGAAGATGAAGCCGAGGTTGAACAGGCGCAGCTCGGTGAGCTCACGATCGCTGAGCTCGCCCGTGGAGCGGCCGTTCATCAGCACCGTGCCCTCGCTCGGCACGTCGACGCAGCCGATCAGGTTCAACAGCGTGGTCTTGCCGCTGCCCGAGGGTCCGGCGATGGAGGCGAACTCGCCCCGGTCGAAGCTCAGGTCGATGCCGTGCAGCGCGCGCACCGAGACCTTGCCCAGCGGGTAGTCCTTGATGACGCCCCGCAGCTCTACGATGTGTCCGCTCATGGCTCAGCCTCCGTGTCCTTCGATTCCTTCGAGGTGTGCGTGGTTGCGGCGGGCTCGCCGACCTTGGCCTCGAGCTCGTCCACCACGCGCCGGATCACCCGCCGCAGCTCGGCGCGCGTCTCCGCTTGGATGTGCTCGAGGCCCGCGCGTAGCTCGCGGTAGCGCGCCTTCATCAGCCGCTCCACCAATTTCTTGCCAGCGACCGTCAGCTCCACGCTTTTTTGGCGGCGGTCGGACGGGTCCTCGGTGCGGCTCACCAGCCCCTGCTCTACCAGGCGTTGCACCAAGCTCGAGGTGGCGCTCACCGAGTGGCCCAGGCATTGGGCCAGATCTCCGACACCTTGGGGCCCCTCGAACATCAAAACGTGCACCGCCGACACCTGGGCCATGGTCATGCCCGTGTCGGACAGGGTGCGCAGCGACTCCGCGCCGCGGCTGATGCGCATCGACAGGCCGATCCAGGCCATGAGGAGCCGGGCCAGCTCGTCGACGTCGCCGCCAGGGGTTTCCCTTCTTGGCATGTGACATTCCTAACCATCGTACTATTCGTCGGCAAGAACTATTTCGCGGATCGCAGCGAATTCAGGGCCCTGCGGGGCGTGAATCACCCTGGTCCCTGTTCGTGCATGGGGGGTAGCCTTGCCAAAGCGGCGGGCCGATCACCCCGTCGGACACTGCCCCCGGAGGACGAATGCAGGTCTCGGTGACGTTCCGCCACATGGATGCCACGGACGCGCTCAAGAGCTTCGCGGCCGACAAGGTCGCTCGCATCGAGAAGTACATGCACAGCCCCACCGACGCCCACGTGGTGCTGTCGGTGGAGCGCGGCCACCTGCACCGGGCCGAGATCAACCTCACGGCCAACGGCATTCGCATCCGCGGGCAGGAGACCTCGGAGGACATGTACGGCTCCATCGACGGGGCCACGCAGAAGATCGAGCGCCAGCTCAAGAAGTGGAAGAACAAGCTCGCCAGCCACAAGCCGCGCGAGGGCCACTTCATGAAGGTCAGCCACGGCGTCATCGCGGCGCACGAGCCCGAGGCGATGGCGCCCGAGGCTGCCCCGGTGATCGTGCAGCGCCAAGAGGTCGACGCGCGACCCATGTCGCTCGACGAGGCGGTCATGCAGATGGAGCTGCTCCACGAGGAGTTCCACGTCTTCATCAACGCCCACACTAACGCCATGAACGTGCTGTACCGCCGCGCCGACGGTGGCTTTGGCGTCATCGAGCCGCCGATGCGGCACTGACCGAGCCCACGGCTCCCGTGCATCGGCGCTGATTCGCGCAGGACCCGGCCACCAAGTCTACCGCCCCGGCGCGTGCCCGTCGGGAGGGATCGGCGCCCTCCCTTCGTTGGTGTTGCTCACCGAACCGCGCAGCGCTAAGCGGGCGCAGCACGTTAGTGCCGCCGGGACGGTGACGCATGAAGCTCGTCGACATCCTTGAGCCCGGCCGCATCGTCCATCGGCTTACGGCGACCACCAAGTCCGCTGCGCTGCGCGAGCTGGTGCAGCGCGGCGTGGTGCCTCCCGAGGCCAACACCGAGCTCGGCGTGGCCGACGAGGAGCAGATCGTGCGCGTGCTCGAGGAGCGCGAGCGGCTCGGCTCCACTGGCATCAAGGACGGGTTGGCCATCCCGCACGGCAAGCTCGAGCGCCTCGATCAGATCGTCGCGTGCTTGGGCCTGGCGCCGCAGGGCATCGACTTCGGCGCGCTCGATGGGCAGCCCTCGCGCATCTTCATCGTCTTGCTAGCACCCGAGAGCGCCGGCGGCCTGCACTTGAAGGCGCTGGCGCGCATCTCGCGCGTGTTCTCCGACTCGTCGCTCCACAAGCGGCTCCTCGACGCTCCCGACGTCGACACGGTGTGGAGCACCATCACCACCGAGGACCAGCGCTACTGACGCGCGACCGCGCCACGAGCGCGGCCGGAGGGGTGCGATGCGCCACGTCAAAGTCCAGGATCTGCTCGGCGACGAGGCTGGCGATCTGCAGCTCCGCGCGGTGGCGGTCGGTGACGCCACGCGCATCATCACCTCGCATCGCATCCAGAAGCCGGGGCTGGCGCTCACCGGCTACACCGACTTCGTGCAAAAGGGCCGCGTGCAGATCCTCGGCAGCACGGAGCTGACCTACCTCGAGCGCCTGAGCGACGAGGCCCGCGCGACCTCGTGCGCCACGTTCTGCAAGTGCGACGTCCCCGTGGTCATCTGCACCAAGGGCATGCACCTGCCCGACGTGCTCGTCGCCGGCGCCGAGCAGGCCAAGCTGCCCCTGCTGTCGTCGCCCCAGAACACCGACGTGCTCATCGCGCGCATCGAGTCGTGGCTCGAAGATCGCCTGGCGCCGCAAACCACCATGCACGGCGTGCTGCTCGACGTGTACGGCGTGGGTGTGCTGCTGCTCGGCAAGAGCGGCATCGGCAAGAGCGAGCTAGCGCTCGATCTGGTGCAGCGCGGTCACCGCCTGGTGGCCGACGACATGGTGACGATTCGCCGCCGCGGCGCCGAGTCGCTGCTCGGCGCCGGCACCGCGCTCACCAAGCACAACCTCGAGGTGCGTGGCCTCGGCATCCTCAACATCAGCGATCTGTTCGGCGTCTCCGCCGTGCGCGACCGCAAGCGCATCGAGCTGGTGGCCGAGCTGGTGGACTGGCGCGAAGACGAGGAGTACGACCGCCTCGGGCTCGATGACCGAGCGTTCACCATTCTCGACGTCGACGTCCCGCTCATCACCGTGCCCGTGCGCGCCGGGCGCAACATGGGCGTCATCCTCGAGGTGGCGGCGCGCAACCAGCTGCTGAAGATGCGCGGCCGCTCCTCGGCGCATGAGCTGCACGAGCGCCTGCAGCGGGAGCTGGCTCGGGGCCGCGCTCGCACCCACGACGTGGAGTAGCATGGGCCCCTTGGCCCCATGACCCGCAAGATCGCCGCCACCCTCAAGGAGACCCGCTTCACGACCCCCGACGCGGTCGAGCAGGCGTTAGCCGAGGCCGGCGAGATCCAGCGCGCCGATCTGCAGAAGGCGCTCGAGGTGCTCCTCGAGCTGCCCACGTCGGCCAGCGAGAGCTACCGCCTTGGCTGCGCATTCTTCGTCGGCGCGGTCAAGCGCTTTCCGGATCGCGCGCTGTTCGCGCCGCTGGCGCGCGCCCTGCCGAAGGCGCCGCACCCCGCCGTGCGCGAGGCCATCCTGCGCGCGCTGCCCCTGGTCAACAACGTCGGTGACCACGGCTTGCTGGTGCAGCAGTTGCACGCCGAGAAGGACGAGGCACGCGCCAACGCCCTCAAGGTGCTGGAGAAGCTCGCCGTGGGCCCCACCTTCGAGGCGCTGTGTGCCGACTTCCGCACCGGCGGACATGCCGCGCCGGTCAAGGCGCTCGGCGACGTCGCGCGTGCCTTCGGCGTGCGCGCGGTGCCGGTGGTGGCGGCCGCCATGGCCAGCAGCGACCCACGGGTGGTGGCCGCCGGGTTCGAGGTGGCGACGCAGCAGATCGAGCTCCCCGGCTTCGACCGCAGCGCGCTGTGGATGGCGGCCAAGGCGCGCGTGCGCGACGCCAACGAGGCTATCGCCAGCGCCGCCATCAGCTGCGCCGGCGCCATCGCCGTCGATGACGGCGCCTACCTCGAGGTGATCGCCCCCGTGCTCGAGGACGCGTCGGTGCCCACGGTGTGCGCTGCGCTGCGCGGCATGAAGCGCTTCCCCACGACGCGCGTGCTGGCGGCGTTGGAGGCGCGCCTGTTGCGCGGCCCCGTGCGCGTGAGCGTGGCCGCACTGCAGACCCTGCAGGACATCGCCACCGACGAGGTCATCCCGCCCTTGGTGGCGGCGCTCGGGCATCGTCGGCTGGCGGTGCGCACCGAGGCCGTCAAGGTGCTCAAGCAGCTGGCCGCGTCGACGCAGATCGACATCGCGCGCGCGGTGCTGTGGCTGTTGCGCAGCCGCAACTCCGAGGTGCGTCGCATGGCCAGCGAGGTGTTGAGCGCCATGCGCACCAGCGCGCCATCCCTGTGGCCGCGCCTGGTGGGCTTCATCCGCGACGAGGACTGGTGGGTGCGCGAGCGCCTGGCCGACGCGCTGGTGCCCATGGCGGGCGCGCAGCTCATCCCGCACCTGGTACCCCTGCTCGACGACGACAACGCCGGCGTACGACGCTTCGCCACGGCCACCCTCGGGCGCGTGGGCGACGCCGCGGGGCTGGGCGCCCTCTTGGTGCGTGCGCGCGACGACCACGACTGGTTGGTGCGCGAGGCGGCGGTGCGCTCCATCGGCAACATTGGCGACGCGCGCGCGGTGCCCTATGTGGTCAAGCTCATGGCCACCCCGGGCTTGGAGGTGGCGTGCCTCGAGGTGCTGACGGCCAGCAGGCGCGACGACGGCGCGGGCGAGATCCCGGGCTTGCTGGCACGGCCCGAGCGCGACGTGCGCATGGCGGCCCTGCGCTACGTGGCGGCGATCGACGCGCGCGCCATGGCCGACGAGCTGGTGCTGCGCCTGGCCGACCCAGACGCCGACGTGGCGCGGCTGGCCGGCGCCACGCTGCGGCAATGGGAGTACGGGGGCAACTCCGACCCGGAGCTCGAAGAGGCCGATCGCGTGCTGGCGCAGCTGCTGCGCCAGGTCGTGCAGGGCGACGCCAGCGACCTCATCCTCATCTCGGGGCAGCCGGCGTTCATGAAACGCCACGGTAAGATCGAGCGCCTGACCTCGCGCGAGCTGACGGCGGAGAACGTCTACGACCTGGTGGCGCCGCTCTTGTCGCCCGAACAGGTGGAGCTGCTCGGGCACAAGACCGACGTCGACTTCTCGCACGAGAACCGGCGTGTGGGCGCGCGCTTCCGCGTCAACGTGCTGCAAGGTGAGCACGGCCTCGGCGCGGTCTTTCGCGTGGTGAAGAACGAGGTGCGCCCGCTGCGCGAGCTGGGCGTGCCGGCGGTGGTCGAGACCTTCGCCGAGCTGCCGAGCGGCCTGGTGCTCTTGGGCGGGCCACCCGGCGCCGGCAAGTCGACCACGCTGGCCGGGCTCATCAACGCCATCAATCAGAGCACCGCTCGGCACATCGTCACCATCGAGGACCCCATCGAGGGCCTGCATCGGCCCGTCAAGAGCGTGATCACGCAGCGCGAAGTGGGCGTGCACACCAGCTCGTACGCCAGCGCGCTGCGCTCGGCGCTGCGCCAAGATCCCGACGTCATCTTGGTGGGCGAGCTGCGCGACCTCGAGACCATCAGCTTCGCAGTGGCGGCCGCCGAGACCGGTCACCTCGTGTTCGGCACCGTGCACGCCGTGGCCGCCGACAGCTGCGTCGAGCGTTTGATCAGCGCGTTCCCGTCGGAGCGACACGCGCAGATTCGCACCATGCTCTCCGACGTGCTGCGCGCCGTCGTCTGCCAGCACCTGCTGCCGCGGACCGACGGCGGGCGCGCGCTCGCGTGCGAGGTGATGATCAACACCGAGGCCATCGCGAACCTGATCCGCAAGGGACAGTCGCACCAGATCGCCTCCACCATGGTGCTCGGCCGCGAGCTCGGCATGCAGCTCATGGACGATCAGCTCGCGGAGCTGGTGGCGCTCGGGCGCGTCGACATCATCGACGCCAACGTCAAGGCGCGCGACAAGAGCCGCTTCCCGGTGCCCGACGACGCACCGCTCGCGCGCAGCGCGGGCACGGGGCCGCCGTCGACGGTGGTGGCGCAGCCGCTCGTGAAGCCCGCCCCCGCGGCTGCAGCTCCATCGGCGCCCACGCCAGCCACGGCGCGCCCCGTGATGCCCGGCGCTGCGGCCAAGACGGCTGGTGCGCCGGTGCCCGCGCCCCTCCCCACGTCGACGCTCACGCCAGCCACGGCGCGCCCCTTGGCAGCAGCAGCATCGTCACCCGCGGCCGCGCGCACGCCGCCGCCTGCACCACGCGCCAGCCCACCCGCGCAGCCGCCGCCGGTGCGCCCACCGCCCGCGCGCCCGACGCCGGCCGCGCCACCTGCGGCGCCGAGCCCGCGCGCGGCGCCGCCCCCGCAGGCCTCGGGCGCCGGCCGCGTCGAGCGCGTGGTCATCAAGCGCCCCGCGCTGGCGCCCGGCGCGGCGCGCCCCGCGACCCCGGCGGCGGCGCCGACGGCGACGCCGCCACCCACGATCATGGTGACGCCCGAGCTCGACCTCGACGAGCTGCGCGCGCTCAGCGCCGACACCATCGACGGCGTCAACCTGAGTCAAGAAGGGTTCGACGGTGACACGGCGCGCCTGCCCACCTTGGGCGACGCGGACGGGCAGCCACCGCCGCCGAAGGTGCCCGGCAAGGGGGGACGATGAGCGCGCGCATCGACTCGTTTCTGGCCATCGCTGTGGAGCAGGGTGCCTCCGACCTGCACCTGCGCGCCGGCAACGTGCCGGTGGTGCGTCACGAGGGCGAGCTGGTCGAGATCCCGTTTCGCACGCTGTCGGACATCGAGGCGGGCAGCCTGATCGACGAGATGCTCACCGAGGAGCAACGCGACGCCTTCCGACGCCACCGCGACCTCGACCTGCTCTACCAGGTGCCTGGCCTCGGCCGCTTTCGCGTCAACTGCTTCCAGCTGCACGGCGGACCCGGCGCGGTCTTTCGCATCATCCCGAAGGAGGTGCCGAGCCTCGGCGACCTCGGGCTGCCCACGGCGGTGGCACGCCTGGCGCGCCTGCAAAATGGCCTCGTGCTGGTGACCGGACCTACCGGCAGCGGCAAGTCGACGACGCTGGCGGCCATCGTCAACGAGATCAACCGATCGCAGCCGCGCCACATCCTCACCATCGAGGATCCCATCGAGTACACGCATATCCCCGCGCGCGCCGCCATCACGCAGCGCCAAGTGGGGCGCCACGTAGGCTCGTTCGCCGGCGCCCTTCGCTCGGCGCTGCGCGAGTCGCCCGACGTGGTGGTGGTGGGCGAGATGCGCGACGCCGAGACCATGCAGCTCGCGCTCACGGCCGCCGAGACCGGCATCTTGGTGCTTGGCACGCTGCACACCTCGTCGGCGGCCAAGAGCGTGTCGCGCATCGTCGACGGCATGCCCGAGTCGAACCAAGACGAGGTGCGCGCGCTCTTGGCCATGCTGCTGCGCGGCGTGGTAGCCCAAGAGCTGCTGCGCAAGGCTGGCAGCGACGGTCGCGTCGCGGTCATCGAGCTCTTGCTGCAGACCCACGCGGTGTCGACGATGATTCGCGACAACAAGGCGCACCTGCTCGAGGGCTTCCTCGAGTCGCAGCGACCGGCGGAGTCCGGCATGCAGAGCCGCGACACCGCGCTCTTGCGCATGGTGCGTGACGGCCTGGTGCTGCCCGAGGACGCGCTCTCCATCGCTCGTCGCCCCGACCAGCTCAAGCTCGTGCTCGACGCGCTGGCGCGCGACGAGGAGGAGGCGTGAGTGATCCGCTGCTGAGCGCACGGGAGCTGCTGAACCACGGCGATGTCACTGGCGCCGAGCGGGTGTTGGCCGTGTCGGTCATCGACGACGACGCGCACGCCGCCCGTGCCACCCGCGCCTTGGTCGCCATCTGCATGCGCTCGGGCGAGGTCGGCTTCCGCGCACACCAGGCCTTCGACGCGCTCGCCGCCCGCGGCGCCGCTGGTCCGGCAGCGCAAGACCTGCTCTTCGAGGTCGCCGAGCTCTACCGCCACCTGCGCATCGACGACGCGGCGCTCGATCTGTACAACTCGATCTTGCAGGCCTGCCCCACGCATCTCGGTGCGAGACAGGCGCGCGATGAGCTCACGGGCAAGAAGGGCGGTGGCGCGCTGCCCGAGCTGCCGGACCTCGACGGCTTCGGAGCGCCGCCGGCCGCCGTCGTCACCGAGCCCCTGCCCCGCCCCCAGTCGCTGGCCGACGTGGAGGTGGTGCCGCTGGCGCCGGCCCCCGTCGTCGAGGAGCCGAGGCTCGCCGTGCCCGCGCCCAGCGCCGCGGCCCAGAAGAAGTCGCCGTCGGGCTCTGGCGGCAGCTCCGGGAGCGGCGCGGGCGCCGACGTGATGCGCGCGTTCCCACCAGGACACCGCATCGCCGGCCGCTACCAGGTGGTGGAGCGGGTGGGCCGCGGCGGCTCGGCCACGGTGCTCAAGGTCATCGACCACGAGCTCGACGAGACCTGCGCGCTCAAGGTCTTCCACCTCACCGGCGCCGAGGCCGACCTGCAGCGCTTCAAGCGCGAGGTCAGCCTGTCGCGCAAGATCGTCCACGAGAACGTCGTCAAGCTCTACGACCTCGGCAGCGAGGACGGCCACTACTTCCTCACCATGGAGCTGCTCGAAGGTGAGGATCTCGGCTCGCTCATCAAGCGCGCCATGCCCGCACCCGCGCGCGCGCTCACCTTGCTGATGGAGGCGTGCGCAGGGCTGCAGGCGGCCCACACGCGCGGCGTGGTGCACCGCGACATCAAGCCCGCCAACCTGTTCGTGCAGCGGGAGGGCCCGCTCAAGGTGATGGACTTCGGCATCGCCAAGCCCGCCGACGCGACCACGCTCACCAGCACCGGCGTCTTCCTCGGCACGCCGCAGTTCGTCTCGCCCGAACAAGTGCGCGGCAAGGAGGTGAGCGCGGCCACCGACCTCTACTCCCTCGGCGTGGTCATGTACCTCTTGTTCACCGGCACGCTGCCCTTCACCGACAAGGAGATCTACGCCTTGTTGATGAAGCACGCCAACGACGCGCCCGCGCCACCCACCTCGAGGAACCCCACCATCCCGCCGCTGCTCGAGGGCTTGATCGTGGCGTGCCTGGAGAAAGACCCGCGGCGGCGGCCCGAGTCGGCCGACGAGGTGAGGGAGACCCTGCAGCAGGTGCTCGCGCGGCTCGGGTAGCGCCGGCGCGGCCGGCCCCGAGCTTGCTACACTCACCCCTATGCCGCTCCTCGGCCTCTACAAGGCGCTCGTGCGACAACGCTACGAGACTGGCACGCGCGCCGACGAGATCCACCGCGTGCCCTGCGCCGACGGGGTGCGCATCGCCATCAAGCGCTTCCTGCCCCACCGCGACAGCGAGCCGCGGCGCTTGCCGGTCTTGTGCGTGCCCGGGCTCGGCGCCGACTCCACCAACTTCGACGCCCCCGAGCCCTATGGCCTGGCGCCCTGGCTCGCCGGCCGCGGCTTCGACACCTGGGTCATCGACCTGCGTGGCACCGGCATGTCGAAGCTGCCGTACCGCAAGTGGGTGGGCGTCACCTTCGACGACTTCGTGGGGCTCGATCTCGTCGCCGCCGTCGATCACCTCTGCGCCAAGAGCGGCGCGCCCGGGGTGATGGTGGTCGGCCACTCCATGGGCGGCCTCGCCTTGTACGCGATGCTCGCGCGCCAGCAGGCCACGCGCGTGCGCGCCGGTGTCACGCTCGGCTCGCCGCTCGGCTTCCCGCAGGGGTGGGAGGCGATGCCGCTCTTGCGACCGCTCAAGCGGCTGGGCGACATCGCGCCCGGCCTGCACCTCGAGCCCCTGTCGCAGTTGGTTGCGCCGCTGGCGTTGCGCTTCAACAGCGCCGCCCTGAAGCGCTTCCTGGTGCTCGACAACGTCGACACGCGCATGGCGCGCCGCCTGATGTACCGCGCGGTGCAGAGCATCCCGCGCGGCCTCATGTTGCAGTTCCGCGAGTGGATCGATCGCGACGTGTTCCGCTCCGCCGACGGCGAGCTCGACTACCGCGCGCGCCTGGCGGGCTGCGCGCTGCCCGTGCTGGTGGTGGGCGCGCCCCACGACGGCCTGGCGCGCCTCGACGCGGTGCGCCGCGCGTTGCCGCTCTTGCCGCACGCGCGCTTCCTCTTGGCCGGACGCGACGAGGGGATGTCGACCGACTACGGCCACATCGATCTGCTGTTCGGCCGCCGCGCGCACCAGGAGGTATTCCCACGCATCGCCGACTGGCTCGGCGAGCACGATGCCGTGGCCACCTCCACACGGCGCCTGCGCGTGGTAGCTCTGTGACATGGCCACCGTGCGCACGTCCGACACCGCCCCCGCCCGCGACGCCAAGCAGGTCGTGGTCATCAGCGGCATGGCCGGCGCGGGCAAGACCACGGCGGCGCGCGCCCTCGAAGACCTGGGCTTCTTCGTCGTCGACAACCTGCCACCCACGCTCATCGAGACCCTGCTCACGCTCTCCGACTCGTCGGGCGGCGGGCTCTCCCGTCTCGCCTTCGTCATCGACGCGCGCGAGCCGCAGTTCCTGAAGGACTTCGGCCCCACCTGGGATCGCTTGCGCGCTGCCGGTCACCAACTGATGTTGGTGTTCCTCGACGCCAGCGACGACGCCCTGGTGCGGCGCTTCCAAGAGACGCGCCGGCGCCACCCGCTCGACGTGCGCGTCGACGAGACCGAGTCGGTGCTGCCCGCGCCTGCCTCCGAGGTCGGGCTGCGCAGCGCCATCGCGCGCGAGCGTGCGCTGCTCGCCGACGTCGCCATGCGCGCCGACGTCATCATCGACACCAAGGACCTGTCGGTGCACCAGCTCAAGCGCACCATCGCGGAGCGATTCGGCCTCGATACTGAGCGGCGCCTATCGGTGACGGTGCTGTCCTTCGGGTTCAAGCACGGCGTGCCCACCGAGCTCGACCTGTGCTTCGACGTGCGTTTCTTGCCGAACCCCTTCTTTGTCGAGGAGCTGCGGCCCCTGGCCGGCACCGACACGGCGGTGCGCGACTTCGTGCTCGCGCAGCCCGACGCCCAGGGCTTCCTCACGCGCGTCGACGAGCTGCTCGGCTTCCTGCTGCCGCGCTTCGAGCACGAGGGCAAGAGCTACGTCACCGTGGCGGTGGGCTGCACCGGCGGTCGCCATCGCTCGCCGGCCCTGGCGGACGCCCTGGTGGAGCGCCTGGGAGCCCGTGGCGTGGCGGCCCGCGTGGTGCACCGCGACATCGGTGGTTCCGGGTGAGGGCCGCGAGGGCCGCGCGGGGTGCGGTTTGCGGGGGCGGTTCCGGGTAGACTGGGGCACGCTTGTCGGTCCGTGCTGGGGAACAAGGGATCATGGCCGAGCTTTCTACGCAGGTGACCATCGTCAACGAGCTGGGGCTGCACGCCCGCGCCGCCTCCAAGCTGGTGCAGCTCGCCTCCAAGTTTCCGGTGGAGCTCAAGATCGGCACCGAGGAGATGATGGTGAACGCCAAGAGCATCATGGGGGTGCTCATGCTCGCGGCCTGTCGCGGCACCGACCTGACGGTGACCGCGCTGGGCGACGAAGAGCCGGCGCGCGCCGCGCTCGACGCCCTCACCAAGCTGATCGTCGAGCGCTTCGGGGAGGAACGCTGACCAAGGGGATCGTGCTCGAGGGCATCGGCGCCTCGCCCGGCGTGGCCTTCGGCCACGTCCACCTCATCGACCGGCGTCGCGCCACGCACCCGAAGTTCCACATCCCCGAGCAGCAAGCGGCGCTCGAGGTGCAGCGCCTGCTGGCCGCCGTCACCGAGGCGCGCCTGTCGTTGATCGCGCTCAAGGAGCGCGCCCCCGACCACTCCGCCATCCTCGACGCGCACTTGTTGATGATGGAAGACCCCATGCTGCTCGACGGGGCGCGCCGCTACATCACCGACGAGAAACGCTGCGCCGAGTGGGCGCTGCGCTCGGCGGTGCACGACATCCGCGGCCGCTTCGACGCGCTCGGTGACGCCTACTTCCGCGAGCGGCGGAGCGACGTCGACTTCGTGGGCGATCGCATCTTGTCGGCCATGACCAACACCGACTCGGGGCGCATCGAGGCGGCGCCCAAGGACGCCGTGGTGGTGGCCCATGACCTGTCGCCCGCCGACACCATCGCGCTCTCCAAGCGCAAGGTGCGCGCCATCGTCACCGAGGTGGGCGGCGCCACCAGCCACACGGCCATCTTGGCGCGCGCGCTCGACATCCCCGCGGTGCTCGGCTGCGCGCACGTCACCGAGCGCGCCGGCGCCGGCGACCTGGTCATCGTCGACGGCAGCGCCGGCGAGGTGGTGCTCGAGCCCGACGAGGCGCTCATCGCGCGCTACCACGGCGTGGCCGACGAGCGGGCGCTGCTGTTCGCGGCCCTGCAGCGCGAGGTGGGGCAGCCTTGCGTCACTCCCGACGGGCGGCGCGTTGGCCTGCTCGCCAACATCGAGATCCCCGAGGAGATCCCGGCGGCGCTCGCCAGCGGCGCCGAGGGCGTGGGCCTGTACCGCTCCGAGTTCCTCTACGTGAACCGCGCCGAGCTGCCGAACGAGCAGGCGCACGCCGAGGCATGCGGCGCCATCCTCGACGCGCTCGGCGACAAGCCGGCCACGCTGCGCACCTTCGACATCGGCTCCGACAAGATGGCGAAGGCGGTCAAGCTGCCGCGCGAGCACAACCCGGCGCTCGGCCTGCGCGCCTGCCGCTTGGGTCTGGCGCGGCCGCCCATGCTGCGCACGCAACTGCGCGGCATGGTGCGCGCCATCTCGGCACGCCAGCGCGGCTCCATCTTGTTGCCCATGATCGGCAGCGTCGAGGAGCTGGTGGCCGTGCGCGAGATCCTCGACCAGGAGATGCACCAGCTCACCGCCGAGGGCGTGCCGGTGTGGCGCGGGCTCAAGGTGGGCGTGATGATCGAGCTGCCCGCCGCCGTGTGGATCGCCGACGAGCTGGCGCGCTACTGCGACTTCTTCTCCGTCGGCACCAACGACCTCATCCAGTACTCACTCGGCATCGATCGCGGCAACGAGCAGGTGGCGCACCTCTATCAACCGCTGCACCCCGGCGTGCTGCGCGCCCTCGAGCACGCCGTGGGCGCGGCCAAGCGCCGCGGCATCCCCGTCAGCCTGTGCGGCGAGTGCGCGTCGGATCCCGCGCTGGCCCCGGTGCTGCTCGGCCTCGGCTTCGACGCGCTCTCCATGCCGGGCCAGGCGGTGCCGCGCGTGCGCTACGTGCTGTCGCGCTTCCGCTTCGACGACGCCAAGGCGCTCTTGGCCGAGTGCCTGCGCCAGGAGCGCGCGCGCGACGTGGAGGCGCTGGTCACCGACGCGGTCCAGCGCGCCATCCCGCAGGCGATCGCGCTCTTGCGCGACGCCGCGCACGGGTGAGCTGCCCTGCTACGCCCGCCCCATGGGCCGCAGCACCTTGCCCACCGTCGCCACCGTGACGTCACCCTCGCGGGCCCGCGCCTGCCGGATGGCACCCACGATGTCGTCGAGCGTTGGCACCGCGCCGTCGCCATCGACGCGCTTGACCAGCGCCGTCAGGTTCGCCTGCGCCTTGGCCCACACGGCGTCGAAGGCGGTGGCCTTGTCGACGAGCAGGTGCACCAGCTCCTGTGCCTGCTGGCCGGCGCCATAGGTGCCCGGCTTGTAGAAGGTGACGTCCCAGGTGTAGGTGGTGGCGCGGTTGTCCTGGGCCGCGTCCTTCTTGATCTGCTCGAGCGCCGCGAAGCACTGCTCCGACACCGCGGGCACGCGGTAGTAGCCCGCCTCGGCGCCGCTGCCGTCGTCGAGCGACGCGTGGCCGCGCTCCTCGTCATGGCGCTCGTCGCCGCTCGAGGCGTTGCCCCGATCGCGTTCGCTGGCCTCCGCCTCTGCGCCCACGCCGCTGCCGCCGCTCGACGTGCCCTCGGCGTCCTGGCCGCCTTGTTCTTGCTCGCCACCTTGGCCGCGACGCTTCTTGCCCTCGTCGCCCGCGCCCTCGAGCGCCTCCTCGTCGGCCTCCTCGTCGAGGATGCCGAGCTCCGTGGGGTCCTGGCCGGCGAGCGCGTCTCTGCGCTTCTTCTCGTCGGTCTTGGTGGTCTCGGCGCGCAAGCCACGCGCCACCTTGACGCCCTGGGCGTTGCCGCGGTCGAGCTGCTGGTTACCGGGCGTGGGCAGGTCGCGGTCCGAGGTGACGGTGGAGCCCTTCTTGTTGACGCCCTCGCCCTTCTTCGCCTCGGCGAGCTTCTGCTGGGTCTCGACGTTTCGCGACTCCTGCCCCGAGGCCGCGCCCTTGATGTCGGTGGCGCTGGTGCCTTCGTTCGGCCCACCCGGGCCGAGCTGGTTGATGAGGGCGTCGAGGAAGTTGGTGTCGGGCGTGCCCTGGTTGACGAGCTCGGCGCGCTTCTGCTCGCCTTGCTTGAGCAAGCTCGGCGCGCCTTTCTCGAAGCCGTCCTTCACCGACTTCTGTTGCTTCTCCGCGGCGGCGTCGGGCTGCCCGAGCATGCCGGCCTTCTGCAGCGCGCCCGCGGTGCCGGCGTCGAGCAGGCCGCTTGGCGGCAGGCCCTGCTTGGCCTGGAACTGCTTGAGCACCGACGCGAGCGAGGGGGCCAGGCCCTGCCCGGGGGGGGCGTTGAAGCCCGCCTTGGCGAGGCGCCCGAGCAGGCCCTGGGCGGCGTCTTGGGGCTTGGCGCCAGCCTTGAGCAGCCCGGCGTCGGACAGGCCCTGCTCGAGCGGCTTGGGCATGGCGCTGGCGTGCGCGCCCCCCGCCCCGCCCGGCCTGCCCGCGCCGACGTCACGAATGACCATACCGGGACTATATCGGGTGACCCGGCGGCGTGGTCGCGGGCGCCCCATCGGTCGGGTGAGGCAGGTCGCGTTGGGGTGGTTGACGCGGGACCTCGCCCGAATTCGGGGTCTCGATTGACCGCTTCTCGGCCCGATGATCCAGCGGCAGCAGCAGCAGCAGCAGAAGAAGAAGAAGAAGAAGAAGAAGAAGAAGAAGAAGAAGAAGAAGAAGAAGAAGAAGAAGAAGAAGAAGAAGCTGGGGCTTGCTGTTTCGCCGTCATGACAGGATCGCTGCTCTCGCGAGAGCAGGCGGCGGTGCCGTCATGCAACGACGGTGGGCCGAGTGACGAGGTCACTGCGGGATCGAACGGCCCCCCTTCTAGATCTTCCCCCATAGGAATGGGGGAAGCCGTGCCGGGCTCGCCACTGCGCAGTGGCAAAGATGGCACGGCCCTCTCCAGTCCTCTGGGGAGGTAGGGAGGGGTCCGTCGTGTATTTCTGGATGCGCGGCCGTCCCGGCAAGGCTGCCACCCAAGGGCAGCGCCGCTTGCTCTCGCGAGAGCAGCGATCGTCGTCGAGGGAGCGACAACAAGCCCCAGATCCCGAAGATCTTGAGCTCGCATGCGCAAGCCGGAAGCCCAGCTTCGATGTGGAGGATTGAACCCCCGAAATCGGGGGAAGCCGCCAAGCGCCACAGGGGCTCCCTCGATCTTGGGGGAGCGCATTGGCGACGG
Source organism: Deltaproteobacteria bacterium (assembly GCA_020850995.1). Taxonomy (GTDB): domain Bacteria; phylum Myxococcota; class UBA727; order UBA727; family VGSZ01; genus JACOUT01. Next base: position 37,663 of record JADZDP010000107.1, read on the forward strand.
TGAAGTAGGAGAGTCGCGGCTGGGTGCGGTTCGCTGGTAGATCGGCGACTTCTCGTCGATCAGGTGCATCAACCTACCGAGGCCGCACGGGTGACGCCGCGCCGTCGAGGCGGGCGTCTTTGCGCCACAGGTCCCGGCCCTCGAGGTCGTAGACGGCGACGATGCCGCCGGCGCTCACCGCGAAGCGCGTTCCGTCGGCAGAGAACGCCAATGCCTCGACGTGGATGGCGTCCACCACCGCCTGCACCGCACCCGTGTTCGTGTCGCGCAGCCACACCTCGGCGTCCATGCTCTGCAGGAAGCGCGCACCGTCCGGCGATGCCAGCAGGTCGTTGGTGAACGGGTGCTCACGTGTGATCAGCCGCGGCGGCCCCCGGCCTGGCGTCCACGCGGCGATGGCCAGGCGCTCCTCCTCGTCGTCCTTGGGCGTGTCGGTGGGCCAGCGGCCGAGCAGCACGCGGCCGCCCGGCAAGGCTGCCACGTTGGCCCCTCGGGTGCTGCCGAGGGCGGCACCGTCGCTCACGCGCACGGCGTGCGTTCCCTCGTCGTCCACGTACACCGCGGCCAGCGACCGGTCGTCGTCGCCGACCAGCACCGCTTCATCGGCGACAGACTCTCGCGGCGCGATCTCCCTTCGTTTGTCGCCCACCCACAGCGCGCCCTCCGGCGTGCTCACCCACACGACGCGCCCATCGCCAGTGAGCCCGGCGAAGCGCACCCTCGCGTCGAAGGAGTGCGTGAGGCACACCACGGCGCCGGTGGCGAGGTTCCAGCGCACAGCCCCGTTCAGGTCGACGCCTACGAGGTGCTCCGCCTCCTTGCCGTCTGAACGCAATGTGCGCGTGGCCAGGACGTCGGGCACGATGGTCGCCTCGTAAGGGGCGCCGTCGTCGCCCCGCTGGGTGCACGTGGCGCGGCGCAGGGCGCGGCCGCCGGCGCCGGCCTCCTTGCCGAACAGACGCAACTGACCCGATTCCATCGCCACCGCGACCAGTTCGCCGACAAAGGCCGTCGATGCCACGCCGCTGTTTCGCACGCCAAACAGCACCCGTGCCGTGTCGACCGCCGGGGTGGCCGGGTGCCGAGGCCACGAGGAGATCTGCTCGTCAGGGCCGATGGTGATGACGCGGTCGCCGTCGAGCAGCAGGTCCGCGACGTGCCAAGGGCCCTGGCGTAGCTCGCCCTCCGGCTGGCCGAGCACGGCGAACCAGCCGTTCCACGACGACAGCCAGACCTCGCTTGAGGCCGGGTCGCGGACGATGTTGTCCGCGCTCCACGCTGGCACGGGCAGCTCCCGCGCTCTCGCCGTGGCGCTGCTGCCCTCCAGGATCGCTTTGTCGCGCGTGATCCGCAGCAGGCGGCCCTGGTTGTCGTAGGTGACGGCGTCGTGTGTCCCGGCGAAGCCTCGATCCTCACGGCCATCCGTCAGCGAATACACGCGGACGCGGCGCGCATCGTCGACGAACGCCAGCTGCGTCCCGTCGGGCGAGAACGCCGGCGACCGAATGCCGAAAGACTGCTCGCGTGGCAGCGGGCCCAGCACCCGTGTCACCTCGCCGCGACGGAGATCGACGACCGACACGACCTCGGAGCCGGCCACAGCGACCAGGCCACGCCCTGCGTCGAACGCCACGCTGCCCCGCGCGCCGCTCTCGCGCACCACCACGCTGCGCAGGAGCCGCCACCCCGAGTTCGACGCCGGCTCCTCGAACACATGCACGACATCGTCGTCTCCGACGCTGACCAGCACGTCGCGCGGCGCGCCGGCGTCCTTCGCGCTGAGGAACGCCAGCGCGACCACGCCGTCGAGTCCATGGCGGTGCGCGCGCAACGTCGCGACGGGGATGAGCGGGCCGCCGGGTTGTGTGCGATCGAACACCACGATGGTGCCGTCCTTCTGTCCCACCGCGAAGCGTCTGCCATCGAGGCGGCGGGCGATGGCAGACGGCTGGTGGAGCGTGCGCAGGTCGGCCGGCGATGGGGAAGGCGCCACGGCGCGTTCGCGCAAGCCGGTGCCCAGCAGCGTGAGCACCCGCTGCGCGTCAAGCGCGACCGTGGTGCCAGGTGGCCCGCCGAGCTGCACACGATCGTTGAGCAATGGCAGCGCGAAGGACGCGTCGCCGGCGATGACGCGGCTACCAAGCGGTGCGCCGGCCAGCGCGATGTTGCTCGCGTCGACGCCTCGGACCGCTTTGGTCTTGCCGGCACGATCGAGCACGCGCAGGAGCCCGCGGTTGCTCCACGTCAGCAGGTCGCCGTTCGGCAGGGGCAGCACGGTGCGCAGCGTGTCGTTGTCGTGCTGCATCACGATGGGCACGCGCACGAACGCCGCCGCGGGCTCGCGGACGTTCGGCAGCAGCAGCACCGCGTCGTCCGTTGTCACCGCCAGCGTGTCTGACGCACACGACAGGCGCGCCCTGCGCACGTTCATCGACTGCACGGACGCCATCGGCGACGTCGCCGGCAGCGGTGGGGCGGCATCAAGCGTGACGCCGGCCGCAACGGTCGTCAGGTCGTGCAGCGCAACACGGTTGTTCGCCACCGACGACAGGGCGTAGCGCCGACCGGCGCACACCACGAGGTCTTCCACGTCGTCGATCTGCACGCGGCTCGTTGCTGGCGCTGCGGCGGTCAGCGGCACAAACACCACGCCGTCGCGGCTGCCGGCGGTCGGCGGGCCCTCGCGCCCATCGGCCGCGACGGCGACGAGCAGAGTGTCCGCCGCCGCGTCGAGGGCGAAGCGACCGACGATATCGGCCCGCAGCACCACCCGAGATGCACCGGTGTCCAGGCGCACCGCGCGCACTTCGGTGGGCCGCTCGTCCGCTGGATCGACGACCAACAGGGCCTCGCCGCGGTGCACCAGCAGCTGGTCGGTGCGCGCGCCCTCGACCACGTGCATGCCGTGTGGCAGCGCCGCCAGGCCCCACGCCAGGGAGACGATCAGCGCGGACATCTACTCCTCCCCCGGCAGTTGCAGCACGGGCGGCGCGCCCCACGTGGCCGCGTCGAAGTCACCCTTGTTAGCGTCGTAGCGCCACAGCCACAGCTCCGTCTCTTCGCCGTAGGCGCTCATCATCGCCAGCGTGACGCGCTGGTGACCGACGCTGGCTTGTTTGAATGTGACGCCGCTGTCGGTGGCCGCCGGCCCCGTCAGCCTGACGACCTCGCGGCGTTCTTTGACGCAGGCGTCGGGTTTGACGAGCGCGCCGCTGGTGTCGATGCGCTTGTTCCAGTGTCTGGCGGTGAGCGCGCAGGTCTCTGCGTCTACGCGCTCGGCGCCGCCGCGTCGATCCGATAGGACGAGGAGGAAGCCATACAGATCGTCGCCGGACGGCACGAACAGCGCCACCGCGTCGAGCTCCTTCTCCTGGAAACGCGCGAACGTGCCGCCGCCGCCGTCGGTGACTTGCACGGGACGCGACAGCAAGATCGGCGCGGCAGGCCCCAGCTTGGGTCGCAGCGCCATGGCGGGCGTCCACACCAGGCGCACGGCCTCCTTGTTGCGCCAGACCCACAGGTGGTGGTCGTCGGGCGTCAGCGCAAAGCCGTCGGCCTCGACGTCGCCGAGCGGGTACGGACGAGTGACGAGCTTCTTGCCCTCGATGCGCACGCTGGCGCCGCCGACCTGGGCCTCGCCGGGGCTGGGACAGCCTGCTGCCTTGTCGTACGTCGACCACGTTCCGACCCGCAGGCGTGCGGCGCCGATCTGCAGCGTGTCGCCGCAGAACACCGGCGCGTCGTCGCGGCCGATGGCCAACGCGGCGACGCGCTTGGGATCGTCGGTGCGCCACACGCCCGAGCTGGACGGCTTGTTGCAGGCGAGCACCACCCACTCGCCGTCGTCGGAGAACACCGCACGCGCCATCGGCGCGCAGTCCGCCGGCGCGATGTTGCTGCGGGATCCGTCCGAGCTCATGATCACCACGCGGTGTGTGGTGGCGAAGCGTGCGCGCCCGTCGCGCAAGAAGCGCGCGGCGATCACCGGGTCATCGAAGTGCTCCGTGCGCGCCGTTGGCGGCGCCGCGGCGTTGGCCGAGCCGCCGTTGACCACCGCTGCCGCCAACACCGCCCATGCCCCCACTGCCAGTGCGCGCATGGCGCGTGCCTACCACGGCGCGCCGTCGGAGACGGGGCCACCGGCCCCGGTCCCGACCGTGTATGTGATGGTCGCCACCGGCGGCGTGGGACTCCTGGCGTGCCGGGCCGTCATTGCCACCGCCCTACTCCCGATGGTTGACGAACTGGATCAGCACGCGCCGCACATCGCGCGGATCGGCCGAGGGCCACAGCCAGCGCGGCAGGCGCGAGAGCGCGAGCTGCTTCCTGCGCGGGATCGCCTCCCACGCGGCGCGCGCCTCGGCGAGGGCCTCCTCTTCGGTGGCCACCCAGGCAACGGGCTGCACCAGGCTCACGTGCGGCTCGGTGCTCGCCATGCGCGCGTTGGCGTCGAGGGTGCGGCTCGGCGTCACGACGCCATCGCCGTCGGCGTCGAGCCACACGGGGTTGGTCAGCGCGTAGGGCGTGGTGACGAAGGTGAGCGCGGGCTCCAGCGCGTCGGCGTCGCTGCCGAGACCGAAGGACGAGCCGAGCGAGCCGATGACGTCGGTGAATTGCAGGGGCGGCACCTCGTTTGGGAAGATCGAGGGGAACATGCTCTCGCTGCCCGTGACCTCGACCAGCAGCACGCCGTCACCGGTGGCGTCTACCGCCACCTCGACGTCGCGGGGGCCGGTGCCGGCGATGGTCTCGGTGTGCACGAGCGCGCGCCCCAGGTAGACGCGCAGGGTGTCGGCCACCACCCAGGGGGCGGAGTCGACGTGGATGCGCGCCACGAAGTGGCCGTCGGCGGCGCTGGCGGTCTGACCCATGCCTTTTTCGCCGTCGTCACCCTCCACCTGCACGCGCACGAAGGGGCCATTGGTCATGAGCACGTCGCCGGCCTGGAAGGCCGCCACGATGTCGTCGGGCCGCACCTGCGCCGGCTCGTCGCTGGGCACGCGCACGTAGGTGCGCGGGCAGCCGGGCTCGTCCTTCTCGGGCTCGTGGCTGTCGGAGTTGGCGGTGCCAATCACGTGGCGCCCGCTCTCGAGCATCATCACCCAGTCCTCAATGACGCCGGGGAAAGCCACGTCGCCGGTGCGCGCGCCGCCGCAGTTGCCCTGCTCGAGCTGGTAGCTGAAGGTGTCGACGTCGCACGCGCACTCGTCGACGTCGCTGCCGTCGGGCAACGGGCGGCACTTGCGCTTGGCCATGTCGCGCAACACCTCGCCCACGGCCACCTCGCAGCACGACACCGGGTCGACGACGTGCACGGTGCCCTCCACCGTCACGCGCGGCGCGCTCTCGGGCACGGTGTAGCTGTGCAAGAACTCGAAGCGCTTGCCGTTGAACACCTCGAGGGCGTCGAAGTCGAAGTTGAATTCCTGCTTGTCGAACTCGGGGTGGATGATGGGATCGGGCGCCAAGAGCCCGCTCTGCCCCAGCACCGAGAGGTCGTCGGCCGACACGCCGTACTGATCGAAGTAGCCGAGGATGCTGTCGCGCGGGTGGTTCACCTGCAAGACGATGGGCTTGACGGCGCCGGCGGCGTCTTTCAGCCCGAGCGCGCGCAGCTTGTCGAAGATCTCGGTGGGCGTCTTCATGGCCCACTCGAAGCTGCCGTAGGTGCGTGAGGCGATGTTGCCGTCGCTGAGCGCCCCCTGCTCGCGGCGCAGCGGGAAGCCGTTGAAGTGCCCGCGATCGATGGTGGTGAGCTCGAGGCCGATGGCGCTGTTGATGTGCTGCTGAATACCGAGCTGCTGCAAGACCGGCTGGTAGTCGACGACGTAGTTGTGGTCCGTCGACACCGCGTACTCCACGCCCTCGCCGGCGTAGCTGGCGATGCGATCGGCCACCAGCGCGCCCGAGTCGAGGCTGTACTGCGAGTGCAGGTGGAAGTCGGCCCCCACGTAGCCCGTGGTGTCGACGACGCGGTGGATCTCCAGGGTGAGCGCCGTGACCACGCCCGGGCGCAGCTCCACCTCTTGTTCGGCGCGGTCGTACTCGGTGCCGCGGCCGGCCACCACGGTGTACGCGCCGGGGCGCACGCTCAGGCGCGCCACGCCGTCGGTGGAATAGGCGAAGCCCTCGAGGAAGCGCAGCGTGCTCGCGTCGGTGGCGTCGTCGGGCAGGAAGTCGGTGAAGCGCCAAGGCTCGCCGATGGAGAGGTCGAAGATGTGCTTCTTCGGATCGACGCCGGCGTTCTCGGCGAGCGCCGTGCCTACCAGCGAGACCTTGGAGGGCACCGGGCCCACGCCGGGCTCCACCACGGTGACGACGAGCTCGGCGGGCGCGTCTACCACCAGCTCGGTGTAGGCCGGTTGCCCCTCGGTGATGGTGACGCCCACCGGCGCGGTGGCGCGCGCGCCTGGCCGCACCACGACGAGCTGGTAGTCGCCGGGGCGCAGCGTGGCGTCGAAGCGGCCCTCCTTGTTGGTGATGGCCTGCGTGACCTTGTTGCCCGCCGTGTCCTCTACGATGACCGAGGCGCCCGCCACGAAGCGCGGCTGTTGCAGCTCCTTGACGCGGCCCTGCAAGACGCCGGTGCCCGGGCCGCCGAAGCGCTCGCGCAGCACCTGGTAGACCACGTCGGACACGCTGGCCACGTCGCCGTCGCCCACGATGAACAAGCGGCGGAAGCTGACCTCGTCGTTGCCGCCGGGGAGGTGATCGTTGCACTCGATGACGCTCGGCGGCAGCACCTGGAACACACCGGTGAAGGCGGCGGCGATGAAGGGCACGTGCAGCGAGTGGTCGGTGGCGTCGGGGAAGGCCTGCGGGTTCGCCGCCGCGAAGTTGCGCAGGCCCTTTTGCGCCTCGGCCTCGTCGGGCGGCAGCGCGAGCACGCCATAGCTCACGTCTTTCGACGTCGACGCGATGAATTCGGCCACCACGCCGGGGAAGGCCGGCAGCGCGATGGTGCCCGCGTGGTAGATGTCTTCCAGGCGGTAGCGCAGATCGAAGCCCGCCTCGTGCGGCAGGAACACCTTGTTGCCGGCACCGAAGAGCACCACGTCGCCAAAGGGGGTGGGCACCTCGGCGTCGAGCAGGCTCTTGGGGTACTCGAGCTTGCAGTCGTCGCCCGAGCCCGTCTTGATGTTCTGCACGCGCGTGACCAGCTCGAGGTAGGGCGCGCCCGGGCGCAGGAGGTAGCGCGACTCGAACTGCAGGGCCGGCACCTTGCGATCTTCACCGAGCAAGAACTGGTTCACGTTCTGCGTGAGCGCGAGGAAGTCTCCGCCCTGGCCACGGATGACCACCTCGGCGTCGAGCCCCGGCCCGCCGGCCTTCAGCACCTCGATGGCGGGCAAGTACTGGCGCAGGTCGGCCCCCTCGGCGCCGAACTCTTGGTTGACGACCTCGATGGGCTCGAGCGCTTCAAGGAAGAAGGCCGGAAACATCTCGCCGAAGTTGTCTTTGCCCTGCCCGCCCTCGGAGTCGCCGCGCCCGCTGGTGGGCCGCACCAGGTCGGCGTCGAGGAGCGCGCCGCCGAACACGCCGAAGCCGCGCGAGAAGCCCGCGTCTTGCACCAGGAAGCGCGCGCGATCGTTCTCGAGCAGGTAGTCGCCCACCTCGCCGAGGGCGCGCGGGCCGCCGATGAGCTCGGCGCGACTCTGCACCTTGAAGGCACGAGCCTGCGGCTCCGTGGGACAGGCGGCGCCACAGCAAAGCAGCACACACACGGTTGTCACACGCCAGGCGCGGGCGCTGCGTTGCGACGAGGCGGTAGCGACGACGATGGACATGGCCGAGTGATGCCACCGTGCGCGCGCCACGGCAATCACCGCGGGCCGCAGGGTGTTGCGCCACCGGCGCGCATCCTTTAGCCGTCGACGCGAGAACGTCATGGCGCACCCGGGGCCAGGCCGGCCATTCGAGCACCGCATGATCGCTCCCCTGAGCGACGACGACGAGAACCGCCACATCTCGAACATCGCCTACGTGCGCTGGATCCAAGAGGCGGCCTTCGCGCACGCCGAGGCCGGTGGCTGGGGTGCGGCGCGCTATCAGACGCTCGGCTGCTCCTTCGTCATCCGGCGCCACGAGATCGACTACGTGCGCTCGAGCAAGGGCGGCGACGAGATCAAGATCCTCACCTGGGTCGAGGAGTTCCGTCCCGCCTCGGCCACGCGCCTCACGCGCATCTTGCGCGCCAGCGACGACGCCGAGCTGGTGCGCGCCAGCACCGAGTGGGTGTGGGTGGTGCTCGCGACCTTGCGGCCCAAGCGCATCCCCGACGATGTGTTGGCGGCGTTTCGGTAGGGTTGGCGGACCGCCTACTTCACGCCGATCACGTACGACAACCACGCCTGGTCCGGCCGCCCGCGCGTGGCGCGCCGATACTTGCCCGAGGGCTCGCCCTTCTTGTCTTCGGTCTCCCAATAGACGTGGCTCTGCGAGAAGCCGGCCTCCTCGAGGAGCTCGCGGATCTCGGGCATGGTCCACAAGCGCCAGTCGTAGCTGAAGGCCCTCTCCAGGGCGCTGCCGTCGGGGAAGCGGAAGTGGATGTGGAAGAGCACGTCGTGGGTGATGGGATCGAAGCTCGCCTCTTCCCACACGTAGCGGAAGGGCGGCTGCAGCTTGTCCTCGGAGGTGGGGCGCCCCACCTGGCGCGACTCCGAGATCTGCTCGTCTTGCATGGCGCCGCCGCCCATCATGTCGAGGATGAAGATGCCCTCGTCGGCCAGGCAGCGGTGCACCTGGCGGAAGTATTCGAGCACGCCGGCGCGCGTCTTGAAGATGAAGAACGAGTAGTTCTGCGCCGCGATGATGTCGGCGCGCACGTCGCAGGTGCGTACGTCTTGTTGCAGCAAGCGGACGCGCAGCTGTTCCGTGGCCGAGAGCTTGGGCAGGTAGGTGCGGCGGCAGTAGCCCAGGGGCTCGGGGTCGAGGTCGACGCCCACGGCGGCGTACTCGCGGCCGAGCTTGACCCACTCGCAGCACACGGCGGCGGCGGCGCAGAAGTCTTCGCGCAGGCGCGTGGGCCGGCGGCCGAACTGGTCCTTGTAGAAGCGCAGAAACTCTTGCACCTCATGCTCGGGATCCTGCACGGCGAGCCGATAGAGGGCGTACTTGTCGGCGAGGTCGGCCATCTTTGGCCGGGTGCGGGGCTTCTTGCTGGTCCTGCTCATGGTTGAGCGCCGATCTGCATCTCGCGGCGCACGCCGTCAAGCTCGTCCACCTGCCTGCGCGCGCTTGCCTTCGTGCCGGGCTCGTGTGCGAAGCTGCGCTGCCAGGAGCGAACCGTGAGCGAGGTCATCGCCGTCATTGGAGCAGGGCCGGGCATCGGGCTTGCCGTCGCGCGGCGCTTCGGGCGCGAAGGCATGAAGGTCGCGCTCTTGTCGCGCCGCGGCGACGAGATGGTGCGCGCGGCCGCCGCGCTGTCGGAGGCCGGCATCACCGCGCGCGGCTTCGCGTGCGACGCCGAGCGCGCCCACGACGTCACCGACGCGCTCTTGGCCGTGGTGCACGAGCTCGGGCCGGTGGACTGCCTGGTGTACAACGCTGCGGTGCCCAAGCCCGGCGGCCCCCTCGAGGTGGGCCTCGAGCAGCTGGTGCGCCAGTTCCGCGTCGACGTGGGCGGCGCGCTGGTGGCCGTGCAGCGCGTGGTGCCGCACATGAAGGCCATGCGCAAAGGCACCATCCTCTTCACCGGCGGCGGCCTGGCGCTCGAGCCTTGGCCGCAAATGACGGCGCTCTCCGTCGGCAAAGCCGGCCTGCGCAGCTTGGCGCTCTGCCTGCACAAGGAGCTCAAGCCGCACGGCATCCACGCCGCCACCGTCACCGTCGACGGGCTGGTGGTGCCCGGCGGCAAGCTCGACCCCGACGCCATCGCGGGCGTGTACTGGGAGCTGCACCGCCAGGCGCCCGAGGCCTTCGAGGCCGAGCGCGTGCTGCACCTCTGACGACGTCAGGGGCGCGCCACCCGCCGCGCCTACTCCACGCTCACGGTCAGCGTGGTGCCGTTCGGATCTGCGTCGGCCGAAAGCTCACCGTAATTGTCGACCACCACGAAGTACTGCGTGCCGGCGCTGACCGCCACGCTCAGCTGGCTGCCGAAGCCTTCGGCGTCCTCGCCGTCGTCGTTGCACTCGTCGCCCGACACCAAGGCGGGCTCGCAGGCGCCGGCGCGCACGTAGACCACGGTGTCGAGCGCCTCGGCGCTCAGGTCGGTGGTGAAGTTCACGGTCGCGTTGGCGCTCGGCGTGAAGGTGAAGACGCGCTCCTGACCACCGCCGCCGCACACGCCGCGCATCTGACCAGTCGACGAGAAGTCGGCGAAGGCGACGGGCACGTCGGTGCTGCCGCCGGCCGCGGGCAGATCGATGGCCAGCGCCTCGCTGCACGCCTCCGATGCCGGGAAGTCGCCGGCGAAGCTTTGGGCCGACAGCTCGAAGGAGCCCCGCGCCGGTGGGATGACGAAGATGAACACCACCGCGCCCGCCGAGCCGTCGGCCACCGCGAGGTAGTCGCCCGCGGGCAGGTCGTGGATGCGCAGGCGGTCGTAGGCGCACACGTCGACGACCTCGTCGGTGGCGGCGCTGTAGTCGCTGCCATCGGCCTTGATGGCGACGAGCGTGCTCAGGTCGGTGGGGCAGGTGGCGCCGGGGTAGCGATAGACCGTCAAGGAGCCGCTGTAGCCACCGCCCGTGCCCTCGAGGCGCAGCTCGAGGTTGGTGGGGGCCGGCACGTTGAACGAGTAGAACACGTCGGTGCCGATGTCTTCGGGGGTGGTGGCGTCAGCGTCGCCGTTGCACAAGCCCTCGATCTCGCTGTGCGCCACCATGTTGTTGCCGCGCCAGGTCTGCAGCGCGTCGGTCAGGGTGATGGCCTGGGCGCCCGCGCACGTGTCGTTGGCGGCCGGCACGTAGGTGAAGTCGGCCGTCACCTGGTACTCCACCGTTGCGGTGGAGGGCGTGTCCTCGCTGACGCGCACCACGTAGATGCCGCCGTCGTCGAGGTCGGCGAAGGTGACGGTGCGATTGCCGCTGGCGGTGGCGGTGGTGACGTTGGTGGCCGACACCTCGCTCGTGCTGTCGTCGGCGATGAAGCCCACGTTCACCGTCAGCCCGGCGCCACCGGTGAGCGTGACGGTCGCCGTGCCGGGCGCGAGCGCCTCGACCACGAAGGCGTCATCGTTGCCGGCGCAGATGCTGAGTGCCATGGCGCTGTCGGCGGCCAGGTCGTCGCTGAGGTGGGACGCGCCCTCGGCGGTGGCCGTGGTCTCGTCGTCGAGCGCAGCGATGGGCGAGTCGGCGCCGTCGGGCTCGCAGTCGTGCGCGAACGCGAATTGGTAGCCCACCGGGTCGGCGACCTGCGCGCCGCTCTCGGTGACCTTGAGGAGGTAGTAGCCGCCCGCGAGGTCCGCGGCCGCGGTGGCCAGCGGGATGGCAGCGCCGCTCTCGCCCGTCACCACCGGCGCGCCCTGCTCGATGCTCGCCGCCTGGTCGATGGTGGCCAGGAACAGCTCGCCGGTGACGCTGCCGGCCTCGCCGGCGTTGGTGGTGGCGCCGGCGTCGAGGCCACCGCCCAAGTGCGTGAACAGCCAGTAGTCGACGTCGCCGGCGCACTGGTGCAGGTCGAGGGCGTCGATCTCCGGCGTGTCCTCATTGGTGTCGATGGTGGCGGTGTCGAGGTTGGTGCCGCCGATCCACACCGAGCCTTGCGGCGTCTCGTTGCCGGCCGTGCCGGACGTGCCGTCGTAGTAGTCGCCTTCGCACACGGGAGCGCCAAGGGTGAGCGTGAGCGTGAAGGCGCCCTCGACGCCATCATTGCCGTCGACGGCGACGACGTAGCTGCCGGCCGCCAAGAAGCCCACGGCCACCTGCTCGTCGGCCACGTCGGCGTCGGCGCACTCGATCTCGGCGTCGCAGGCGTCGGCGTCGAACACCGCCACCGACAGGTCCGCTTCGGTGGCGAGGTCGATGGTCACGCTGGCGTCGGCGTCGAGGACGAAGCGATAGAAGAGGTCGCCCGCGGCGCCCGGTTCGTAGTTGCAGGCCAGGGTCACGTCGTCGTCGGTGCCGGTGGTGTCGCCGCTCACCGGCGTCCCCTCGCTGAGGACCAGGGCGTCGGCGCAGACCTCGCCCGTCTCTTCACCCTCGCCCTCGCCTTCGCCCTCACCCTCACCCTCACCCTCGCCTTCGCTGGGCTCGGGGCAGGCGGTGAGCAACGCGATGGAGGTCAACGAGAGCGCCAGGGGCGCGAACAGGCGAGACATGGAAGCTCCAGGCAAGGTGGTGAGCACGATGGCAACCGATGGGGGCGTGGTAGGCGAGCGATCCGCAGGCCGCAATCGCCTTTGACGTCGTGGCGACGGGCGTCACGCATGCATCGGTCGCTCGTCCGAGCCGTGGGCCCGCGGCAAGACCGGGGGCGCCGCTGGCCACGGGTGGCGCTTGACCAGGTACGAACCACGTGCCCGCCTTCCGCTGTATCGTGGCGGGCACTGCTCGCGCGACCACCACCGTCACAAGGACCGGCCAGGGATGTTTCACGCGCTCGGTCGGTTCTGCGTACGACGTCGCTGGTGGATCCTCGCGACCTACGTGGTGCTGGTGCCCTTGGCCGCCGTCATCGGCGCGCCGGCGCTCCGCATGTTGCGCGCCGGCGGCTTCGAGGACTGGGGCGCCGAGTCGTGGCAGGTCGATCGCGCGCTGGTCAACGAGCTCGGCGTGGGCGCGCCCGACATCCTGCCCATCTACCAGGTCAAGAGCGGCGGCAACGTCGACGACATCGAGGTGCTCACCGGCATGCTCGAGGTCATCGACCGCATCAAGCGCGACCCCGCGGTGGTGCGCGTCACCAGCTACTACGAGAACGGCGCTACGCAGCTCGTGTCGCGCGATCGTACGCGCACCTTCCTGCTCATCAACCTGCGCGGCGACGACCAAAGCAAGGGCGAAGCGCTCGATCGCCTGCGACCGCAGCTCACGGTCGCAGGAACGGAGCTGATGGTCGCCGGCTACGTGCCCGTCAACCAGGCCATCTACCGCACCGTCGAGGAAGACCTGCGCAAGGCCGAGCTGCTCGCCTTCCCCTTCACCGCCGTGCTCTTGCTCGTCATCTTCGGCAGCGGCGCCTCGGCGTCGGTGCCGCTCTTGCTCGGCGGGCTCGCCGTGGTGCTGGCCTTCTTCGCCATGCGCGTGCTCACCATGGTGACCGACGTGTCGATCTTCGCCGCCAACGTCGTCACCGTGCTCGGCCTCGGCCTCGGCATCGACTACTCGCTCTTCCTGGTGGCCCGCTATCGCGAAGAGCTGGCGCGACCAGGCGGCGTCGAGCGCGCCGTGGCACACACCGTCGGCACCACCGGCCGCGCGGTGGCGTTCTCGGGCGTCACCGTGGCTGCCAGCCTGTGCGGCCTCTTGTTGTTCCCCCAGATGTACTTGCGCTCCATCGCCTACGGTGGCGTCGCCGTCACCGTGGGCGCGGTGCTGTTGGCGCTCACGCTCCTGCCCGCGGTGCTCGCCGTCATTGGCCCGCGCATCGACGCGCTGCGGCTCCCCTTCTCGCTCTCGGCCCCGCCCGTCGACGAGGAGCACGGCTTCTGGCACCGCGTCGCCCATGGCGTCATGCGCCGGCCCATCGTGGTTGCCCTCGCCGTCACGGTGCCGCTGCTGCTGCTGGGCGCGCCCTTCCTGCGCATCAACCCCTCCATCGCCGACCACCGCATCCTGCCGGCCGAGGCCGAGCCGCGCGTCGCCACCGACGTGCTCGACACCGAGTTCCTGCCGCACCAGGTGACGGCGCACGAGGTGCTGGTGCGGCTCCCCGGCGACGCGCTGTCGCGCGCCAACCTCGAGCTGCTCTACCAGGTGCACGAGCGCGTGCGCGCCCTGCCCGGCATCACCGCCGTGCAGTCGCCCTTCTCTCCCGCCGAGAGCATCGGCAAGGAGCGCACGCTCACGCTGCTCGCCACGCCGCGCGCCGAGCAGGACCAGAACGTGCTCGCCGGCCTCGAGCTGTTCACGCGCGGCGGCGTCATGCGCTTCGCCGCCGTGTCCGACTACGTGTTCAACGACGCGCGCGCGCTGGCGCAGGTGGAGGCGCTGCGCGCCATGGCGCCGCCGCCCGGCGGCAGCGTCGAGATCGGCGGCATCGCGGCGGTGCTGTGGGACATGCAGGAGTGCTTCTGGCGCATCACGCCGCGCATGGTGGGCTTCGTGGCGCTCATCATGTTCGTCGTGCTCTTCGCCGTGTTCGGCTCGGTGACGCTGCCGCTCAAGGCGATGCTGATGAACTCGCTGTCGTTGACGGCGAGCTTTGGCGCCATCGTGTGGGTCTTTCAAGACGGCCGCTTCGCCACCCTGCTCGACTACACGCCGCTCGGTCTCTCCGACGTCACGCAGCCGCTCTTGATGTTCGCGGTCGTGTTCGGCTTGTCCATGGACTACGAGGTGCTGTTGCTCACGCGCGTGCGCGAGGAGTACCTGCGCAGCGGCGACAACGCGCACGCGGTGGCCCACGGCCTGGCGCGCACCGGCCGCCTCATCACCAGCGCCGCGCTCTTGTTGGTGGTGGTGATCGGCGCCTTCGCCACCTCGAAGATCCTGTTCATGAAGTCGCTCGGCGTGGGCATGGCCTTGGCCATCGCCCTCGACGCCACCGTGATCCGCGCCTTGTTGGTGCCGGCCACCATGCGCCTGATGGGCGCGTGGAACTGGTGGGCGCCGGCGCCGCTGGCGCGGCTGTGGCAGCGCCTCGGCTTGTCGGATCTCGAGGAGTAGGCGCTCACGGACAGGTGGTCAGCCCCTCGATGAACGCGTCGACCACCGCCACGCCGCGCGTGTCGACCACCAGCGATGCGAGCTTCGGCATACGGCCCGCGCCGGTGCGCTGCATGCGCACCGACACCAGCGAGCGCTCGGGATCGCCGGGCGCCATGAGGCGCGCGTCGGTGACGCCGAGATCGCCCTCGGCCGGCAGCTCGTCGCACAGGTGTGCGCTGGCGAGCGCGGTCTGCACGCGCATGTCGGCGAGCCCACCGCCACCGCCGCTCGGCCGGTGACAGCTCGAGCAGTTGACGTGAAGCAGCGCGCGCGCGCGCGCCTCGGCCGTGGCCGCGGTGTCGTCGAGGGCGGGCAGCGCGGGCAGCGTGTCAACGGCGCCGGGCAGCGCGTCGGCGAGCAAGCCAATGCTGTCCCACGTGGTGAGCTGGTTGGCGCAGGTGGTCTCGCTGTAGGCGAAGCCGCCGTTCAGTTGTTGGAGCTCGAGCCCGAGCGTGCGACCTGCCGCGGCCGTGTGGCAGGCGAGGCAGCCGTTGCGCGCGGGGAACACCCAGGTGCGCCCGTTGTCGAGCTGCTTTTGTTTGCCCGCCGGCGGCAAGAGCACGGCGTCGGTCTGCGCCTCGTTCCACTCGTAGGAGTAGCCGGCCCACCCGCCATCGCTGTGGCGCACCAAGAGGCGCGTCTCGACGTAGTCGCCGCCCACCAGGAAGTGCTTCATCAGCACCGAGCCGTTCGGCAGCGTCAGGTCGCCGTCGGCCTCGATGTCGATGGTGGCGCCGTCGGGCAGCGCCAGGAAGCGCTCTTTGGCCGCGCCGTCGGACCAGAGCGGGTGGTTGACGCCGTAGCGGATCATGCCGCTCGCCGGCGCGCGCGCGTCGCTCGCGTCGACGCAGCCGGTCTCGGAGAGCGCGTCGGGGAAGGTGTTTGGCACCGGCGCGCCGGCGGGGACCAGCTTGTGGATTGCGTTGCTCTCGACCCGCAGCGCGTAGAGCTCGCCGTCGGCGTCCTCGGAGAAGCTCGAGATGTAGTCGCCCGAACCGATCAGCACCACGCCAGGATCGTCGACGTCACGGGCGCGCCCCTGCTCGTCGAAGAGCAGCTGGAAGATCTCGGCGCTCGAGCCATCGCCGAACACGTAGGTGCCGCGCAGGTCGGGGATGGCGCTGCCGTTGTACACGTAGCCGCCGATGACGGCGGTGCGGCCAGAGGCGTGCTGGTACTCGAGCACCGGCGGGAGGAAGCCACCGTCGGAGCAGGCGCCGCCGGTGTTGTCGAAACACTCGGTGCCCTCGAAGGTGTTCCAGCCGTAGTTGCCGCCGGCTTGCACGATGTCGATCTCCTCGAGCTCGCCTTGGCCCACGTCGCCCGCCCACAGATCGCCGGTGGCCCGATCGAAGCTCCAACGCCAGGGGTTGCGCAGGCCGAGCGCGTAGATCTCCGGCGCGTAGTCGGCGTCGTCGACGAAGGGGTTGTCGCCGGGGATGCCGTAGGACAAGGGCGCGCTCACGCTGTCGACGTCGATGCGCAGGATCTTGGCCAAGAGCGACTGGCGGTTCTGGCCGTTTTCGCGGGGATCGTTGGCGTTGCCGCCGTCGCCGGTGCCGACGTAGAGCATGCCGTCGCGGCCGAACGCGATCATGCCGCCGTTGTGATTGCCGGCGAAGTCCTCGATGTCGAGCAGGATCTCCTCGGAGCTGCCGTCGAGCAGGCCGTTGCCGCCCAAGGTGAAGCGCGACACGCGGTTGTAGTAGGGCGTGCCGCCGGTGGCCGTGTAGTAGAGGAACAGCTCTTCGGTCTGCGGCCAGTCTGGGTGGAAGGCCATGCCGAGCAGGCCCATCTCGTCGCCAGGGGAATCGCTGGTCGCCACGCGGACGGTCAGATCGGCGAACTCCTCGGGGTCGGTGACCGCGGCGTCGTCCTTGTCGAAGCGCACGATGCGGCCCGCCCGCTCGATGACGTACATGAGCTCGGTGCCGGGCTCTTGCAGGAGCAGGAGCGGGCTCTCGACCACGAGGTTGGGCCAGGGCTCGTCGAGCGCGACGGCGCCGCCCTGCGGCGGGCGCGCGGGTGCCAGGCAGGTGGTGTTGCTCGGGCGCGCCGACAGCCCGGGCACCCCGGGCTGGGGCTCGCAGGTGGGCTCGCCCTCGCCCTCGCCCTCGCCTTCGCCCTCGCCCTCGCCTTCGCCTTCGCCCTCACCCTCGGCTTCACCCTCCCCCTCCCCTTCGCCCTCACCCTCGGCGGGCGTGGGCGTGCACAGGCACGAGGAGAAGCACAGGGACCCGGCGAGGAGTGCGAGGGCGGTGGTGCGCAGCATGCGCGGGACCGTAGCGCGCCCGCGCGCCGCGGCGAAGCGCCCCGGGGGGTCTACGCCCAGGCCACCACCTGCTGCACCATCTTGCGAATGCCCCGCGCCACCGCGGCGATGGGCGCGTCGTACATATAGGCGGGTGCGGTCACGACCTTGCGGTCGGCATCGACCACGATGTCGTCGACGGCGCACACGACGTGTGCGTGCCCCATGGACGCGATCACCCTGGCGGTGTCGGGGTCGTTGCCCACCGTGAGGCGCAGCTTGGCGTTGGCCTGCTTGGCCACCGCGGCCACCACGGCGGGCGCGATGCAGCAGGCACCCACGGGCACCTGCGCCGCCAGCGCCTCGCGCAGCACGCGCCCCACCTCTTTGTTGACCGTGGCGGCGGCGCCCTTGCTGGCGAAGTCCGACAGGTTCTTGGCGGCGCCATAGCCGCCCGGCAGCACCCAACCGTCCACCTCGGCGCCGCCGGCGCCGGCGAGGTCCGCCACCCGGCCGCGCGCGATACGGGCGGCCTCTTCGCGCACGCCGCGCTCCAGGCCGGTTGGCTTGCCCGAGATGTGATCGACCTCGGCGAGCTTGCCCTCCGGCGCAAAGACGCACGCCTCTGCCCCCGCCTCGTCGATGGCGAGCAGCACGAGCACGGCCTCGTGGATCTCCGAGCCGTCGAGATACCCGGCGCCCGACAGGATGACGCCAATCTGTTTCTTGCCGCTGGACATCGAGCAACCTCGTGCGCGCGGGATAGCGGGCCGGCCCAGGCGGGTCCATCGGGCGAAAACCGGCAGTGGCCGACGCGGCGCGCTAGATTCTCCTCGTGGCTTCGCGATCGGCTCGCTCGACCTCGAGCAGCGCACTGGTGGCGCTGGCAGCCGCGTTGGTCGCCGCGCTGCTGCTCGCGGCACCGGCGGGCGCCGCCAAGCGCCGGCCCAAGAAGGGTGACGCGGCGCCGCCGACCATCACCCACGCGCCCCCCGCCTCCCACGACGGCGCCGGCCCCCTCGTCATCGAGGCCACCATCAGCGACGACAGCGGGGTCTTCGACCCCGCGCTCCTGGTGCGCGCGCCGGGGGGCAGCTTCGAGCGCATCCCGCTGGCCCCGGTCGAGGGCAGGGCAGACGCCTTTGCCGCCGAGGTGCCGGCCGCCCTGCTCGACGGCGACCTCGAGTACTTGATCGAGGCCTACGACGAGAACGGCAACGGTCCTGCGCGAGCAGGTGACGAGGCGGCGCCGCTGCGCGTCGCGCGCGTGGCACCGTTGACGACCCCCGTGACCCCACCACCCGACCCCGCACCGCCGACGAAGCCGCCAAAGGACGAGGGCAACGACGCCTTGGTGTGGGGCGCCGGCATCGCCGTCGGCAGTGTGCTGCTGCTCGGCGCCGCGGCCGGCATCGGCATCGCCGTGGTCATGGCCACCAGCACGCCGGCCAACGTCGCCGTCAGCATCACGGGCGGCTCGCCCATCGCGGCGGCGGCACCATGAGGCTCGCGGCGGTCCTCGGCGCGTGTGCGGCCGCGGCCTGCGCCGCCGAGCCCTCGACCATCGTGCTGGAGAACCCGCAGGCGCTGAGCGTCGACTGCGCCACAGCGCCGGCCGACCTCGCGGCGCGCGTGTGGGTCAGCGGCTACGACGAGCCCGTCGCGCTCAGCTACGATCCGGCCAGCAACACCACCAGCGGCAGCGTCGACATTGCGTCCGGTACGGTGCGCATGCTGACCATCGACTGGTATCGCCCCATGGGCCGCAGCGACGGCGTCGAGCTCGTGCTGGCACAGGCGCGGGGCGAGCTCGCTCTCGTCGGCGGCGTCCAGCCAACGGCCGAGTTCGCCATCGACAGCGCCGCCATCGCGGACACGAGCTGCCTCGACATGCGCTTCGACAGCTTCGACGGCGCCGGCACCGTCGATCTCGACGGCGCCATCGTGCCCTTGTGCGACCTCGACGACAGCTGCAGCGGCGGCGACCCGGCGACGTGCACCAACCTCATCGAGACCTGCAGCGGCGGCGATCCCCTCGATCGCACGGTGGAACCATGACGCACGGGATCAACGCTCTTCTCCTGACGGTCGCGCTGGCGGGCCTGTCGGCCTGCCCCGTGGTCTGCCCCGGCGGCCCCAACCCGGAGGCCGACGCCGGTCCGCCAGGCGTCAGCCTCACCGTCGAGAAGACCGGCGACGGCGTGGGCAGCTTCCGCTCCGATCCCGACGGCATCGACTGCGACGACGCGTGCGAGAGCCAGAGCATCACCGTGGCCCCGGGCACCGCCATGAGCCTGCGCGTGGAGCCCTCGCGCAACGCCAACCTGATCGCCGCCCTGTGCGGCGTCACCTTTCCCGACGGCAGCACCGCGCAGCGCGAGCTCGTCGACGACACCATCGCAGCGGTGGCCGCCGACGACCCCGTCGACACCATCGTCACCTGCCACGCCGAGTTCCGCGCCGTGCACACCCTGCAGGTCTTTTTTTCCGGCGAGGGGAGCGGCTCCGTGGTCGGCACGTTGACCGACCAAGGCGGCGGTGGCGGTGCGCCGCGCATCGACTGCCCCGACGACTGCATTGGCGCCTACTTCCTTGGCGAGATCGACACGCTCACGCCTACGCCCGAGCCAGGCTCGGTGTTCCTCGGCTGGGCCATCGACTGCGGCGGCACCGGCGCGGTCGAGCTCACCATGGACGAGGACAAGGACTGCGAGGCCCGCTTCGGCCCAGAGTGAGCGCGACCGGGCGCGGGGGCCCGCAGCACGTGAGGCAGATCGCGGCGCCGCTTGGCGCCCGCCGCATGCAGCGCGCTAGCATCGTTGCTAGCTCGTCTCGTGGCAGATGAGGTCGCCGCCCACCGACCGCTCGCAGGAGTCATCATGCGCCCACTTGGCACCGCCGCCCGCCCCTCGCCACGTCGCACCGCCGGCCGCCGGGCGCTGACGGCGCTGCACCTGTCGGCGCTGGCGCTGAGCGCGTTCGTGGTGTGCACGCTCGGGCTCTTGCTCTTCCCCGAGGGTCGCCAGCTCATCGACGAGCACTTCGGGGTGGTGCGCATCGCCTGCTACCTCGCGTGGGCCGTGGGCGTTGGCGGCTTCGCGCTCGCGCCCGGCCTCTTGCTCAAGGAGGTGGGCGCTGAACCGCGGCTGACCTTGCGACCGGCGCGTCTGCGTGCCGGCTTCGAGCGCCTCGGCGCAGCGCCTGTGGCGCGTGCCTTCGCGCTCGGTGCCTTCGCCAACGTCGTCGTGCTCGCGCTGTCACCGCTGGGCGCACCGCTCGGCAGCCTCTACACCTGGCCGGTGTTCGCGACGCATCTGGTCCTCTCGGGGCTCGTGGTGGGCGCCGCTTCCCTCGGTGCGCTGGTGCGCATGCGCGACTTCGTCGACGAGCTGCGCCCCGTGCCGGCGCCCCGGCGCGCCTCGCACGTCGCCCCCGCGGGCGGCCTCTGACCTTGGCCACGACCAACCGTCACCGCTGATCGCGTCGTCGTCGTTGGGCCGATGCAGCCGGCGACCGGGCCTGCTATTTGGCGCCCGAGAGGTGAGACGCCCATGGCGACGCGGCGCGCGCACATCCTCGGCACCGGACGCGAGCTACCGGCGCGCGTCGTCACCAACGCCGACATCGCGGCGCGCGTCGCCACCACCGACGAGTGGATTCGCAAGCAGCTCGGCATCGTCGAGCGCCGCTTCGCCGACGACGACGTGCAGACCTCCGATCTGGCGGCCGCCGCCGCGCGCCGCGCGCTGGTAGCCGCGCGCACCGCGCCCGCCGAGCTGCAGGCCATCGTGGTGGCGCTCGGCAACGGCGACGTCGCCTCGCCGGCCACCGCCTGCTACGTGCAGGAGAAGCTCGGCGCCTTCGGCGCCGTGGCCTTCGACATCCGCGCCGCCTGCGCGGGCTTCTCCGTGGGCCTCGACCTGGCCAAAGACATGGTGGAGTCGGGCGCCAAAGAGCGCGTGCTCGTCATCGGCGCCGACATCGCCAGCCGCACCAAGATCGACTGGCGCGACCGCACCACACCGGCCATCTTCGCCGACGGCGCCGGCGCCGCCGTGGTGGGCCCCTCACCGCACCCCGAGCGCGGCTTCTTATCGGCGCGCCTTGGCTCCGACGGGCGCGGCAAGGACGTGGTGGTGATGAAGGGCGGCGGCTCGCTCTCGCCCTTCACCGCCGAGACCCTCGAGCAGGGCGAGCAGTTCGTGCAGATGGACGGCAAGGGCGTGTGGGAGTGGGCCACGCGCGAGCTGCCCGCCGTCATCCGCGCCGCGCTCGCCGCTGCCGGCCTGCGCACCAGCGACGTCGCGCTCTTGGTGACGCACCAGGCGAGCCTGCGCCTCTTGCAGGCCGTCATGGCCGAGCTGGGCCTCGGCGCAGATCGTGTGCACACCACCATCGAGCGCTACGGCAACACGCTGTCCGCCAGCTTGCCCATCACGCTCGACGAGGCCGTGGAGCGCGGCCGCGTCAAGCCCGGCGACGTCGTGGTGCTGGCCGCCATCGGCGCCGGTATGACCTGGGGCGCGCACGTGCTGCGTTGGTGAGATGAGGGATCATGCTCGAGACACGCGTCACCAAGCTCCTCGGTATCCGCGACCCCATCCTGCAGGGCGGCATGGCGTGGATCAGCCGCGCCGAGCTCGTCGCCGCCGTCAGCGAGGCCGGCGGCCTGGGCGTGCTGGCCAGCGGCACGCTGCGGCCCAGCGAGCTCAAGGACGAGCTGCGCAAGGTGCGCGCCGCCACGTCCAAGCCCTTCGCGGTCAACGTCTCGCTGGTGCCCGCGCACCCCGACGCCGACGCCAAGACCGCCGCGCTGCTCACCGACATCGCGCTCGACGAGGGCGTGCGCATCTTCACCATCTCGGCGGGCTCGCCCACGGTGCTCACCGACAAGCTCAAGCAGCGCGGCGCCGTGGTCATCCACGTAGTGCCGTCGGCGCGCTTGGCCAAGAAGGCCGAGGCCGCCGGCGTCGACGCCGTGGTGGCCGAGGGCTACGAGGCCGGCGGCCACGTGGGTCACGACGAGCACACCTCGGTGGTGCTGTGGCCGAGCGCCGTGCGCGCCGTCAAGATCCCGGTGATCGCCGCCGGCGGCATCGCCGACGGCGCGGGCATGGCGGCGGCGCTCGCGTTTGGCGCCGAGGGCGTGCAGATCGGCACGCGCTTCATCGCCACCACGGAGTGCAACGCGCACGCGAGCTTCAAGCAGCGCATCGTCGACGCGCCGGAGACGCCCACCGTGGTGTACTGCAAGAGCACGCACCCCGGGCGCGCCCTCGGCACGCCGGTGGTGGAGCGGCTGGTGGCGCTCGAGAAGGGCGGCGCTGGCGCCCTGGAGCTCGAGCAGCTGCGCGGGCGCGGGCGCTCGCGCGCCGGCTGCGTCGACGGCGACCTGGCGGAGGGCATCTTGCCCTGCGGGGCCGCCGCGGGGCTCGTCACGCGCGTGGTGAGCGTGGCCGAGCTGATGCGCGAGCTGGTCGAGGGGTATCAGGCGGCCAAGGGGCGCATGCCGTAGGGCAGGCAACCCTGTGCCCTGTGCCGGTCGACGGCTCTCAAAAGAACATGTTGCACTGGCTCTCGCTGTACCCGCTGCCCGCCAGGCACATCACGTAGATCGCCGCCCCCTCGAGCACCGCCCGATCGGGCGCGCTCTCGTCCTCGGCGCTGACGGCGTCGCGTAACCCCTGCAAGTTCCCGTCCGACGTGGTGCTCAGGCCGAGCG
Source organism: Deltaproteobacteria bacterium (assembly GCA_020850995.1). GTDB lineage: Bacteria > Myxococcota > UBA727 > UBA727 > VGSZ01 > JACOUT01. The sequence goes on from JADZDP010000107.1 coordinate 60,449, forward strand.
CGTCCACCATGCCCTCGGGGGCCAGCGCGTCGTCGAGGATGGCGAGCACGGTGCTGCGATCGCGCGCCAGGTCGGCGCCGTCCTCGTCCCAGGCGAACGCCTCGTCGACGGCGGCGGCGGCCACCACGATGCGCGTGAGCAAGAGGGTCTCGTCGGCCAGCTTGGCGAAGTCGAGGGCGTCGGCGTCGTCGCTGGCCTCGTGGTAGCGCTTGTTCTGCCCGTCCGAGAGGAAGAGCGTGGGGACGTCGCGGTTCCGGAACGCGTCGTAGTCGCTCCAGGGCTGGCGGCCGCTGCCCGGGATCTCCTCGATGAGGTGCAGCCCGCCGCGCGCCAGCGGCAGGGTTTCGGGCACGCTCACGTCGTCGAGCGCGCGGGACAGCGCCGGCGTCTCGTCGGCGCCCATGACGAAGTGCGTGCGGTAGCCCGGCCACAGCTCACCGCCCACCAGGTCGAGGGCGATGGCCACGTCGATGGCGTCGAGCTCCACGGGTGTTCTGCCGGCGGCGCTCTCGGCGACGAAGAACTGCGAGCCCATGGCGTTCGTGAGGAAGGTGGGCGGCTCCTCGGCGTCCCACAGCGCCACCACCACGGTCTTCTCGAGCGGCGCGCGCGCGATGGCGCACGCGGTGGCCACCACCGCGCCCACCGCCGCGGCGTTATCGAGCGCGCCGTTGCACACGCCGCCGCACGCGGTGCCGAGGTGGTCGTAGTGCGCGGAGATCAGCAGCACGCGCTCGGCGTTGCCCTGTCCCTCGACGACACCGAGCAGGTTGGTGCCCTCGCCGGTGGTGATGGGCTGCTCGTAGGTGCCCTCGAAGAGCGGCGCCACGCCGCACTGTTGCAGCGCCTCCACCAGGTGCGCGCGCGCCGCGTTGCCGCCGGCGCTGCCCTCGTCGCGCCCCTCCATGTCGTCGGACGAGAGCGCGCGCGCGATCTGCTCGGGCATGGCGAGGTCGAGCTCGTCCTCGGGATCGCCGACGTGCTCGTGGTGATCGTCGGGGTCCGGTGGCGCGGCAGGACACGCGGTGAGGCCCCACGGCGCGAGCAGCGAGCAGGCGGCGGCCGCGGCGAGAGCAGGGAGAGACGTGCGCATGGCGCGATGTTGCTGCCACCGCGAGCGGCGTCAACCGCCGGGCGTCACAAAGCGGGCGCGCGAGCTCGCGCGAGCGCGTCAGGGCGTCGGCGGGCCTCCGTCGCGCGGCCGCTTGCGCGCGCTCACCTCCTTCACCGCGCGCGAGAGCAGCTTCTCGAAGCGTTTCCTCCCCGCGGCCGCGAGGGGATCGCTCTTCGCGCGCAGCCGCGCCACCTCGGCGCGCAGCTTGTGCCACGAGGCGAGGCGCGCGGCCGGCAGGCGCCCCTCGTCGACGGCCACGCGCACGGCGCAGCCCGGCTCGCCCTCGTGCGCGCAGTCGCGGAAGCGACAGGAGGCCGAGAGCGCGTCGATCTCGGGGAAGGCCGCGTCGACGTCGCCCTGGTCGGTTGCCAGGCCGAGCGCGCGCACGCCGGGCGTGTCGACGAGGAAGGCGCCCCACGGCAGCGGCACCAGGCGCGTGCGCGTGGTGGTGTGCCGCCCGCGCCCGTCGTCGGCGCGCACCTCGGCGGTGGACTGCAGCGCGCGGCCGAAGAGCGCGTTGGCCAAGGTGCTCTTGCCCGCGCCCGACTGCCCGAGCAGCACCAGGGTCTCTGGCGCTTGCACCAGGGCCTGCAGCACGCTGACGTCGTCGTGGTCGAAGGCGCTCACCGCGATCAGCTCTGCACCCGCGGCCACCGCTTGCGCCTCGTCGAGCGCCCGCTCGAGGTCGAGCGCCACGTCGCGCTTGGTGAGCACGATGAGCGGCCGCGCGCCGCCGGCGTGGGCGAGCGCGAGCGCGCGCTCGATGAAGCCCGCGCGCAGGGGCCGATCGAGCGGACAGCAGACGCCGAGGACGTCGACGTTGGCGGCGATGAGCTGAGCGCCGCTCACCTCATCGTGGTGCTGGCGCGCACGCGCCAGCACCGTGCGGCGCGGCAACACCTCGACCACCCGCCCACCGTCTACGATGACGTCGTCACCACAGACGACGCGCGCGTGGGCGGCCAGGTGCACCAGGCGTTCGGTGGCCGGTGGCTCGAGGATGACGGCGATGCGGTGACCGGCCGCGACGACGCGGCGGCGGCTGGGCTCGTGAGCGTGCACAGGGAGGCTCCAGACAAAGGGCGAGCGCGCCGCGCGTTGTCGCGCGGCGAAGAGGGGTCTCAGGCGCTCACACCCGGTCCGGCATGGCTGCAAGGTAGCAGCTCGCGCGCACGTCGCCACTGGCGCGGGCAGCACGGGGCGCCGACCGGCCTCGCACCACCTGGATGACGGTGCGGCTGGGATCACGCGCCATCCCGCGCGTTCCGCTGGTGGAACGGCGCAGACGCGGCGCGCGCGTCAGGACGCGACGCAGCGTTCGGCATGGGTCGTGAAGAACCCGCTGCACCCAACGGAGAACACCATGCGCCTCTTGCTCGCCCTGCCTGTCCTTGCCATCGCTCTCTCTAACCTCGCCTGCGCGCACGCCGTTCGCATCGAGAGCGCGCCGGGCGCCGAGATCTTCGTCAACGGCCAACGCATCGGTACCGCGCCCGCGACCTACCAGGAGACGACGGGCTCGGCGGACACGGTGCGCATCACCGCCAGGTTGCCTGGCCGCGAGAACACCGTTGAGGTCCGGCGCAGCGACGTCGACCTCGCGCCGATCGGCGCGAGCGCGGCGGCGGGCGCCGCCGGCTGCATGGCAGCGTCGGTGGCTACGCTTGCCTCGGCCTTGGTCTTCTATCCTTGTGCGGTGGCCGTCGCTCCATTGGCCTGTGGGTCGCTCGTCACGGCGCCGGTCATTGGCTGGATGTGGTTTGGCCACAGGCTGCCCGACACGGTCCGCGTCGAGCTCGACCACCGAGTGCCCGCCGCCGCGGTGAACGAGCAGCCCTTCTGAGCTCACGGCGAGCATCCAGGCACACGGGCGACCACGAGGTCGCCCGTGTGTGCGCCTGCGCAAGCGCGCTCGCGGGTCTGTCGAATGCGCGGGTCGCTGCGCAAGCCCCTGTCGACCCAAGCTGTGCTTCCCCCTCGTGGGCACGCTTGGAGCGCCTGCGCCCGACTCGGCTTCATGCGCGACGCGATCGCCGTGCCCGTGCGCCCGCACCGGTCGGCGGCCACATCGGGCTGCGATGAAACCTCTGGGCCGCGGTCATGAGCACGACCGCGACAGGTCGTGTCTGTGCTACTGCGGCGTGCACCACGCGGGAGTACCCATGAGCGATCGTCGCCACCCCAACGTCGTCAACCTCGATGAGCTCGAGGCCAAGCCGAGCAGCGCCGGCACGCGCTTTGGCTTCTCCGCCAAGGGGCTCGGCGCTGCCACGGGATCGCAGGGCATCGGCTGCAGCTACTACGAGCAGCCGCCAGGCAAGACGGCCTTCCCGCGTCACTGGCACGCCGCCAACGAGGAGGCGCTGTTCGTGCTCGAGGGCCAGGGCACCGTGCACATCGGCGCGCGCGCGATCCCGGTGCGCGCCGGCGACTACGTGACCTTCCTGGTCGGCCCCGACGGCGCCCACCTGGTGGTGAACACCGGCAGCGCGCCGCTTCGCTACTTGTGCATGTCGACGATGAAGGACCCCGAGGTGGTGGGCTACCCCGACTCCGGCAAGATGGGGGCGCGCGCCTCGCCCTCGATCGAGGCCGCGCGCGCGGGGCAGCCGTGGTTGCGACACCTGGGTCGACGCCAGGACTCGGTCGACTACTACGACGGCGAGGACCTGGGCTAGACCCCGAGCGCTACCGCGGCGACCAAGCGCGGGCCCACGCGCGGCGCCTCACCCAAGAGCACGCTGGCGAGATCGTCGAGCACGCGCTGCGAGCGGTTGGCCGAGCGCATCAGGTTGTCGATGAGGCGCGGGTGCTCGAACACGCGCTGCAGCTTGCCGTTCTGCCGGAAGGCATGCGTGAAGCGCTCGCTGCAGCGCCGCTCGTAGGGTGCGAGGTGGGCGCGCGAGAAGCCGCCGGCGCCCTCGGCGTCGACGAGGGTCTCGGCGGCGAGCTTGCCGCTCTCGAGGGCGAACTCGATGCCCTCGCCGGTGAGCGGGTTGATGAAGCCCGCGGCGTCGCCGAGCAGGAGGCAGCGATCCCACACCAGGTGGCGCGCGAAGGTGCCGAAGGGCAAGTGGTGCCCACGCACGCGGCCGACGCGCTGCCCCCCCGCCAGCTCGGCGGACGCACGCGGCATGGCGCAAAAACGGTCGAGCAGCTCGGGCAGCTTGAGGCCCGCTTTGCGCATGCGATCGGTGCGCAAGCCCACGCCGACGTTGGCGCGTCCGTTGGGCAGCGGGAAGATCCAACCGTAGGCAGGCAGGAGCTCGCCCTCCCAGAAGATCGCGTAGGCGTCGGGGTGCGAGAGCGACAGGCCCTCGTAGTACACGCGCACCGCGAAGGCCGCGTCCTCGTCGGGGAAGTCGGGCGCGCCCAGCGCCTTGCGCACCACCGAGGGCGCGCCGTCGCAGCCGAGCACCACATCGGCGCGCACGGGCTCGCCGCCGCGCACGCTGACGGTGACGCCGCCCTCGTCGAGCGCGAGCCCCTCGACCATGACGCCCTCGCGCAGCGTGGCGCCGGCCTTGGTGGCGAGCTGCACGAGCTGCTGATCGAGCAGCTCGCGCGGCACCACCGCCGACCTGCCGCCAAAGACGTGCGCGGGCATGGGCGCCTTGACGACGACGCCGCCGGGGGACGCCAGGTACACGCGCGAGATCGCCTGCCCGCCCGCGGGCGGCCCGGCGTCGCGCGCGACGAGGCCGAGCTCCTCGAGCATCCACAAGGAGCGCGGCGTCAGCCCGTCGCCGCACACCTTGTCGCGGGGGAAGTGCGCGCGCTCGAGCAGCGTGACCTTGGCGCCCGCGCGCGCGAGGAAGGTGGCGGCAGAGGAGCCGGCGGGACCGGCACCGACGATGGCGACGTGCATGGGGAGGCGCGATAGCACGCGAGCGCAGCGCAGGTGCAGGCATCGTGTGCGCCCTGGGACAGCTGCGCCGCAGCTCGCGCACCTGCAGGCGCACGGCGCTACCATGGCCTCGTGCGCCTCATCGTGGTGGTTGCGCTGTCGACGCTGCTTGGCACCAGCTCCTGCGATGTGCAGGGCGTGAGCTACGCGTGCGAGCTGGACCGCGACTGTCCCGTCGGTGAGCGCTGTGTGCTGCAGGTGTGCTCGTCGACGCCCGCGGTGGAGGCCGACGGCGGCGCGCTCGACGACGCGGGTGCTGGCGCCGCTGATGGCGGCGTGCCCGACGGGGGATCATCCCCAGGCGACGGCGGCGTCGCGGCGACGGACGCCGGCGCCAGCGGAGGCGACGCAGGGGCACCGCTGCCCGACGCTGGCCCGGCACCCGTGTGTGGCGACGACGCGCGCGAAGGCGGCGAGCAATGCGACGACGGCAACGTGGTCGAGCGCGACGGCTGCTCGAGCGCCTGCCGTGTCTGGTGGGACGAGGCCTTCCCCGTGCGCCTGCGCGTCACGCTGCGTTCGCCAGCCGCTGGCCCGGTGGACGCGCCGGTGGGCCTGGCGCTGCCAACCGCCCTGTTTCCCTCTGGCGCACCGCGCGATCGGGCGTGCGTGGTGGCGTCGGATCAGCGCACGGTGCTGCCGGTGGAGATCGAGCGCGCCGCCACCGCCACCGACGAGGCGCTGCTGTGGACGCGCCTAGTGCTCCCCAGCGGCGACAGCGAGCTGTTCGTGTACTTCGGCAGTGACGCCTCCTGCGCCGGCAGCCAAGGAGCGGTGTGGCAGGGCTATGCCGGCGTGTTCCACTTCGAGGGCAGCGTCGACAGCACGGCCTCGATCCCGCTTTCCGCCGCAGGGACGGGGACCACCGCGGCGGCGGCGGGGATCCGCGGCGCGGCCCTCGACGTCGACACCACGGCCTGGCCGCAAGTGACGCCGCCGGGCGCGCTGTGGATCACCGGCAGCGTGACGCTCGAGGTGTGGGGTCGCCTGTCCGCCTTCGGCGCCGAGACGAGCTGGGAGAACACGCTCTTCCAAGCGGCGGGCGGCAGCGCTGCGCAGGCCTACTTCCTCAACATCGAGAACAGCGGGCGGCTGCGCGGGTATTGGGAGGACTCGAATTTCGACGCGCTGAGCACCGCGGCATGCACGCTCGCGCTCGGCCAATGGCACCACTACGTGATGGTGCGCGACAACACGGCAGATACCGTGCGCTTCTACGTCGACGGTGCGGCGCTCGGCGACGCCATCGGCTTCGCGGGACCGCCGAGCGACGCGGCGGGCTCGTCGTCGTTCATCTACTTCGGCGGCAACTTCACGAGCGTCGGACGCCGCTTCACGGGCACGCTCGACGAGGTCCGTGTCGCGCCGGCGGCGCTCTCGGCGGACGCCATCGCGGTGTCCCACGCGGCGAGCAAGGGCGCGCTGGTGGTGGCGACCGTGCGCGAACCCTCGCTCTGATCACCGCGCCGACGTGCCCCGTGCCGCGGGCGAGCGATAAGCCCGAGCTCCTCGAGCATCCACAACGTGCGCAGCGTCTGGCCGTCGCCCCCACACCCGTCGCGCGGGAAGCGCGCGCTCGAGCAGCGTGACCTTGGCGCCCGCGCGCGCGAGGAAGGTGGCGGCAGAGGAGCCGGCGGGACCGGCACCGACGATGGCGACGTGCATGGGGAGCCGCGATAGCACGGCTCGTCGTGGCGCGCCCGCGCGCTACTCCACGAGCGGCACGAGCCCGGCGGTGACCCCGCCCGCGGTGGCCACCAGCGCCGCGGCGACGACGAGCGCGGGCAGCTCCACCTGCCACAGCGCAGGGCCGAGGCCGCTGTAGCCGGCCACCAGCAGCGTGCCGTGCAACACCAAGGCGGTGCCGGCGGTGGCAGCGGCGACCGCGAGGCCGGTCACCAAGTCGCGCGCCGCCAGGGTGACGGCGCCCGCGAGGAAGGCGGCCATCGGGATCGGCACGAGGAGGCTCGTGAGCACCAGGCCCCACTCGCCCTGGTGCTGCAGCGCGGCGTTCACCGGGTTCGAGCCGTTGGTCGCGAAGGTCGCCGAGATGACGCCGAGGCCGTAGCCGACGGCGCCGCCGAGCGCGCCCACGCCGACGAGCCAGGCGGCGGACTCGGCCGACGTCTGCTCGGTCACCGGGGGGCGAACGGGTCCCTCGTCCGCGAAGGGGCCGCCGTTGGCGCGCGCCGACGATGCGAGCAGCGCGATCACCGCGAGGGCCGGGCAGCAACGCAGCCGCGGCAGCGAGCGGGCGGTGAGCCGCGCGCGCGCCGCGGCCGAAGGTGCCGTGGCGGTGTCCTCGTCTGCATCGCCGCACATCGTCATCATCGGCAAGGTAGCGCGTTGCCGCGCGCGCTGACCAGGGCCGCGCGCCGCGCTCCATCGCCTGTTTGTTCCCTCAGCTCGCCGACTCGCTCGCGCCACCCCGGCCACCAAAGAAGGGCATGCGCGCCTTGACCCGCTCGAGCGCCCGCCGCCGCACCTGCTTGAGCTCCGCGCCTACGAGCTTCGCGGTCGCCCGCACGTCGGCGAAGCTGACCTCGATCTCGATGGGCATGAACTCCTTGACCACGCCCGTCATCTCGATCTTTCCCTCTTTGAGCGAGATGCGCGTCAGACGCACGTCGGCGGTGAGGAACTTGCTGATGATCTTCACGGGAGCTTCCTCACAGCGGCGGGCCTTCCAGCGAGGTGAGCGAGATGTCGACGCCGATGTCGAGGGCCGCGCGCAGCCGCTCGGCGAACTCCTCCATCAAGGGCGGCGCCTTGGTCTTCAAGATCGACTGATAGATGCGCTTGAGGCGCCCGAAGGCGTCCACCTCGGCGGCGTACTTGACCAGCACGCCCACGCCGTTCACGGGCTCGAGCTCGAGGTGGATGGTGATCTTGCCCTTGGCGTCTTTCTCCAAGCCCGCGGGGCCGTTCTTGTTGATCTGCGTGTGGATGGTCTCGCCGAGGAATGACCAGCCCTCGGCGGTGATGCGCCAGGGCGCGATGTGCACCACCTGCAGCATCACCTTGCTGGTCACCGAGATGACGCCGAGCTGCACGCCCATGGTGGCCCAGATCTCGTCGCCCTTGAACTCGATGGCCTTGAGCGTGGGGATGAGCGTGGCCACCTCGTCGAAGCGATTGAACAGCGCCCAGGCGTCCTCGAGCCCGCACGCCACCAGCACTTCGCCGCTCGTCGCCAACATCAGGACCACCACGGGTGGATGCGCAGGTCTTCTGCCACGGCCTCGGCGGCGATGGCGCCGCACGCCCCCAGGATACCGCCCCCAGGGTGCTGGCTCGCGCCCGCCAGGTACAGGCCCTTTACCGGGGTGCGGTAGTCCGACAGCTCCGGCAGGGGGCGGAAGGCGTCGAGCTGGTCTTGGCTCATGCGCCCGCCAAACACCCCGCCCTCGCGCATGTTGGCGAACTTGCGAGGGATGTCGCGCGGCGTCAGCGTGCGCAGCGCGAGGATGTTGTCGCCGCCCATGTTGGGCGCCACCTCGCGCCAGGCCTCGAGGCAGCGCTCGGCGAACGAGGCTCCACGCTTGTCCCAGGCGTCGGCGCCGCCGTCCTTCAGGTGGTAGGGGGCGATGGCCCAACAGAAGGCCGTGTGACGCCCCGCGGGCGCCTGCGTGTGATCGAAGAGCGTGGGACAGCAGGCGAACATGCGCGGGCGCTCGGGCAGGCGGCCCAGGCGCACCTCGGCGAAGCACTCGTGGAGGTCGGCCACGCTCTCGAAGCCGATGCCCACCTTGCAGGCGCGGTCGAGGTCGGGCTCGTGCGCGGCGCCGCGATAGCGCGGCGGCTCTCGCAGCGCCAGGTGCAGGCCGAAGAGCGAGAACTCGTCGGGCTTGTGGGTGGCGACGCTCTTTCGGAACGCGGCCGGCAGGTGCTTCTCGGCGATGAGCTCGAGGAAGGTTTGTTCGATGTCGATGGCCGAGATGACGGCCTTGTTCGCCTTGACGCGCTCGCCGGTCTCGAGCACCACGCCCACGGCGCGCCCGGTGTCGACGACGATCTCGACGACCCGCAGGGTGCCGCGCAGCTTGCCCTTGGCCGACAAGAGCGCGCGCCACAGCGCGTGCGCCAGGTGGTGCGAGCCGCCCTTGGCCAGGTGCGACTGCTCGATGCCGGTCACGACGAGCGGCACCATCATGCCGAGCCCGGCGGAGTCGTAGACCACGCCGCGGGGCACCAGGAGCTGGAACAAGATCGCGGCGCGCGTGGCCTCGTCGACGAAGCTGTTGGTGACGACGTCGAGGGGCGTGGCGCGCAGCATGCGCAAGAAACCCCTGCCCTGCTCGGTCTCTTCGAGCGCCAAGGCCTGCTCCGAGGGCTTGGGCGGCGGCGCGTAGAGCGCGGGCATGATGAGCGTGCGGAAGTACTCGTCGTAGCCCTCGGCCATCTCGCGCCAGGCGTTGGCGTCGGCGTGGCTGCGCCGCTCGAGCGCCCGGCAGGTGGCCTCGACGCTGTCGTACTGCAAGAAGGGCCGCCCCTCGCGCAGCGCGAGCCCGAGCTGCACCTCGGGGCGCACGTACTCCATGCCCCAGCGCGACAGCTCCAGGTCCTTCATGGCGGGCATGATCTCGACCGCGTCGTGAAACACGGAGGCGAGGTTGTGCAGGTGCCCGGGGATGGTGGTCTCCTCGGTGCACAGGCCGCCGCCGGCCTCGAGGCGCGACTCGAACACGCACACCGACAACCCGGCGCGCTGCAGGTAGTTGGCGCAGATGAGCCCGTTGTGCCCGGCGCCGATGATGACGACGTCGTAGCTCGACTCAGGGTGCGTCATACCCTGAACCCCATCGAGCGCATGCGCGCGCGCCACTGATCGCGCACCGGCTCCCAGAACTTGTTGCCCACGTGGGGCGTCTTGAGCTTGAGGTCGTCCACCAGGAGCTGGAAGCAGTTGTAGCCGGGCCCTGCCGTGATGCCGCCGTGCGGGTGACAGGAGGAGCCGCCCACGTACAGGCCCTCGATGGGCGTGCGCATGGTGCCGACGTCCTTGACCGGTCGTCGGTAGATGGCCTGCTTCTGCAACACCGCCGCACAGTGAAAGCCGCCGCGACGCATGTTGATGAGCTTGCGCGAGGTGTCGTAGGGCGAGTAGGCGTAGCTGCCGAGGATCTTGTCGCCGGTGATGTTGGGCGCGTACTCGCGCCAGGCCGCGATGCAGCGCTCGGCGTACTCGTGCTTGATCTGGTTCCACGTCGACGGGTCCTTGCCGTCGGGCTCGTAGGGCACGAACTGCCACAAGAGCGCCGTGTGCTTGCCCGGCGGCGCCTGCGAGGGATCGAAGAGCGTGTTCACGCCCACCTGCAAGCGCGGCACCTTGGGCAGCGCCTTGCGATCGATCTCGGCGTAGTGCTCGATCAGATCCTCGGGCCGCTCGTAGCCGATGTTGATGTTGAAGGTGCGATCGATGTCGGGGTTGCCCTTGGCGGCCGTGTAGCGCGGGGCCTCGTCGAGGGCCAAGTGCACGCCGAAGAGCACGTCGCCGTGGCCGTAGGTGATGGCGTCGACGCGCGCGGGCATGCCGGGAGGCAGCGCGCCCTCGTCGATCATGGTGCGGAAGGTCTGGTGCGGATCGACGGTGGAGACCACGGCCTTGCGCGCCAGGATCTTCTCGCCCGTCGACAAGACCACGCCGGTGGCGCGGCCACCCTCCACCATGATGCGCGCCACCTCGCAGTCCTCGCGCAGGTCACCGCCGGCCTCGAGCAAGACGCCGCCGAGCAGGTGCGCCAGGTGGTGCGAGCCGCCGCGGCAGAGCTGCCAGTTGGTGATGTACGCGAGGAAGGCGATGCCGAGCGGCGCCAGCCCCGGCTCGCGCACGTCCCAACCGCCCACGGCCATGTGAAAGAGCAAGAGCGCTTGCACGTGCGGGTTCTCGAAGCGCGAGCGCACCAGCTCCACCGCCGACATGGCGGTGACGCCCTGCTTGAACCAGCCGTCGAGCTCTTTGGCGAGGTAGGGCTCGGCGTCGGGGTCGTCGATGGGCGGCGAGTAGCCCGAGCCGAGCAGCTCCTCTACGTGGCTCATCATCTGCCCGCGCAGCTCGAGCCAGGCCTCGGCGTCACGGGGCGAGAAGCGCGCCAGCTCCTCGTAGGAGCGCAGCTCGTCGGTGTAGAGCACCAAGGCGCGCCCGTCCTTCATGGGCATGCCGGTGTTGGCCGGCGGGTGCAGGTAGATGGCGCCGCGATCCTCGAGCTTGAAGTCGCCAAAGGGCGGGAAGAAGGGCATGGCCCCGTGGAAGTTCGAGTGCAGGTTGTGCTGGAAGCCCGGCAGCGTCACCTCTTCGGTGCACAGGCCGCCGCCGAATTCGGCGCGCCGCTCGAGCACGAGCACGTCCACACCCGCATGAGCGAGGTAGGCCGCGAGCGTGAGCCCGTTGTGGCCGCCTCCGATGACAATGACGTCGACCGTGCGCATGGACCTTCCGGCGTGCCCTGGCGTCCCCCTGCGCCGACGCACGGCCACCGACGTGAGGGCCGCCGCATGCCACAGCGAATCCGGCGCGAACAGCGGGCAGGCCGCGATCCGCCGTATCCCACATGTACGTCCGCGGGGTCGCGGCGCCGGGTTGTGACGGCGGGAACAACCAAAGCGAGACAGCGCCGACGCGTATGACGCGCGCATGACGCGCGGTTCGCATGCTGTCTTCATGCAGCCCGACGCGCCACCGGAAGCACGCATCTACCTCGGCGAGCACACGCTCGGCGAAGAGATCGCGCACGCGGTGACCCACGGGGTGGGCGCGCTCCTCTCGCTGGCCGGGCTGGTGGTGCTGGTGGTGGCCGCGGCCACCATCGGCAGCGCCGTGCACGTGGTGGGCTGCGCGGTCTTTGGCGCCACGCTCAGCCTGCTCTACCTCGCCTCCACCCTCTACCACGCGATGCCGGCGCGCCTGGCGCGCGCCAAGCGCGTCCTGCAGCGCTGCGATCACGGCGCCATCTACCTGCTCATCGCCGGCACCTACACGCCCTTCACGCTCTTCACCCTGCCCGAGCCCTGGGGCATGCGCCTGTTCCTGCTCATCTGGGGCCTGGCCGTGGTGGGCCTCTACGTCACGGTGCGCTCGCTCATGAGGCCCGACACCACCAGCTCCATGCGGCGCTACGAGCGCCTCTCGCTCGTGCTCTACCTCGCCATGGGCTGGGCCGTGCTCTTGGCCGCCAAGCCCCTCGTCGAGAGCCTGCCGGCCTTCAACTTTGGCCTCATGCTCGCCGGCGGCATCGCCTACACCGCGGGCGTCGCCTTCTTCGTGCAGCAGAAGAAGTGGATGCACTCGGTGTGGCACGGCTTCGTCATGGCGGGCAGCGGCCTGCACTTCGCGGCGGTGTTGGTGACGGTGGCGCGCTGAGGATCACGCGTACGCGGCGGGTCTGTGCTCGAGGATGAAGCCCGCCGTGTCGACGAGCGAGGCCTCGATGGCTCGTGACGATCAGTCGGCAACGCGATCGCGACCACGGTGCAACAGGCTTGGTGGTCGCTATTCTGGTGCTCCGCCACAGAGGATCTGATGCGTTCCCCCCTCCGCCGACACCTCGCCGTTGCTGTCGGCGACGCCACGCTCGATGGCGGCGTGCAGGCCCTCGTGATCGATGCCGTGGTCCGCGAGGATCGTGTCCGGTAGGCCCGCTCCGATGAAGTTACGCCAGCCGGGCACCGCCGGTTCGCCGTCGCAGACCACGTTCGCGTCGGGACTGAACTCGAGGCCGCTGAACCGGGAGAGCGTGATGTAGGCGCTATAGCCAAAGCTACCCGCGGCGTTTTCGGCCCCGAAGATGGGCAGCGCTCGATCGAGCCGTGCCGTCGACGGCATCCAGTCGGTCTCGATCTCGATGGTCGCAGGGTCGGCTACCTCGTCGTTCGGGCAGTCGAGGACCAGATCGTGGTCGCAGAGCGGCCCGAGGCGTGCGACGCCGTGCACGACGTCGTAGGAGAAGGCGAGGTCGTAGACAAGCCCCTCGTAATACGCTTGGTCTCGCCTGGCGTCGTTGATCCACCAGTTGCAGCCAGAGCCGAGCACGCAAATGAGAATGGCGAGGGCGCGCGGCCCGTAACGCTTAGAAGCAGACATTGCTCGGCCCCGGGAGGAGGTGGACGCTCTCGAGCGTGCCGGCGCCGCTGTTGCACGACGGGCACACCGAGATCGAGAAGCCGCCGTGCTGGGTCGCGGGCGGGATTGTGCCGAGCGGGGTCACGCGTCCGGCACACCCGTTGCCGTCGCCGTGCAGCGAGGGACGCGGCGCCCGGCCAAGCTCTCCTCTCTCGCGCACTCGTCGCTACTCCGCCGGTCCACCGCAGAGGATCTGATGTACTCCGCCCAATGCCGACACCTCGCCATTGCTGTCGGCGACGCCACGCTCGATGGCGGCGTGCAAGCCCTCGTGATCGATGCCGTGGTCCGCGAGGATCGTGTCCGGCAGGCCCGCTCTGATCAAGTTGCGCCAACCGGGCACTGCGGGTGCACCGTCGCAGACCACGTTCGCCTCGGGCTGGAACTCGAGGCCGCTGAAGCGGCCGAGCGTGATGTAGGCGCTGAAGCCGAGGTCACTCGCGGAGTTTTCGGCTCCGAAGATCGGCAGCGATCGGTCGAGGCGAGCCGTCGACGGCATCCAGTCCGCCTCGATCTCGATGGTTGCAGGGTCAGCGACCTCGTCGTTCGGGCAGTCCATGACGAGATCGTGGTCGCAGAGGGCCCCGAGGTGTGCGACGCCATGAACCACGTCGTAGGTCAGCGCCAGGTCGTACACGAACTCCTCGTAGTACTCTTGGTCTTTCCTGGTCTCGGAGATCCACCAGTTGCAGCCAGAGCCGAGCACGCAAAGGAGGATGGCGAGGGCGCGCGGCCCGAAACGCTTAGAAGCAGACATTGCTCGGCCCCGGGAGAAGGTGGACGCTCTCGAGCGTGCCGGCGCCGCTGTTGCACGACGGGCACACCGAGATCGAGAAGCCGCCGTGCTGGGTCGCGGGCGGGATAGTGCCGAGCGGGGTCACGTGTCCGACACACCCGTTGCCGTCGCTGCGCAGGGATCGCATGCCGCTCCACGCGGTAGCGTTGTCGCTCGTGTACTCGAACACCCGCGTGTTGAGGGTGTCCGTGCCGGAGGTCGCGGCGCGCCCCGCGCTCAGGTAAAGGCGCGACGATGTTCGGGCGACGCCGATGACCGCGTTCGAGCGCCAGCCGTCATCGTCGCGAGACCAATCGGCATCTGGGACGGTGACCGTCGTGCCGGAGATGCTGAAGCGGCGGCGTTGGACCACGTTGTACCCAACGACATCACCAGGGTAGTCCGTGTCGTGCAGCACCGCCGCCAGCACGCAGTCGCCCTGGTAGCAGTCGACGTCGAAGTCGCTGACGATCATGTTGTTCTCATGGTCCTGGTTGCCCTGGCCGTCGTCATCGAGGGTGCCGAGATCGAGCGCCACCGCCGAGAGGATGCCGGTCCTCTTGTCGTAGCTCACGCGATGCGCCTGCCACGACGTGGGCTGGTTCCAGCGCGCCCCCAGGACCAGCACGGCCTCGCCGGGCAGGTTGACGATGCGCGGCGGCAAGCGGGTCGCGTAGCCCAACGTCACCGTGGTGGTCGCTCCCGTGCTCAGCACGGTACGGCGGACCTGGATGTTGCTGGTGATGCTCGTCGAGTGCGTACGAACCACGTAGGCCGTGCCGCCGCTCGCGATGAGCGCGATGTCCGGCGGGAACCTCGACGTGATGGCGGCATCGTAGGGGTCCCCCTGGCTCAACCAGCCCGACGCCGCCGACCAGTTGTTCAGCGTGCTGATGGTCATGCGTGCGCCTGAGGCCTGGTAGAGCGTTACCACGGCGCACGCGTTCGTTGGGCTGCTCGTCACGTCGCTGCAGTCGATGCGTGGCGGAAACGAGGCGTAGTGGGCAGAAACCCCGGGCACGTCGAGCGCGAAATTGCTGATGCCCGGCAGGTTGGCGCCGCCGGTGCTCCAGGGACGGTCGATGTAGTCGGTGCTGCCGTTGTATTCGGTGCGCAGACCGGCCGAATCGCCGGCGGTGAGGTAGCTCCAGCCGTCATCACAAGCGCCTCTGCACATCAGCTCCCCGTCGCAGCCGTCGCCGGTCGCGCAGCCGGGATCGTCGTTGCACACGGGCTGGACCGGGTTGTCGTCGTTGACGTGGGCGAGATGGTAGGTGTGCATCATCTCATGCTCGAGCGTCCTGGGGAGGCTCCAGGCGTTGATGTTCTCCTGGCAGATGGTGAGGTCCCTGCCCCCGAGCTCCACGTAGCCATTTGCGCCGACCAAGCCGCACTCGACCGGCGCCTCCCAGTTTCGCAGCGCGCGCACGCAGCCGCCGCTGCCGAAGGTGCAGGTGTGGTCGCCCTCGAGCACCCGCATGGTGACGAAGGCGCGCGACTGGCGCGCCAGGTTCTGCAAGGCCACGTCCACCATGGCCCGCGCGTCGGCGTGGCTGAAGCTCGCGCCTTGCGGGATGAAATCGACGCTCTCCACCATGCGCTCGTCGAAGTCGCTGCTCACGCGCCAGATCTTCTCCCACTCGATGGGTGACGCGTCGCCACGCGGGCATGCGGAGTCAGCCAAGCCGTTCGACGCCCCCGCAGTGCCTGCGAAAAGGAGCAGCGCCGTGCTGGTCGCCGAGCTCAGAAGTCCGCGCATGACGCCACCTCCTCCCCCGCGAAGTAGCCGTAACCGGCGACCACGACGTAGAGCGCATCCACCGACGGCGCAGCCGCCCAGGGCACATCGACGCCGAGCTCCCAGGCGTTGAGTGGCCAGCTCGCGATGCGCGGCTCGTCGATGGTCAGCTGGCAGTCGCGAACGGGATGATAGGTGCAGCGCTGCACCCAGTACCCATGCAGGTCGACCTCGGGATCGAGGCACTCGGAGACGTACACCAGCTCGGCGCCGGGCCTGGTCCGCGTTGGCGGCGCAGAGTCGATAGCGCCGGCGCCCGCGCACGTTGTGCCCACCGCGCACATCGTCGTGTCTTCACCGAAACCGCCCGCGAGCGCAGCGTCGACGTCGTCGGCCTGGAGCTCATCACACTGCGCCTCGGTGAGCATGCTGCACGTCCCGTCGCGCAGGCAGCAGCTCACGCGCCGCGCGTCATCCTGGGCTTGGGCGGCCCCCCCCCCCCCCCCCCGAGCACGAGCAACACCACCAGAACCTCGCGTGAACGCATCGATCCCTCCGTTGGCTTCGAGGATAGAGGGCGACGCGCGGCGGCCACAACTGCACGATCGGTCGCCGATGGCGACCACGCGCTCAAGCGGCTGTGCTCGGACAGCAGGCGCTCGCTGACACTGCAGCTTCATGCCGGCCCCCGCGCACCAGCCTCACGCGTACGCAGCTGGCGTGTGCTCGAGGATGAAGCCCGCCGTGTCGACGAGCGACTGCTCAAAGGGCCGCGGCGCCCAGCCGAGCTCGGCGGCCGCGCGCGCGCTCGAGTACTCCACCTGATCGTCGCTGTAGTCCTCGATCATGTCGCGCGAGAGCAAGCGCGGCGCCTTGGTCGCCTTGTGCAAGAGCCAATCGCCGGCCAGCGCCAGTGGCAAGAGCGCGCGCGGGATCTCGAGCGAGGGGGGCTTGGCGTCAGGCAGCAGCGCCTTGAGCGCGCGCGCCATCTCGACGTAACGCTTGCGCTCGCCGCTCAGCAGGTAGCGGCCAGACGCTTGCGGCTTCTCCATGGCGGCCAGGTGCGCCAGCGCCACGTCGCGGGTGTCGACGTAATTTGCCGCCAGGGCCACCGCCACCGGCAACGCACCATCGAGCATCTGCGCGATGGGCAGCGTGATCGGCGTGTGCCGCGTGAAGCCCGGACCGAGAAGACAGGTGGGGTTCATGCACACGAGCTCCACGCCGACCTCGTCAGCGAGCGCCCACGCCTTGCGCTCGGCCAGGGTCTTGGCGCGGCCGTAGGCGTTTTTGGCCGCGTCGTTCCAGTCACGCTCGTCGAGCGGGCGATCGGGTCTGCGGCGCGTGCCCACGGCCACCGCGCTCGAGGTCAGCACCACGCGCGGAATGCCCGCCTCTTTGGCCGCGCGCAGCGCGTTCTCGGCGCCCTGCACGGCCGGCTGGATGATGGCCTCGGGATCGTCGGTGACGAAGCGGAACACGGCCGCCAGGTGAAAGAGCGCGTCCATACCTTGCGCGGCGCGCGCCATGGCGGCGGCATCCTGGATGTCGGCCTCGACGATCTCGACGCCGAGCTTGCGCAAGGGCTCGGACTTCACGGGGTCGCTGCTCCCGCGCAGCGACGCGCGCACGTGGTGCCCGCGGGTCACCAGGAGCTCCGTGAGGGCGGTACCGAGGTGACCGGCTGCTCCCGTGACCAGCGCTTTCATGAGGCGACCGTGGCATCGAGCAGCGGAAGGGGCAAGCGCACCACTCGCTACTCGCTGCGCAAGGCCTCCACCGGATCGAGGCGCGCCGCGCGCAGCGCGGGGAACAACCCGAACAGCACCCCAGTGCCAACAGCCATGCCGAGCGAGAGCGCGATGGCCCAGGGCTCGACGACGAAGCGCCAAGGCGCGAGCACCTGCGTCAGCACCGCGGAGGCGAGGAAGGTCACCGCGATACCGCCGACCACGCCGAGCACGCCGCCGGCCGCGGCCAAGGTCGCAGCCTCGAGCAAGAACTGGCGCGCGATCTCAGCGGGCGATGCGCCCACGGCGCGTCGCAGGCCGATCTCCTTGGTGCGCTCGGTGACGGTCACCAGCATGATGTTCATGATGTTGATGCCGCCCACGAAGAGGGCGATGACGCCGGTGCCGAACAAGAGCAGCTCGATGATGCGCAAGATCAGCTCCTCTTGATCTTCGCCGCGCGCGTCGCTCTCCACCTCGAAGTTCTTCACGCCGTAGTGGCGCCGCAACACGGTGCGCTCGACCACCTCGGTGAGCTGGCTCATGCGATCGGCCACGCGCTCCACGCCCTCCATGCGCACGAAGATGGCGCCCACACTGCGCCCCTGCTCCACCACGCTTTGGTAGGTGCTGCTCGGGATCATGACGCGCCGATTCCACATCCAGGTGCCGGTGCCGCGGCCCATGGTGGGCTTGTGCGCCAACACCCCCACCACCTCGAACACCACGCCGTCGACGGTGATGCGCAAGTCACCAAGCTCGGTTCGGCGCTCCAGCAGCTCGGTCCACATCTCTTGTCCCACCACGCACACGCGGCGCCGCTCGGCGAAGTCGTCGGGCGTGAAGTAGCGGCCGCGCTCGACCTCGATGCGATAGAGCGAGAGCGAGTCGAGCTCGCCGCCAAAGAGCGTGGTGCGCTTCTCCTTCATCTGCCCGTCGGTGTTGCGCCAACGCGCCGTGCCCTGCTTGCGCTTGGCGGCGTTGACGCGCGCGCCGGCCAGCAGCTCGCTGTGGGCCAGCGCGTCGGCGTCGTAGCGCGAGAGCTCGCGCGTGGTCTTCTTGGCGTCCTTGCGGGGGGCCTCCGCCGGCGACACCTCGATCATGTCGGTCTCGTTGGCGTTTTGCGCCAGCCGCACCAGCGCCTCCTCGCCGGCAACCAACAGGCCCGCGAGCAGCACCATGGCGCCCGCGCCGATCATGATGCCGAGCAGCGTGAGCGCCACGCGCAGCCGCGCGGTCTTGAAGGTGTGCCGCACGGAGCGCGCCAGGTCGACGGTGCGAATGGCCATGGCTTGCTCACCGCCTCATGGCGTCGACAGCGTCGAGCGCCGCCGCGCGCTTGGCCGGCACCACGCCGAAACCGACACCGATGCCGAGGGACACCACCAGCGCCACCAGCACCGCGGGCACGCTGATGGTGCCCACCCAGGCGCCTTCGAGCGAAGATACCAGCAGGTTGGCACCGACGGCAGCCGCGACGCCGGTGCCGATGCCGAGCACACCGCCGATGGACGAGAGGAACATGGCCTCGAAGAGGAACTGCGCCTCGATGGCGCGCGGCGAGGCGCCGAGCGCCTTGCGGATGCCGATCTCCTTGGTGCGCTCGCTGACGCTGACGAACATCATGTTCATCACGCCCACGCCGCCCACCAGCAAGGAGATGCTGGCGACCAGGCCGACGATGAGCTTCAAGATCAGGAAGATCTTGGCGAACTCGCCCATGACGCCGGAGAAGTCCCAGATCTCGAAGTCGTCGACGCCGTGGTGCCGGTGCGTCATCACCGCGTTGGCCACGCGCTTGACGATGTCGTTGTGGCGCACGTCGCTGGTCTTGGCCACCAGGATGGTGCCGTAGCTGGCGCTCCTGCTGATGTCGCGCAAGGTGTCGAGAGGCAAGAGCACGAAGCGGTTCCAGTCGAAGCCGAAGCTCATGCCCACGCGCGTGACCTTGGCCGCCTGCCCCACGATCAGGCAGCGCACGCCCATCACCGTCAGGCGCTGGCCCACGGCCTGCCCCTCGAAGAGCGCCTCGGCCACCTCGTGGCCCACCACGCAGACGCTCTGGCGCGTGCGGTTCTCGTCGTCGGTGAAGGGGCGACCTTTGCCGATGACGAAGCCGAAGGCGGGCAAGAAGCCGGTGTCGCCGGCGAGGCCGTCGGCCATCTGGGTCTTGCCGCCCTCGGTGCTGAGCTCCTGCTCGCCGATTTCCGCGTACCAGGTCTTCTCGGCCAGGTGCGGCAACGAGCGCGTGAGCGCCTCTTGATCCGCCTTGTCGAAGTAGCCAGGCGCCAAGCCGCGCTTCTCCTTCATGCGCTCGGGCTCATCGGGCGTGATGAGCAGGAGGCGCGCGCCGCCCATCTCCTCGATGTCGCTCATGATGGTCTGCAGGCCACCGTCGGCCAGCGAGGTCATCACCACGATGCTGAAGGCGCCGATGGTGATGCTCACCACGGTCAGGAGCGATCGCAGCTTGTGCGCGCGCAAGACGCGCGCCGCGATCCTCAGGTAGGCCAGGGCGAGGGTGAGCTGCCGCATGGGGGTCGCGTTAGAGCTTCGCCTCGTTGTCCTTCGACGAGGCCGGATCGATGACCACCTCATCGCCCTCCTTGAGGCCGTCTTGGATCTCCATCTCGCGGTCGTTCGACTTGCCCACCTTGAGCTCGACCTTCTCGGAGCTCGTGGTGCCGTTGGCGGCGCGCGCCACCTTCTTGGCCCAGCTCTTGCCCTCTTCTTTGAGCACGGCCTCGATGGGCAAGGTCAGCACCTGCGGCCGCGTCTCGACGAGGATGCGCACGTCCGCCGTCATGCCGGACTTGATGGCGGCGTCGGCCGCGCGCAAGGTGGCCTCCACCGGGAACACCTCGGCGTCGCGGCCCTGCGCCTTGACCGCCGCCGGCGCGATCTTGGTGACCGTGGCCTCCCAGCTCTTGTCGGGGAGCGCGTCGAGCGTGACCTTCACCTGCTGCTCGAGCACCACGCGCGCCACGTCGATCTGGTTCAGCTCCGAGCGCACCAAGAGCGTCGACAGGTCGGCGACCGTCAAGAGCGGCTTGCCCTCGAAGGTCGCCTGCACACCGGGCGACACCACCTCGCCGGGCTCGATGCCGCGCTCGATGACCGTGCCGTCGAGCGGGCTCTTGATCTCGCAGGAGCGCAGCCGATCGCGCGCCGCGCTCACCGAAACCTCGGCGATGCGGATCGACGCCTTGCGCATGTCGACCTCGTTTTGCGCCGCCTCCACGTCGGCCGCGGCGATGGCGCGCTCGGCCAGCGCCGCCTTCTTCCGCGCCAGCGCCTGCTCGGCGAAGGTCAGCGCCTGCTGCGCCTGCGCCAGCTCGGCGTCGGCGCGCGCCGCCTCGCGCGCGTAGTCCACGGGGTCGAGGCGCAGGAGCGTCTGCCCCTGCTTCACCACCTGCCCCTCGTCCACCAGCACCTCTTGCACCACGCCGGCGACCTTCGACTTGATGTCGACCTTCTCGCGGGGCTCGATCTTGCCCGTGTCGATGACCTCGACGGCCAGGTCGGCGCGCTTCACCTTGGTGATGAGCGCCTCGTCCACGGGCTTGGCGTCTGCCCCGCGCAGCGTCATGGCCACGGCCGAGACGGCGCCGGCCAGCACGATGACGAGGGTGAGCCGCGTGATCCACTTGCGCTTCTTCATGGGGTCGCTCCAGAGGTCTGCGAAGGTGCCGAGCCACCCGGCGTCCAGGTGCCGGTGGCCGCCGCCAGCTCGAGCTCGGCCAGCACCAGCTCGGCGTCGACGCCCACGATCTGGCGCTCGGCGTTGGCCAGCTCCACCTGCACGTCGAGCACCTCGGTGAAGAGCACGTCGCCGTTCCCGTAGACGCGCTCGAGCGTCGCCAGGTTGTCGGCGATGAGCTCGCGCGCCTTCACCAGCGCCGCGCGCTGCTCAACAAGTGAGCTCACGCGCGCATGCGCCACGCGCGCTTCGCTCTCGATGCTGCGCGTCTGCGCGCGCCGCTCGAGGGCAGCCAGGCGCTGGCGGTGCGCCAGATCCTCGACGGCGTGGGTGGTGGCGAAGGTGTCGAACAGGTTCATGCGCAAGAACAGCCCGGCCTGCACGTCGCCGTTGATGCCCGCGATGGCGCGCGAGCCCACGCCCGCCACCGACGGGTTGTTGCCGAGCTGCGCCAAGACGCCCGCGTCGAGCTGCGGCCAATAGGCGCTCTCTTGCGCGCGCTTCTCTTCGGCGAGCGCCAGCGTGCGCCAGTCGGTGGCGCGCAACTCCGAGCGCCGGTCGAGCGCGCGCTGGACCACCGAGCTTACGTTGGGCTCGGGAGCAACGGCCACCGTGGCGGCGTCCACCAGCTCGAGCTCCTCGTCTATGCCGAGCAGCACCGCGAGCCGCGCGCGCGCCTCGCGTCGCTGTGCCGCCAGGGTGGTCGCCTCGACGTCGAGCTGGACGCGCCGCGCCGCCGCGCGGTTGGCGTCGAGGCCCGCTGCCAGGCCTGCGCTGATGCGCGCCTGAATCAGGCGCTCGCTCTCCACGAGCCGCTCGCCGGCCGCGCGCTGCGCGCCCTCGAGGAGCGCCAGGCGACGCTCGCTCCAGTAGGCGCGGGCCACCGCCAAGGCCACCGCGTGGCGCTCGGCCGCGAGATCTGCGGCGACCGCCTTCTCCAAGTGCTCGGCGCGCGCGATGTCAGCCGAAACACGGAAGCCCGAGAAGAGTGGCGCGCTCACGCTGGCCTCGAGGTTGGCCAGCGGCAGGAGCGCGCCGTAGCTGGCGGACGTGCCGCTCACCGGCACGAAGGGCGGGCTCACGTAGAGCGCGCTGGCGGTGGCGTCGACGCTGGCGTGGATGCGCTCGAGGTTGGCGCGCAGCGTCTGCAAGCGCGCGCGCTCCGCGGCGACCTGGTGCACGGTCACGCTGGGCGCCGACGCCAACGCGAGGGCGATCGCCTCGTCGAGGGTGAGCGGGCGCGGCGCGGCGGCGCCAAGCTCCAGGGCGAGGGCGAGCGCGAGCGCCGTGGTGATCATGCTCATGGGCGCCTCTCGTCGGAGATGACCGCGCCGTCGCTGAAGGTGACGACGCGCTTGGCGTACTTGGCGATGTTCGGGTCGTGCGTGACCATGACGATCGACATGCCCTGCGCATGCAGCTCGGTGAACAGCTCCATCACCTGCGCCGTGGTCGCCGAGTCGAGGGCGCCGGTGGGCTCGTCGGCGAGCAGGAGCACCGGGTCGTTCACCAGCGCGCGCGCGATGGAGACGCGCTGCTGTTGCCCGCCGCTGAGCTGCGTCGGCAGGTGATCCATGCGGTCCGCCAAGCCCACGCGGGCCAGCGCCTCGGCGGCGCGCTTCTTGCGCACCGACGCGCGCTCGCCGGCGTACACCATGGGGAGCTCCACATTCTCGAGCGCGTTGTCGCGCGGCAAGAGGTGGAAGGCCTGGAACACGAAGCCGATCTTGCGGTTGCGCAGCTCGCTGAGCTGCACCTCGTCGTAGGACTCGACGGCCTCGCCATCGAGCACGTAGCTGCCCCCGTCGGGCCGGTCGAGGGTGCCGATCACGTTCAGCATCGTCGACTTGCCCGAGCCCGAGGCCCCCATGATGGCGACCATCTCGCCCTGCTCCACGCTGAGCGAGGCGCCGCGGAGCGCGCGCACCACGTTGTCGCCCATGCGGTAGCTCTTCTCGATCCCGCTCAGCTCGATGAGGCTCATACGCGACCGGTCCTCCTGCCAGCACCAACCCGTGCGCAACGCCCGCGCAACGCAGGGCGTGTTTTCATGTCGTGCGGACGCGGGCGATGGGAACTTTGGATGCAGGCTGTAATGGGGATCTGTGACGCGGGTCGGCGGGCGCCGAGGTGCCGTCGTTAGAATCGCGTTCCAACGCGCCTATTCCCGGGCGGCGTGCTTGTCAGGGTGGCCTGGGGCAGGTGACCGCGGCACGGCGACGGAGGCACCGCCCTTTCTTCGCGCGCCTGGCTGAGTTGCTGGCAGCGTGATCTGGGGCTTGTCCTCCCGCCTTCGACCAGGGTCGCTGCTCTCGCGAGAGCAAGCGGCGGTGCCATGATGAAGGCTCGGCTTGCCGAGTCGGCGGGGCGTCCGGGCGAGCGCTACGGACCCCTCCCTACCTCCCTCCCCAGAGTACTGGGGAGGGCCGTGCCAACCTCGCCACACCCCTGTGGCGAACCCGGAACAGCTTCCCCCATTCCTATGAGGTAGAGGGGGGCCGTTTGCCCGGCGGTGACGTCGTCACCCAGCGCGTCGGCGCCGCAGGAACGCACCGGCGCCTGCTCTCGCGAGAGCAGCGATCACGCCATGAAGGCGAAACAACAAGCCCCAGCTTCCTTCCGTCTTGCCTGTTGTCGTGCGCCGGGCTGTGGTCGCGCGAACCCCCGCCCCGCGGCAAAACGCGCCCGAATCCGGGGAGAACTACCTCTTCGCCAGGCCCATAGGTTTGCTAAGCCCTCCTTCGGGAGGCCCCCATGTCCAGCACCCCGCGCTACCCCGGCATCCGCGTCGTCGCCAACGGCAACCAGCTGGTCGCCTACCTGACCGAGGCGCGCGTGGCCGACGCCGGCGTGTTCTACCCCATCACCCCGTCCACCGAGATGGGCGAGCTGTTCCAGCAGGCCTTCGCCGAGGGCAAGCTCAACGTGTTCGGCAACCGCACCCTGGCCATCGAGACCGAGGGCGAGCACGCGGCCCAGGGCGGGGCCATCGCGGCGTCGGTGACGGGCAAGCGCGTGGTGAACTTCACCTCGGGCCAAGGCCTCGTCTACGGCCTCGAGCAGTACTACCACGCGCCTGGCAAGCTCTCGACGTTGGTCGTGCAGTGCGCGGCGCGCGCGCTCACCAAGCACGCGCTCAACGTCCACTGCGGCCACGACGACTTCTACGCCGCGCTCGACACCGGCTGGATCATCCTCGTGGGCAAGGACGCGCAGCAGGCCGCCGATCAGGCGCTCATCTTGCGCCGCGTGACCGAGCTGGCGCTCAACCCCGGCATCAACGTGCAAGACGGCTTTTTGACGAGCCACCTCGAGCGCACCTTCTTGATGCACGAGGCCGAGCTGATCCGCGAGCTCTTGGGTGCCGCCGACGACGTCATCCCCTGCCCCACACCGGCGCAGCGCGAGCTCTTTGGGCCAACGCGGCGCCGCGTGCCCGAGATCATCGACCTGAAGAACCCCGCGCTCATCGGCCCGGTGCAGAACCAAGAGCACTACATGCAGGGCGTGATCGCGCGCCGCAACAACTTCTCCGAGCCCATCCTCGGCTTCCTCGAGGAGTCGTACTCCCGCTTCGCCGAGCTGACGGGCCGCCGCTACGGCCTTCTCACCGAGCACAACTGCGACGGCGCGGACACGGTGTTCCTCTCGCTCGGCTGCGCCGCGGAGAACATCGAGTGCGCCGTTGATTGGATTGCGAAGACCCACGGCGAGCGGGTGGGCTCGATCCACCTCAACGTGGTGCGCCCCTTCCCCGAAGCGGCGCTGGCGCGCGCGCTGCGCGGCAAAAAGAATGTCATCGTGCTGGAGCGCGTCGACGACGCCATGAGTGGCGACAACGCTCTGGCGCGCGACGTGCGCACCGCGCTCGGCAAGGCGCTTGAGGCGTGGCGCGCGGCGAGCGAGGGAAACGTCGGCACCGGCAGCGTTCCGCCCATCGCGCCTGACGAGATGCCCACGCTGTTCTGCGGCAGCTACGGCCTCGGCTCGCGCGACTTCCGCCCCGAGCACATCCTCGGCGCTTGGCAATACGCCACCGGCAAGATCGCGCGCAGCGACGGCAAGAGCGCGCGTGACGGCGAGCGCTACTTCGTCTTGGGCGTGCCGCACCCCTACGCGGTGGTGTCTGCCTCGGCGCCCTCCTTGCTGCCGGAGAAGGCCATCTCGGTGCGCCTGCACTCCATCGGCGGCTGGGGCATGATCACCACCGGCAAGAACCTCGGCATGATCGTCGGCAACCTGGGCGAGGCCATCGCCAAGGAGCGCGGCCTCGTCGATAAGAGCGGCCAGGCGGCGGAGGTGCTGCACGTCAGCGCCAACCCCAAGTACGGCTCCGAGAAGAAGGGCGCGCCCACGGCCTACTTCCTGGTGGTGGCGCCCGAGCGCATTCGGGTGAACTGCGACCTGCGCCACGTCGACGTGGTGCTCTGCTGTGACCCGAAGGCGTTCACCCACTCGAACCCCTTGCAGGGCATGCAGAAGGGCGGCGCCTTCGTGTGGGAGAGCGACGAGACGCCCGACAAGGCCTGGACGCGCATCCCGCACGCACTGCGCCGCGAGATCGTCGAGAAAGACCTCCGGCTCTTCATCCTGCCGGGCTTCGAGATCGCCAAGCGCGCCACCGATCGGCCCGAGCTGCAGTTGCGCATGCAGGGCAACGCGTTCTTGGGCGCCTTCTTCGCGGTGTCGAGCTTCCTCGGCGACTACCAGATCTCGAAGGACAAGTTCCGCGAGCTGGTGCGCGAGCAGTACATCAAGAAGTTCGGCCGCCTGGGCGACG